>DVGZ01000035.1 GCA_018712435.1 Candidatus Caccousia avicola
AGGACTGTCAGAAAGGGCCGTTTCATATCGCATACAGCGGCGGCCCGGTTTCGGGAAGGCTGGATGACTGGCTGTGCAGCATCAAAGACACGGATTGTGTGATATGCCAGGTGGACGGGGTCAAGGTCCTCCCCGATACCGCATACACCTACGCAGAATTGGAGGCAGCAAGCAGATGAAAAAAGCAGAGGAATTGATGCTCTACACCCCGGAACCGCAGCGTCCGCCGCTGGATGCCAAGTTGTGCATATCGGTGGCCGCAGGGGAGGGAAAGGGCAGGTACATCAAGGGCAAGACCCTGACCGTGGCTGTCTGGGACAACTGCAAATCCCCTCTGGTGGTTTGGCGCTTCTGCGGCGACTATTGGACGGGTGCTTTGCGCAAAGAGAAGCACCCTACCCGCCGGCAGATGTTCCCGGACCAGATCGAAGCAGTTTACGGTCGTCCACTTGCCTATATCGAGGGCATTGCGGCCACACAGCCTGAATCCGAACTGTTGCAGGACTACTTCAACGACCGGAGACCGGGCCGCTTGATGGGCATTATCCGCACGGCGCTGGATTTCGCCAGCCGGAAAAAGAGAGAGGCACGGAACGCGATGCAGGAACAGGAAACGCAGAGAATGTTTGCAGGTCTTCCTGAGCTGCCCTCAGATCTCGAGAAGCGCATCCTGGCGTGCTGCACGGAATCGGTATTCCTGTGGATCACCAACATCAAAGAGCGCCGTGTGGCCCCTGGCGGCGTCAGGGAGACGATACCTGTACAGCGTGTACGGTGCGACAGCTGCGGCGCAGAATACAGCGTCCTGGGCCGTGAGCTGAAGCATAAGGAGATGGCTGTCTGCAAGTGCTGCGGCAACGAGATGCAGGTCTACAATACGCAGTACCCATCCTTCCGGG
Organism: Candidatus Caccousia avicola; assembly: GCA_018712435.1. Taxonomy (GTDB): domain Bacteria; phylum Bacillota; class Clostridia; order Oscillospirales; family Acutalibacteraceae; genus Caccousia; species Caccousia avicola. The sequence continues at coordinate 900 of DVGZ01000035.1, forward strand.
TATGGCGGGCGAGGACCTTCCTCCTGAGCCAACCGGATGACGGCGCCGTCTGGGTGCGCAGGATGGTGGTGCATTTCAGCTTTACGCATCACAGGGCGAAGATGGATATCTATCCGGGGGATATATGGTGGACGGATGGGCAGGCCGTCAAACATTGGAAAAAAGAGTATTTACACGGTTATGAGTGGAAATACGTCATGTGCCAGAGCGCAGATATTTCCAAGGGAATGACAGCATCAACTGGTTACTATCAGCCAAGAGTTTATGCCGCATGGGAACCGCGTTTTGAAACAGATTTGCGGAAAGTTATGAAATCTGGCTGGATCAGAAAATATGACCGAAATTGCCATTTCTATTGGGAGGTCAGGTTTTGGGAAGCAACCCGGCGGTATCCAATGGCAGAGAGCCTTATCAAAACCGGGTGGTCGGACGCTCTTGGTAGTTATCTTGACGGTTCGGACGGCGGCACCTGCAACCATCAGTACATCAATCTCAGCTCCAAAACTTATTACGGCGTCTTCGGCTTAAACCGGCAGGAGTTGGCCCTGATCCGGGGCCGTAAAGATACTTTTGCCCGGATAAATGAGGCCGCCGGATGGAAAAAGGCTGGTCTGCAGATCACGGCCCAAAACCTACAGATGGTGAGTGCGCTTTCGACCTACCGAATCCAGGATACGCTCCATGAATATGGGCTGTCTAAATCCCTGAAATATCTCCGCCATCAGACCCGCCGCATAACCGGAAAATATGATGGTGTCATTGATTCCAGGGTTGCGTCGGACTGGATAGACTACTTGGATATGGCGCAAAATGCCGGGATGAATATGACGCTTGAGAATGTGCGGTATCCACTTGACTTGAAGCGCCGGCACGACGAGCTGGTGCAGCAGCGATATAAAATTGCGCGAACAAAAAGTGTCAAAAATATGGCCCATCAGATCGAAAAAGAAGCCGCCGACCTGGAAGGTAAATATAGCGTGGAACAGGTCATGCGCAAGATCAAAAAGACCTATGAATACGACGGCGAAAAATACATCATCCGTGTACCCGGAGGTGCCAAGGATATTCTGGAAAGAGAGCCGGTTTCTTGACCATTGTATCCAGCGCGGTACCAGGTATTTTGAGCGGATTGCTACGAGAGAAAGCTATATCTTATTCCTGCGCCAGAAAGCAGAACCCAATACACCTTGGTATACGCTGGAGGTTGAGCCCGGCGGAACCATCCGCCAGAAACGCAGTTATAACAACGAGCAGTACGCGGATCTTGAAGATGCCAAGCTGTTCCTTGCCGAGTGGCAGCAGGTCATCCAGCAGCGCATGAGTGTCGCAGAAATTGGCTTTGCAGAGAAGTCGCGGGCCGCACGTATGCGGGAGTTTGACGAGCTGAAAGAAAAGGGCAGCGTCATCCGCACCGGCTCTCACGCAGGGCAGCTCCTGGTAGATGAACTGATGCGCGACCTGATGGAGGTGGAACAGAGTGCAGGATAAAAAAGAGATTCTTTTAACGCCGGCAAAAACTGGGATGGGCTTATCAGAAACAGAGAGGCTGGAAGTTGGACGTCTGATGCTCAAAGCTGGTTATCGGGTTACGTTCGTGAAGCGCCGGCCACCCGGAAAAACGGCTGGCCCGCAGGAGCACTATATTGTCTTGGACAAATTGGAAGGAGAGCTATAATGCCCGATACACGATATGGCCACAACCCCAGCGGCGCCGCTGATCCCACCAGAACACAGGCGGAAGAAAATATCCTCAAAGATGAAAAGCGTATCGGAGATTTGGTACACGTTCTGCGTTACGTTGCTGATGGTGCGGGCTTTGAAATCATGGGCCGCGTGACGCTCATCGACAAAAGAACGGGGAGGGTCTACAAGTGAATGGCCAGATTGCTGGGTTCCTGGTCATATATGGAATCGCATTGTGCATAGCGCGCAAGCTGTGCGATAAATTCTTCAATAGAATGCCGAAAGAGAGGATCGCCATGACGCTGAAAGACACTGCCAAGCTGATGGTCAGCGATGACTACAAAGACCGCTTCAGAGCTGAATATTTTCAGCTCAAGATTCGTTACGACAAGTTGTGCGCTATGCTGAACAAATGGGATGCAGGAACTCTGGAGTTCGCTCCTACTTGCTCTCGCAATCTGTATGATGGTCAAATGCGAGCGATGCGCTGGTATCTGTGCGTTCTGGAAAACCGGGCAAGGTTGGAGGGCGTGGACCTGAAAGGAGGGGAGGACGATGGTTAATATCCTGGGCCTGGATAAATACAAAGTACTGGATGCACTGGAGGTGAATGCCGGGCAGCGATTTGACCAGCTTACACCAAGGTATCCCGTCTACGGAAAAGTGGTCCAGGGCAAATCGATCTACATTGACCTTACATACGACGATGGCCTTGACGAAAGCTCTTATGACCGTGTTTTCGGAGCCGGAGCTGTGCAGTCCGTCATCAATGAGTTGAGGATGGGGGTGAATAAGGCATGAGATGGGATTGGGTCTCCACTGCGGCCGCTTGGATTTCCATGGCCGTGGTCGTTGGCATCAGCATTTATATGACCGGAAAATGGTCTCTGCTCTGGTTTATGCTGATTCCTGGGCTTCTCGCATGACTGAAAATACAGGAGAATTTACTATGACACGGAACGAAGCAGTTAAAGAAATTAAAGCTTTAAGAATGCAATACATGATTAACGTTCAGGCAGAGGACGTCGATTCTGCATTCAGGACATCCAATGCGCTGGGCATAGCTATCACCGCTCTGAGCGGTCCCACGCGGGAGCAGGTGAAGGAGCTGAAAGGCAAATGGGAAAAGGTTGACCAGTTGGAGTACGGAGAACTTAGCTTCGAGATCTTGAAATGCAGCAAGTGCGAATATGAAGTAAGCGCCGATGCAGAAGATGACCGATGGAAATTCTGCCCGCACTGCGGGGCCAAGATGGAGGACTGACAATGCGAACGATAGCCGAAATCAAGAGCGACAAACGAATCAAAATCGTGGATTTTGGGTTTGATGGCATGGCTTGCTATCTTACCGGTAAACAGTACAAAGAGCCGCGAGAAATGGCCGTTATTGCATCTTGGGCAGGAGGCTGGGAACACGTCAGTGTGAGCCTGCGCAACCGCTGCCCAACATGGGAAGAGATGTGCAGGATCAAGGATATCTTCTGGGGCGAGGATGAATGCGTTGTGCAGTTTCATCCGCCGAAAAATGAATATATCAACCTCCACCCGTACTGCCTGCACCTTTGGAAAAAGATTGGTGAGAGCTTTGAAACGCCGCCGAAGCAGTTTGTTTAGGAGGTGACCATCGTTGCGACCCTGCAAATCATGCGCAGAAAAAACGTACTGCACCAAGATGTGCGACAGCTGGAAAATCTGGTTTGCAGTGCAGTGGAGCAGAATGCACGAAGATGCGACTCGCGTCATCAAGCGGCGTAATGCCAGAAAGGAAAAAGAAAATGAGTAATTTTAAGAATGACCTCAAACTCCTGGGTGAGCTGCAGGGCCTCATTGATGAGGCAAAAAAGACGGCCAATCCTCCTGACTATGCCAAAGATGTTTTCGGGGCTATCTCTCCGGTGCTCAAGAAAGCGATGCCGGCTGCCAGGATGCGGGCAGTGCATCAGATTGATGTCCTTACCCGCGCCAAGGCTCGCCTTGAAGAACTGATGGAGGCCGACTATGAGTCCGATTGAGTTTAAGCAGCAGAATATCGTATTCACCGCTCCGGCGGGCATGAAAGATAAAGTGGAACAGCTCCCGGCGTTCCGCGGGGAGGGACAGGTGATCTCCTGCTGGCATTTGTCTTTCTGGGAGCGACTGAAGCTGCTCTTTACCGGCCGGCTCTGGTTTAGCGTGATCGGCAACGCACAGCCGCCTATCTGGCTCGGCGTCGATTGTCCGTTTATCTGAGATGGAGGTACTTATGAACAACAGCAAGAAGCGCCATGACGGCGGGGCTTACCGCCGGTATCAGACCATGACCAGCTATCATGCCAAGCCCGGCAAAGACCGCTCGAAGGCCGGCAAGCGCAAAAAGAAGAAAAAGTGAGGCCGCAGGATGTATAAAGAGTTCCTAATAAAGGAAGTCACGCAGGCAGAGGCCGATGCCATCATTCAGAGCCGTGAGCCGCGGGGATTATTCTACCAGCAGAACGGTAAGCGCTGGGTTGGTATTGACAACATGACCGGGGATGCCTGGTGCGAAGAATTCATCGACCTGGATCAGTGCCTTGCATGGCTACGGCGCGAGTAAAACCACAAAAAAAGAGAGCCGCTTGCGCGGCCCCCGGAACACAAGCCTATTATATACTAATTTTGTGATTTTGGCAATAGGCCAGGAGGGCGCGCAATGGAACTTCCAGCAGATATCATGGCCGTCATCAAGGAAACGGCAAAGCAGACCGCAAAGGCAGTAGTCACCGAACAGGATACGCAGCTCGAAGAGCGGCGGGACCGGCGACTGCACAATACCCAGCTGCTCCTGAAAAACTACCGCAAGTTCAAGCTGCACTGCACAGGGGCAGTCTACACGGATGAAGAAGGAGATCACGATGGATCCGAGGAAGAAGAGGCCATTGAGCTGCTGGATATGATGATGAACAAGAATCGGATGGCTGTGGTTGAGTCGATCCGCATGTCCTGCCGCCGCACGAAGATCATCATGAAGCACATCGACAATGTCCTGAGCATGTATGAGGTCTACTGCAACCAGAAGGCAGACAATGCGGATGGCCGGACCGCCCGGCGGGAGTGCCAGGTCTTGCGGCGCTACTATATCTCCGACGATGAGCCGACCTACGATCAGATTGCGGCCGATCTGCAGATTTCGCCGAGACAGGTCTACAGAGACCTCTCGTCGGCCACAGCGCAGGTGTCGGTCTTCATGTTTGGGGTCGATGCTCTTGACAACGAACCCTAAATTTGTCAAAATCATGTCATTGACAAGGCAATTTGAATGTGGTAAAATTGTATCCGTAAAATTCTAATCATAGCCATGAAGCCGCCCGATTCGCCTCGGGCGGCTTTTTGTTTGGCCGGAAAGGAGGCGAAAAGCCGCATCACTCCCTGTAAAGCAAGAAATGCAGAGAAGGGAGTAACAGTGAAAGAACAGCAGATTTCGTATCGAGACATTTCTGAGATTCACCCCTATGAGCATAATCCCCGCAATAACGATGCAGCCGTTGAACCGGTAGCTCAAAGCATCAAGAACTTCGGTTTCCGGGTGCCGATCCTGGTTGACAGGGAAGGGACCATCATTGCAGGGCATACCCGCTACAAGGCGGCGCAGCTGCTTGGCATGGAGCGCGTGCCTTGCATCCTGGTGGATGATCTCTCCGATGAGCAGGTTCGAGCGTACAGAATCGCCGACAACAAAGTCGCCGA
>DVGZ01000036.1 GCA_018712435.1 Candidatus Caccousia avicola
CGCCCGTCAGCTGGCGTCCGGGTCGATCAGCGGTACGAAGCTGATGCTCAACTCCATCGGCTCCGGTCATCTGCAAAACGGTGCGGTCGGGTCGCTTCAGATCAAAAACGCGGCCATCGGCAGCGCGCATATCCAGGACGCCTGTATCACCCGCGCCCACATCGCGGAGGCGCTCATCGACACGTTAAACGTGAACGCGCTCACCGCGGTGACGGCCAAAATCAAGGAGCTGGCCGCGGGCAGCATCACCACCGACGACCTCTACGCCTCCGTGGCCATGATCGCCGCGGCCCAGCTGACCACGGCCAATATCGTGAGCGCTGACATCCATTGGGCGGACATCGAGGCGCTCACAGCCAGCATCGCGCAGGTCAGCAAGGCGCAGATCACCGCCGCCGCCATCGACGAGGCGAACATCGACTGGGCGGCGATCACCACGCTTACGGCCGCCACGGCGGAGATCGTCAAGGCCCAGATGCAGACAGCCGACATCGACTGGTCCCACATCAGGGATCTGGCCACCGATACCGCCATCATCACCCAGGGCACGGCGGGCAAGCTTTACATCGCGCGCCTGGCCGTGACCGAAGCGAACATGGCCTCCCTGACGGTCGGCGAGCTGGTGGTCAAAGGCACGGACGGGCATTTTTACGCCTTGTCCGTGGATGAAGGCGGACAGGTCGTCACGACACTCAAGCAGATCGCCAACGACGACGTGGCGGATCAGAGCATCGACGGCGGGGAGAAGATCATCGAGGGCACGATCACCGCCGGGACGCTCAACGTGCAGGACATCTTCGCCAACAACGCCGTCATCCGAAGCCTCATCGCCGCCAACCTCGATGTGGATACGCTCTTCGCCCGCGAAGCGACCGTCGCCGCCCTGAACGCTATGGACATCACCTCCAACACTTACCTGAAGCTCATGGTTTCCGGCAAGGCGGACAAGGAGGAACTGGACGCGCTGAATGAACGGGTCAGCGCGGCGGAACTGAAGCTCACGGAGGACGCGATTGTGTCCACCGTCACGGGCAGCGATCAGTACAGGGAGGATCTTGCAGCCATCACCGCGACCGGTTCTGGTCCGGAGTTTGTGGTGGGCACACAGACCTCGTATACTGCGGCGTGGACGGGAAACGTCAGCTTTTCGGAACTTCACGATGGACAGCAAATTACCTATTGGCTGCCTGTCGGCTCCGGAAGCAACGTAACGCTCGATCTTACGCTTGCGGACGGCAGCACTACCGGTGCGATTCCATGCTACTTTGGCGGCAGTACACGGCTGGGCACGCAGTACACCTCCGGAAATGTCGTGCGATTGACCTACCGGGAAAATGTCGTCATCTATTCCACATCCATTCCCAAAGGCTGGTGGGCAGACGCCAACTACAACACCGATACCTACGACCGCATTCGCATCGGAACGACCCTCAAGGCCAAGTCCGCCATCAGTGCGGGAAGGCTCGCCGTCGGGGATGAAGAAGGCTGTTTTCAGGTGACAAACTCGGTGCCTTTCGATGTAACCCGGCCGATACTCTACTGTGCCTCCGCGGTATCTGCCGGGGCGTACGGCGCTGGTTTCTATCTTACTTATCCCTTCTGCTACCTGCGTAATGCCGACCCCGATTTCTCCGGAACCGTCGGTACAACCTGCTATCTTGTGGGTATTCTGGCTGGAACGACGTTCACGCCGGTGGAAAACTACCTGACCAGCACCGTTCCTACGGAGGAAGACGGGCTGACCTACATGGCTCTGGGCACGCTCACCGGCGAATACCAGACCACACTGTTTCCGGAGCACCCGCTCTACCGCTTCGTGGACGGCGCGTTCAAGCCACTGTCTCAAGTGGCCTATGAGGCTTCTGTTGCCATCGACGAAACACGCCGGGAGATGGCCACCCGTTTTGAGCAGACCGACGCTGCCATCGCGCTCAAGGCGGATCAGACGGAGGTCAATTCCCTTTCCACACGCGTGCAGTCTGCCGAGCAGAAAATCACCCCGCAGGCCATCACGGCGACGGTGGCGGCGTCCGCGCTCTACGCCTTTGAGAAATACGAAGGTCGGAATTACTGCCTGGAAAGCGACGGGCCTTTCCTTTTTACCGACAACCGCTATTGCGATGAAGATGGAAGCGCAACCTATCTGGTTCAAAAGACATTGCCCGTGTCGGATGATCTTTTCTCTCATAGCAACAGCGGATCCGCCATTCGCATTTCTCTGGACATCCAAAGGCAGAACGTCGATGCCTCGGAAGCCACGACGCCCGGCATCTACTCAGGGTTCTGGGTGTATTACCAGTACATGGATGCGGGCGTGCTGAAGACCTCTGGCCTGGGCTGGTATCTGCGTACAACAGACGCCAGCTTTGTGGCGTCGGATGAGGACTGGGTGCGCTTGCGGTATGGGCCGCTGAATCTGACTTCGTACAACCCTGTCGCAATCGCGTACTTTGCGCTGGGCACAGCTTCGGCAAACGGAACAACCGGCACGGTTCGCTTCCGCAACGTCAAGCTGGAGGTACTGAGTAACTGGACGGACTGGAGCGCCGCGCCCGAGGACATCTATGGCATGGCGAGGCGTATGACCGATGCGGAGTCCCGCATCACGCAAAACGCCAACAACATCGCGCTTAAGGTCAGCACTTCGCTCTACAACACCGAGAAGGTCTATCGCAGCAACACCGCGCCCACCACCCTCTACACCAACATGCTCTGGCTGGACACATCCCTTTCTCCGCCCATTCTCAAGCGGTATACGGGCTCGGCATGGATAGCCGTCGGCGCGCAGGAGCTCAAGACCAGCGGCATCACCATTGGGGGAAACAACGTCGCCATCACCACGGAAAACTTTCTGCTCCAGCTCCTTGACCCTGCGAACAACGAAAACGTCCTCATGGAGATGAGCGCTAACGGCAACGTGGGTTTTCGGGAACTGTACGCGGGATACATCATTGCCACCGGAACAGTCCCAAACGGCAGCCGCGTCGCCGGTAACAATGGACAGCTGTTCGACGCCAATGTGACCGTGGACTACGGCACGGCCATCCCGGTAGTTGTGCCTGACAGCACAACGGTGCAGTACGCCACGCTCACCAAGTCCTATCGCGGGGGCTGGCGCTCGGATACCGTAGATGTGGTGCAGGGCGTGTATTCGGACTACGGATATTCCAGCGGCCTGAGCTGGAACTATGGCTGCATGTGGTTTGGCAATCTGCGCAGCGTGCTCTCCGGCATGTCGCTTAAATCCGCGACGCTGACTCTGTACCGCAAGACCGGCAGCGGCTCCAGTTCGGCCAAGACGCTGTACCTGTGCGCCATCACCAACACCACGGCCAGCGGCGTGCCCTCCATCGCGGCAAACTACGGGGCCATCGGCACCATTGGCCGCGCGCAGCAGGCGACGTTTGCTATCCCGCTTGCCGCGGTGCAGGGGCTGGCGAACGGAACGTACGGCGGCCTGTGCCTGTACGAGTCGCCCTACAACTTTGGCTCCTCCAACTGGTCGAACTGCTATATGCGCATGGCAGGAACGGACAATACCTACAAGCCCTATCTGCAAGTGGTCTACAACAGCGGCGGCACTGCCGTCGGGTAAGGAGGTCTTCAAATGTATATCGCAATCCCCTTCGAGGGGCGGGTGAGAACGCTCATCCGCTCCTCTTTCGTCGTGGCAAAACGGCTATCGGAAACAACCTACAACCTCTCCGGGGACGCCTTTCAGATGACACAGGTGACGGCGGAGCAGGCGCTTGTCTTCCCGGACGAGGTATCGCTTGAGGAAGGGATGGTGCTCACGGACGAGCTACTAATGCAGGCTTTGCCGCTGGAGAGCTTCATCTCGGTATCGGCGGACGAGGCGCTCCCGAATGTACTGGGCCTGCTGCTTCGAACCGCCGTGGCGGACGGGCGCATCTCGGACGAGGAGCTGCTCTCCGTTCAGCCCGCGTTGGAGGGGCGCAACTGGCACGCGAATATCGCGGTGCAGGTGGGCGACGTGTTCACCTACAAGGGTGCGCTCTG
>DVGZ01000004.1 GCA_018712435.1 Candidatus Caccousia avicola
TCCATGCTCAACGAGGTGGAGGAGCTGCGCAAAAAGCAGAATAAGCTGCTCACCGCCGAACAGAAAGCCAAGCTGAAAAGCGGCATGAAGCGTTTGGAGGAGGAAGCCGATCCCATCCGCCGCCGCCGTCAGGAGGAAGGGGAGTACATTCTGCCCCGTCCGCTGCGCGCCGGGGATACGGTGTTGATCTACGACATCAACAAGAAAGCCTCCGTGCTGGAGGTGCCGCCGGACGGGAAAGGGCCGGTGCTGGTGCAGGCGGGGATCATCCGGATGCGGGTCCCGCAGGAAAATCTGCGCCTTTCCGAGCCGGAAAAGGAGAAAAAGGATCCCCGCGCCCGTTCCCGCAATGTGACCAAGCAGCTTTCCTCCGCGGGACGCGGCGCGATGGAGATCGATCTGCGCGGCCAGATGGTGGAGGAAGGTATCCTCAACGTGGACCGCTTCCTGGACAGCGCTTCCATGGCGGGCGTGCATCAGGTGACGATCATTCATGGCAAGGGAACCGGCCGTCTGCGTGCCGCCGTGCAGGCGCATCTGCGCCACCACCCGATGGTGAAAAGCTTCCGGTTGGGAGCATACGGGGAAGGCGAAGCGGGCGTCACGGTTGTGGAACTGAAATAATCATCCAAAAGGGGGAAGCCTATGCGCAAAAAGGGCTGGATCGCCGCCGGTGCGGTGTTGGGTGTGCTGGTGCTGCTTGTGGTAACCGCTGTTATTCTCCTGTTTTCCGATCCCGGCTTTGACGGCCCGGAGCCGTCTCCCATGCCGGAGGACGCGGGGATCCGCGCGGCAAAATCCCTGGTGACGGGAGATTCGTTTCATCTGGAAACGGCAGAGCTGTGCGGCATGCTTGTCACAGCGGCGCAGGAACATCCCGTTTCCTGGCTGGATGCGGACGGGCTGCGGGTTCGGACGCAGGACGGCCAGCTTCTGACGCTGTATGTGCCCGCCGTGTGGAACGGAAAGACGCTCTATCTCACGGCAGAGCTGGAGGTCCGCCGTGACGCGGTGCAAAAACGGCTGGAAGCGCAGGTGCTGTCCCTGTCGGTGGGAAAGCTTCCCGTCCCGGTGGACTGGGTGCTGGAACGGATTGCCGATCGCCTTCCGGAAGGAGTGCAGTTGACGGGGAACGTGCTCAGCGTTCCGGCGGAGCTTCCTCTGCTTGCCTTGGAGGAGAATCGGCCCCTGGCGGCGCTGGAAGTGCGGGAACTGACCCTGACGGCGGACGGAGTGGATTTCGCCTTTGCTGTTAACGCGGACGGAACGGCTTCCCTGCTGGAAGAGGGAAAGGATTGGCTTGAAAATTTGCTCGGCTTCACCGATTTTTGATTTTGAATAATTTGTAAATTTGTCTTTGTTTACCTCTGTTTTTTGAGAAAAATGATCTATACTGTTCTTAAACAGTTACCCGGAAAAACCGGGTCAAAAAGGGGGCGCAAAGGATGAAAAAGCGAAGAAGCGTGCTTTCCCTGCTGCTGGCCTGTGTGGCTGCGCTGGGAATCGGTGCGCAGACGGTGCAGGCGCAGGGGAATGCAGAGTTCCGGGAAACGGCTCCAGCCGTTGTGGTTTCCATGGATCCGGCGGATTACAGCGGCGGCGAGGTGCTGGTACAGTACCGCGACGGGAGCTGTGAGGTCAAAACGCTTGACGGACAGACGGAGCTGGAGACTGCGCTGCGGGAATGGGCAGACAGCGGGGAGATAGCCCGAATCCAGCCCAACTACACCTATGAAAGCACGGCGCTTTCCACAGGAGATACGCTTTCTTCCTTGCAGTGGGCGCTCTCCAACGACGGAAGCTTTTCCATGGACCAAGCGGATTCCTATCCGGTTTACGGTTCTCCGTGGACGGTTTCCGGAACCCAGAATGTGGCGGGAGCTTCCATGCCGATGCCGCTTGCGTCGGAGCTGTCTTCGGCGGCGGGGGTGGACATCGGCGCGCAGGAGGCGTGGTCCATTTACGGAAACGGCAGCCGCGATGTGGTGGTAGCGCTGATTGATACCGGCGTTGATACCGGTCATCCGGATTTGCAGGGCTCTCTCTGGGTCAATGCGGACGAAATTCCGGGCAACGGCGTTGACGATGACGGGAACGGCTACATAGACGACACCAACGGCTGGAACTTTTACGCGAACAACAACCAGCTGTATGCCGGTACGGAGGACAGCCACGGCACGCACGCGGCCGGAACAATCGCGGCGCAGTCCGGGAACGGGATTGGCATTTCCGGGATAGCGCGCGGGGGATGTGTCAAGGTGATGGTCCTCAAAGCGCTGGGCGGAAACAGTGGGCTCGGAAGCAGTCTCACCGTGATCCAGGCGATCCAGTACGCCGAGGCGAACGGCGCGACCATCTGCAATTTGAGTCTGGGAACGCTCGCGAACGATCCGGCTCTGTATGAGACGATTGCAAAATCCTCGATGCTGTTTGTGGCGGCGGCGGGCAACAACGGGATGGATACGGACGTAACGCCATGCTATCCCGCCTCCTACAATCTGGACAATGTGATTTCCGTGGCCAATCTGACCAGCAATGGGATGCTGCATACCACGTCCAATTACGGAGCGGCTTCGGTGGATCTGGCGGCTCCCGGAACCTACATTCTCAGCACGGTGCCGGGAACCTACGGCTTTATGTCCGGTACCTCCATGGCGGCTCCCATGGTGACAGCCGCCGCCGCTATGGTCTATACCTATTATGATACGAGTTCTCCGGCGGATGTGAAACGGACGCTCCTTTCCACAACCTCTCCGCTCCCCGCTTTGCAGGGCAAGACGGCGACCGGCGGGATGCTGGATTTGGCGGCCGCCCTGTCCGTACCCCGCGAACGGATGACCGGCGCGGCCTTCCAGCTTCCTTCCGGTCCGAACGCACCGCAGATTGTCACTTCCCAGCTGAATATGGGCGGAACGGTTATGATTGCCATACGCGTTACGGATGCGGACGGGGATCTGTGCGCGACCGTCTACAATAAGGGAGCGCTGACCGCCGAGCAATTTCAAGGCGGAACGAACGGTGTTCCGTTCGTGGTGGACAGCCAAGGCTCCAATGTCTTTTTCGCTCACGAATATGACACTTACAGCTTCTATGCCCGCGATCTTGCGGGACATGAAACGGTCGTCACCGTAACGTTGAACAGATAGTATTCTGCTTTGCAAAATGAAACGGACCTCTTTCGGGAAAACCCTGAAAGAGGTCCGTTTTTGTGTCTGATTTCCATTTATGCGGGCAGTCGTTGCTGTCCCGGCGCTTCGGGCTTATTTGGTCAGGAAAAGCACGCCGAGCGTTCTCGGGCCGCAGTGGGTGGAGATGGTGCAGTTGGCGCGCGTGACATAGATTTCCTTGAAATCCGCACAGCGCTGCACTTCCTTTTTGACCGCCTGGATATCGCTTTCCGGCGAACCGGAGTGGGTGATAAAGACGCGGCGCAGATCCAAATCGGAGCGCCCCTTCAGCTTGTTGCGGACATACTGCATCAGGCATTGATCCATTTTTCCACGGTACTTTTTTCCCACATGCATCCGGCTTCCGTCGCAGTTGTCGACTTCAATGCACGGCTTGAGCTGGAGGATGGAGGCTCCAAAGGCCGCAAGCGCGCTGCACCGCCCGCCCGCCTTCATGAATTCAAGCGTGTCCAGCAGAAAGCTGGCGTGCGAACGGGGCCGAAGCTCCTCGATCTTCCTGTAAATTTCCGTTGCGGAAAGCCCCTGCTGTGCCAGTTCGGCGGCCTCCACCACCAGCAGGCCGAAGCCGGTGGAGAGGTTCTGCGAATCGATGGTGATGACATGCCCCGTCTCGCGCGCCGCCTGCACGGCGTTCTGGTAGGAGCATGAGATCCCGGAGCCAAGGCCGATGTGGACGATCTCATAGCCCTGATCGATCAGCGGCTGGAAATGCTGTTTGTATTCCTCACTGGTGGCCCCGGTCGATTTCGGCAGAATGCCGCGCTCACGCCAGGCACGGTACAGATCGTCCGGCGTAATGTTGACGTTGTCGAGGTATTCCTTTCCGTCAAGCAGGATTCTCCAGTTGAGCAGCTGAATATGGTAGCGCTCTTGCAGCTCCGGCCCAATATCGCAGGTGCTGTCGGCGCTGATGATAACCTTTTTCATCGCGAATTTTTCCTCCTTTGGCCGGAAATCCCGGTCTCTGCCGCGGACGAATGGTATTCCGCCTGTCGCGGAGCGCGTTTCATCCGGATCTTCATTTTTTGATCATTTTATCACATAGTACGCGTTCAGACAACCGCTTTTGTGGAAATCACAGAAAATGCGGGAAAGTGTTGGAAAACGAAAAAGAGCAAGGTTTTTCCCTTGACAGGGAAGTGCGAATGCGGTATAATTCACAACTGTAAAGAAGAATCCTTTACAGTAATGCGCGAGGAGGCCGCCAACGTGGCCAAGAATCTGGAAATCTCCTTCCTGCTGGATTTTTATGGGGAAATGCTCACGCAGAAGCAGCGGGAAGTGATTGAATACTATTATAATGACGATTTGTCCCTTGCGGAGATTGCCGACAACGAGGGAATCACGCGGCAGGGCGTGCGCGACTCCATCAAGCGCGCCGAGGCGCAGCTGCTGGAGATGGAGGAGCGGCTCGGTCTGGCGCGGCGGTTTCGCGGGATGCAGGCGGGGCTGGAGCAGATCCAGAAAGCGGCCCGGGAAATCATCGCCTGCAACGAGAGTTTTGCTTATTCGAGGGACATTTACCAGCGGGCCGTGCTGATCCGCGATCTGGCGGGCCGTTTGAATCAGTAAGAGAGAAAAGGAGAGATTCCGTTGGCATTTGAAGGCCTTGCAGACAAGCTTTCGGCTGCGTTCAAGCGGCTGAAATCCAAGGGTAAGCTGAGCGAAAGCGATATCAAGGAAGCAATGCGGGAGGTCCGTCTGGCACTTCTCGAGGCCGACGTCAACTATAAGGTTGCCAAGGAATTTACGGCGAAGGTCAGTGAACGTGCCGTGGGCGCCGAGGTTATGGAAAGCCTGACTCCGGCTCAGATGGTGGTCAAGATTGTCAACGAGGAGTTGACGGCGCTCATGGGCGGCGGCGAATCGCGTCTGGCGTCCCCGCCGTCTCCGCCGACGGTTGTGATGCTCTGCGGCCTGCAGGGCGCCGGTAAGACGACGCACTGCGCCAAGCTTGCCGCGATGCTCAAAAGCAAGGGCCACCGCCCGATGCTCGTTGCGGCCGATATTTACCGTCCCGCCGCTATCAAGCAGCTTCAGGTGCTCGGCTCGAAGGCCGGAGTCCCCGTCTTTGAGATGGGAACGGAGAAGCCGGTGGAAATCTGCCGGGCGGCCATTCGCCGCGCGAAGGATTACGGCAACGATTTTGTCCTGATTGATACCGCCGGCCGTTTGCAGATCGACGAAGCGCTCATGGAAGAGCTCCGAGAGATCAAGGACCAGATCGGTCCCCATGAGATCCTGCTGACGGTGGACGCCATGACCGGCCAGGAAGCCGTCAACGTGGCCAAAACCTTCGACGAGAAGCTGAACATCACCGGTGTGATTCTGACCAAGCTGGACGGCGACACGCGCGGCGGCGCGGCGCTTTCCGTGCGTTCCGTGACCGGCAAGCCGATCAAGTTCGCCGGTGTGGGCGAAAAGCTGGAGGATCTGGAGGTTTTCCATCCGGATCGCATGGCGTCGCGTATTCTGGGCATGGGCGACGTGCTCTCCCTCATCGAGGAAGCACAGCTGAAGATTGACCAGAAGGAAGCCGAAAAGATGTCCCGACGGATCATGCAGAACAAGCTGGATTTCAACGATCTTCTGGCACAGTTCGCGCAGGTCAAGAAAATGGGTCCGATCAAAAATATTCTCAATAAATTTCCGGGGATGGAAAAGCAGCTCAAAGACGTGGAGATTGACGACCGCATCATGGATCGCACGGCGGCCATCATCCTGTCCATGACGCCGGAGGAGAGGGAGAAGCCCTCTCTGATCAATCCGTCCCGCAAGCGCCGCATCGCGGCGGGCTCCGGCATGCAGGTGGAGGATGTGAACCGCCTGCTCAAACAGCTCGAACAGATGCAGAAGGTTGTCAAGCAGATGGGCGGCAAGAACATGAAGCGCAAAATGCGCCTGCCGTTCTGAGTTTTGTATTCATCCGGGCTTTCCCGGTTGGAATAAATCAAGATTTGTATAGTGGAGGTGAATCCCATGTCCGTTAAAATCAGACTGCGCAGAATGGGCGCCAAGAAGGCTCCGTTCTACCGTATCGTTGTGGCTGATTCCCGTTTCCCGCGTGACGGCCGTTTCATCGAGGAGATCGGTACCTATGATCCGATGCAGGAGCCTTCCGTCGTGAAGGTTGACCCCGAGAAGGCTAAGAAGTGGATTGCCAACGGCGCTCAGCCGACGGATACCGTGAAGGCTCTGTTCAAGAAGCACGGCGTCCTGTAATCGGGAGGAAGCAATGAAGGAATTGTTGACTGCGATTGCCCGCGGCCTTGTTGAGGATCCGGACGCCGTCTCCGTGACGGTCGACGAGCCCGACGAGGAAGGCGCCGTCGTCTACCACCTGCATGTCGCGGAAAACGATATGGGGCGTGTGATCGGGAAGCAGGGACGCATTGCCAAGGCGATCCGCGTCGTCATGCGCGCGGCCGCTACCCGTACAAACGACAAAGTTTCCGTGGAAATCGACTGAATCCGGGGCCGCGGATCGCTCCGCCGGTCTTGGAAAAAAGGGCGGGCGCACAAGCGCCGGCCCTTTTGTGCTTTTTTCATGTATGATTTCGGTGAAAAGGGGGAAATGAAATGAAGAACCCGTTTCTTGAAGCGGGGCGCGTTGTCGGCACGCACGGCGTCCGCGGCGAGCTGCGTGTGGAGCCCTGGTGTGATTCCGCCCGCTTCCTGACAGGTTTTTCCGAGTTTTACTGGGACGGCGGCAAGGAAAAGGTGAAGGTGACGTCCTCCCGTCCGCATAAAAATCTTCTTCTGCTGAAGCTGGAGGGGATCGACACCGTAGAGCAGGGGGACGCCCTGCGCGGCCGTGTCCTCTATCTGAACCGGAAGGACGTGAAGCTGCCCGAGGGCCGCTATTTTGTGCAGGACCTGATGGGGCTCTCCGCCGTGGACGCGGACGACGGCCATGTGTACGGAAAGGTGACGGATGTTTTCCCGACCGGATCCAACGACGTGTATCAGGTCACGGACGAAGACGGGAAAAATTATCTGGTTCCGGCTATCCGGGATGTGGTGGTGCGCGTGGACGTGGACGCGGGAGTCATGGAGCTGCGGCCGATGAGGGGGATTTTTGACGATGCGGATTGATTTGCTCACCCTGTTTCCTGAAATGTGCGAAACCGTCATGGCGGAGAGCATCGTGGGCCGCGCGCGCCGGAAAGGCGTGCTCCAGGTCTGCTGCCACCAGTTCCGGGATTTTTCCGGCAACAAGCACAACCGTGTCGACGACAACCTCTTTGGAGGCGGCATGGGTATGCTCCTGATGGCGGAACCGATCGCCGCCTGCCTGGACGACGTGATGGAACAGCTCGGCAAGCGCCCGCATATTCTGTATATGTCACCGCAGGGAAAAACTCTCACCCAGCAGCGTGTGCGGGAGCTGGCGCAGGAGGAAAACCTGATCATCCTGTGCGGCCATTACGAGGGGGTAGACGAGCGGGTGCTGGAGGCTTATGTCGACGAGGAGGTTTCCCTGGGCGATTTTGTCCTGACCGGCGGGGAGATCCCGGCTCTGGCTTTGGCGGACGCTGTCAGCCGGATGATTCCCGGCGTCCTTTCCGCGGACGAATGCTTTGAGGAGGAAAGCCACTTTTCCGGTCTTTTGGAGTATCCGCAGTATACACGCCCCGCCGTATGGCGCGGCAGGGAGGTTCCTCCCGTTCTTCTGACGGGTCATCATGCCAACATCCGGCGCTGGCGGCATGAGCAGTCTCTCCTGCGGACGGCGCAAAAAAGGCCCGAATTGCTGCAAAGTGCCGAGTTGACCCAGAAGGATCTGGATTTCCTGCGGGAACAGGGCTTTTCCCTGCCTTCGGAAAGCGATGTCTCCTGCTAAAATTTCCCTGTTTTTCAGCTTCTTTCGCCAAATTTTTCCATGGAAAATCGCAGAGAGTTGTCAAACAATATATAAAGTTTTCAACAATCACCACAATGTGCACAAAGCAAAACTTTCCATAAAGCGGCCGATTCGGTGAGTAAGCCAAACTTTTCTCCGAGCTGTTGACGAGGCAATGAATTGTGATATAATAGCCTTAAATCATAAAAGTGATTGCTCTCAGCAGCAGCATTTGGATGTGCGGAAAGAATCTTGATAAGCTAGGAGTGGATTTAAAATGTGTGTCAAAGAGGTTATGGTTCAGAATCAGGTGGGCCTCCATGCCCGTCCGGCAACGTTCTTCATCCAGAAGGCGAACGAGTTCAAATCCTCCATCTGGGTGGAAAAGGAAGAGCGCCGCGTAAACGCGAAGAGCCTTCTGGGCGTCCTGTCCCTCGGTATCGTGGGGGGCACCAACATCCGCATCATTGCGGACGGTTCCGATGAAGAGGAAGCTGTCAGCAGTCTGGTGGAGCTGGTCAAGTCCGGCTTTGCTGAGTAATTTGGCGCACAGCGGCAAAATCCCTGTGAAGTATAAGGCTGTCTCCCCGTGCGTGCCGGTGTGGGCCGCGCGCGAAAGAGACGGCCTTTTTGCTGTCTGCGTTCTGTGAGAAAGGAGGAAAGCCCATGGATGAGCACCGCCGCCACATCCGCGAGCTGCGGGCCCGCGCGATGCGTCTCCCGCTGCTTCCCGGCGTTTATCTGATGCACGACAAAACCGGAAAGATTATCTATGTCGGAAAGGCAAAGGCGCTGAAAAATCGTGTGAGCCAGTATTTCGGCAGCGAACGCCATCACGATCGCAAGGTGCGGCAGATGGTCGCCAACGTCGAATATTTTGAATACATCATTACCGACAGCGAGTTCGAAGCCCTTGTTCTGGAATGCAGCCTGATCAAGCAGCATACGCCGAAATATAACATCCTGCTCAAAGATGACAAGGGATACCATTATATTCGCATCACCCGGGAAGCCTGGCCGCGTATTTCCCAGGCAAAGCAGATTCTGGACGATGGAGCCACCTATTTGGGGCCGTATGTCAGTTCATGGGCGACCAAGGAGAGCGTTGACGAAACGCTGAAAATCTTCCGTCTGCCCTCCTGCACGCGGCGTTTCCCGCAGGATATCAAAAAAGCCCGGCCCTGCCTGAACTATTATATCAAGCAGTGCTGCGCTCCGTGCAAGGGAGAAATCAGCTGCAAGGAGTACAACGAGATCGTGAATGAGGCGGTGGAATTCCTGCGCGGCGGCAGCGGGAACAGTGTGCGGACCTTGACGGAGCGCATGAACGAGGCGGCGGAAGCGCTGGAATTTGAGCGCGCCGCGCGGATTCGCGACCGGCTGGAAGCCGTGAAGAAGATCCGAGAACGCCAGAAGGTGGTGGCCGTGCGCGTGCCGGAGCAGGATGTGATTGCGCTGGCGCAGGGGCCGTCGAACGCATGCTTTGAGGTGTTCCGCTTTCAGCAGGGGCGGCTGTGCGACCGGGAAAGCTTTCTGCTTTCCGATATCGGGGACCCCAAGGCGGCGCGCGCGGAGTTTCTCGAACGGTATTACACGATGCGGGACCGCATCCCGCCCCGAATCAGTCTGGACGGCCCGGCGGCTTCCATGGAGCTGATCGCGCGCTGGCTTTCGGAGAAGGCCGGGCGTAAGGTGACGATCTCTCTGCCACAGCGCGGGGAACAAAAGGATTTACTGGAAATGTGCCGCAGCAACGCGGCGGAGCAGGTGGCGCAGTCGACGGGGCGCACCGGGCGCGAGACGTCCGCGCTCGATGAGCTGGCCCGGCTGCTGGGCTTGGATAAGCCGCCCGCCTACATTGAGTCGTACGATATCAGTAATCTGGCGGGAGGGGAGAACGTCGCGGGCATGGTGGTCTTTGAGGACGGCCGCCCGCTCAAGAGCGCGTACCGCAAGTTCAGCATCCAGTCCGTGCAGGGACAGGACGATTACGCCTCCATGCAGGAGGTCATCACCCGCCGGTTTCAGGAATATTTCCGCCAGAAGGACAGCGGCGAGGGCTTCGGGCGAAAGCCGGATCTGATTTTGCTCGACGGCGGAAAGGGCCATGTGGCGGCGGTGCGTCCGGTGCTGGAATCCATGGGACTGGGCGATATTCCGCTGTTCGGTATGGTGAAGGACGATAAGCACCGCACCCGCGCCATCGCGCTCGACGGCGGGGAGATTTCGATCCATTCGCACCGGGCGGCGTTCACGCTGGTGGGCGCGATTCAGGAGGAGGTTCACCGCTTTGCCATCGGGTATCACCGTCAGAAGCGGAAAAAGGCGGTCATCGGTTCCTCGCTGCTGGAAATCCCCGGCGTCGGCCCGACCCGGGCGAAGGCGCTGCTGCGCCACTTCCAGACCATCTCCGCCATTCAGAACGCGGATCTCGCGGAGCTGGAGGGCGCGCCGCATATGACGAAGCCCGCGGCCCGTGCGGTGTATGATTATTATCATCCCGAGGAAAAAGCCGCACTTGACAAGGAAAGCGGATTGATGGGATAATAGGACAGCGATATTGCGCCCCGGCGCGGAATTCGGAGGAGACAGCGTATGCGAGTGATAACAGGGAGCGCCCGCGGAAGGCGGCTGATTACACTGGAGGGGGAGGATGTGCGCCCCACCACCGATCGGGTCAAGGAGGCCATGTTCAGCGCCGTCCAGTTTGAGGTGGAGGGACGGCAGGTGCTGGATTTGTTTGCCGGATCGGGGCAGATGGCTGTCGAAGCGCTGAGCCGTGGAGCCGCGCGCGCCGTTTTGGTGGACGCGGCGAAGGCGTCGCTGGCGGTGGCGGAAAAGAATCTCACGTCGACCGGCCTGCGGGATCGGGCTGTTCTGGTGAACGCGGATTTTTCGTCCTATCTCGCTTCCTGCCGGGAGCGGTTTGATCTGGTGTTTCTCGATCCCCCGTACCGGACAGGCCTGCTGCAGCGCGCCCTGCCGCTGGTGGAGCAGCACATGAATCCCGGCGGAACGATTTTGTGCGAGCATCCTCTGGGAGAGGAGATGCCCGAAGTGGTTGGGAGCTTTGTCCAATACCGCTCCCATAAATATGGAAAGATACAGGTAACGCTATATCGCCGTCAGGCGGAGGAAGGGCGGGAACAGGAATGAGAACGGCAATTTGTCCCGGAAGCTTTGATCCGGTAACGCTTGGACATATGGATATCATCCGGCGCGCGGCGAAAATTTTCGATCGGGTGATTGTGGCGGTGATGGTCAATCCCGCGAAAAAGACCGCGTTCACGCTCGATGAAAGAATTCTCCTTCTGAAAAAGGCGACGAAAGAAATGGAGGGCGTGGAGGTCGTTGGGTTTGAGGGCTTTCTGGCCGACTATGCGCGGATGCGGGACGCCTGCGCGATCGTCAAGGGTCTGCGGGCTGTTTCGGATTTTGAATATGAGTTTCAGATGGCGCTGATCAACCAGAAGCTGAACGCCGAGCTGGAAACGATGTTTCTCACCACGCAGGCGCAGAATATGTACCTGAGTTCCAGTATGGTCAAGGATATCGCAAGCTTTGGGGGAGATATTTCCTCCTTTGTGCCTGCCTGCATCCTGGAGGATATTCAGCAGCGGCTGTGTAAGGGGGAAAACTGAGATGAACGAAAAAATGAATGTGGAAGAGCTGCTGGACGAGCTCTACGACATGGTGGAAAAAGCCTGGAACTTTCCTCTGAGCCGCGGACGGGCCATGCTGGATGTGGAGGAGGTCAAGGACATTCTGGAGGAGATCCGCGAGGCGATGCCGCAGGAGATCCGACAGGCCAAGGCGATTGTCGCGGATCGCACTCAGATCATCAGCGACGCGAAGCGCGAAGCGGAGACGATCGTGCGCGTGGCGGAGGAACGGGCGCGCGCGATGGTGAACCAGGACGAGATCGTCAAGCAGGCGCAGCAGAAGGCGAATGAGATGCTGGCACAGGCGCAGACCCGGTTTCGCAAAATGCAGAAGGCGTGCAATGTGTACATCGACGACCTGATGCAGCGCACGGACGAGGGGCTGACGGCCAATCTCGCTGAGCTGCGCAAGACACGTCAGGAAATCAAAGCTTCCCTGCGATCCGGTCAGCAGAACCAGAATTGACCGTTTTGAAAATTTATTGAAAGTTCATACAGGAAAAATTTTCCTCTGCTCCCCTGTCACCCCGTACGATATCTGGTATGGGTTGGCGGGGGATTTTACATAATATGGTGTTTTCGCCGCGATTTTGCGAATTTTGTCGAAAAAAGAGTTAACATAATTGTGATCTTTCGGTTGCATTTTTGTAATGAATCGAGTATAATCAAATCAATAAATGTGGAGGCGGGTGGAGGATAGTGCCACAAGATGGTTGATCCGTGAGGGATCTCCACCGTTTTTATTATGTTGATAGGCGAGTACCAGCATAATATCGACCCGAAGGGCCGTGTGATCGTTCCCTCCAAATTCCGGGAGGATTTGGGGGAACGTTTTTATGTCACAAAGGGTCTGGACGGCTGCCTCTTCGTTTTATCTCCCACGGAATGGGACAAGCTCCAGGAGAAAATCATGGCGATGCCGATCAGCAAGGCGCGCAGCTTGCAGCGGTTTTTCTTTTCCGGGGCCGCCGAAATGGAACCGGACAAGCAGGGGAGAATCCTGCTGCCGCAGCATCTCCGCGAGTATGCCGGTCTGACAAAGGACGTGGCCTTTATCGGCGCGTCGCGCCGCGCGGAGCTTTGGGACGCTGCCCGTTGGAGAGAATTCAACTCCGGTCTGACGGAGGAGGCCATCGCGGAAGCGATGGATGAGCTCGAACTGTGAGTACGGAGGAACGATCCATGGAATTCAGTCATATCCCGGTTTTGTTTCAGGAAACCATTGACTCCCTGCACATACGCCCGGACGGCACTTATGTCGACGGGACAGCGGGAGGGGGAGGCCACTCGCAGGCTATTCTCGACAAGCTGACGACCGGAACCCTGCTTTCCATCGATCAGGATCCCGACGCTATCGCCGTGGTGACGCGGCGGTTTGCCGGAAATCCGTGTTCCCTCGTGCGGCAGGCGAATTTTTCCCAGATGGCCCGTGTGGCGCGGGAAGCCGGGATCGATCGGGTGGACGGCGTTCTGCTGGACATCGGCGTTTCCTCGCATCAGCTGGACACGCCGGAGAGAGGCTTTTCTTATCACAGCGACGCGCCGCTTGACATGCGCATGAGCCAGTCGGGGCCCACGGCGGCCGATCTGGTCAACACGCTTTCCTGGCAGGAGCTGGCGGATATTTTCCGCCGGTACGGCGAAGAAAAAAGCGCCCGTTCTATCGCGCAGGCGATTGTCCGGGCCAGGGAGGACAAGCCGATCGAGACGACGCTGGAGCTGGCGGAGCTGGTGAAAGCGAGCGTTCCCGCGGCAGTCCGGCGGGAGCCGGGGCATCCGGCTCGGAAAACCTTTCAGGCGCTTCGCATTGCCGTCAATGGGGAGCTGGACAGGCTTTCCGAGGGCTTGGACGCCGCGTTTTCCCTTTTGCGGCCCGGCGGGCGGCTGGCGGTCATCACGTTCCATTCGCTGGAGGATCGCATGGTCAAGCAGAGAATGGCCGTGTGGTGCGAGGGCTGTACCTGTCCTCCGGATTTTCCGGTGTGTGTCTGCGGCAAAAAGCCAAGGGCTGAGCTGGTCTATAAAAAGGGTCTGGCCCCGAGCGAACGGGAGCTGGAGGAAAATCCCCGCAGCAGGAGCGCGCGGCTCCGTGTGTGCGTCAAGCTGCGGGACAATGCATTGGACGATTAAGGATAAGGACATAGAAAAATTCCGCGTGAACAGCGCGGCAAAATGAAGTTCCGCAGGGAGGGAATGGAAGCATGGCGGTTTCAAACAACACAGCCTATGATTTTGCGAGGTTTGAGCCTAAACGACGGGAGCAAGCCCCGGAAATTCAAAAGAATAACGTCATTCCGCTTCCGAAGGAACAGATTGAGAAAAACGCAAGACCGCGTCTGCATCCGCTCCGTGTTGTTTCCACTCTGGCGGTGATGCTCGTGATTCTCGCGACGGTCGGAAGTCTGGTATACGGCCAGGTACGGCTGACGGAGCTAACGGACAGCATCAACAGCACGGAAAAAGCGCTTTCGGAAAGCGAGAGCGTTTATACGCAGCTTCAGATGAAATCGGACGCGCTCATGTCGCTCGATTCGGTGGAAGCCTACGCGGAACAGAATTTGGGGATGCGCAAGGCGGAAAAGGATCAGGTGGAATACATCAGCATGGCGCAGGAGGATCAGGGAACGGTTTTGCAGGACGCCGGAGGCCAGGGGATTCTGGATCAGATTTGGAATTGGTTCCAGCAGCTTCTGGGCTGACGGGGAATAATTTTTCCCTTTCTACAATAAGTATAAAATACCGTTTTTTGTAATGTTGAGATAGGATTGAGTTGACAAAAGGAAAAATGGAAGTTAAGAGATATTCTTGACTTCCATTTTTCCATAAGCGGAGAGAAAGGCGGGAAGCAAAGGTATGGCAAAAGGAACGACCGTCCGGATGTGGCGGCGTACAATTGGGGTTTTGGTGGCGATGATCGTAGTAGGCTTCGGCACACTGGTTGTCAGCCTGTTTCGCCTGCAAATTATTCAGGGTGAAGAGCTCCAGACACGCGCGGTGAACCAGCAGACACAGGACACCTCTCTCTCCGCGAAGCGGGGGACAATCTATGACTGTAATATGAAGGTTCTGGCCACCAGCGCCGACGTCTGGAAGGTGGTGCTGGATCCCAACTATATCCGCAAGGAGCTTGTGGAAGATAAAGGGATGGATGGCATTCAGGACACCATCGCGCAGCGGCTTGCGGAGATTCTGGAGCTGGAAACGGCGGATGTGCGCGCTCTGATGGAGAAACAGACCTACTATGCCGTCGTCAAGACGAAGGTGGAGACGGATCTCAAGGATCAGATTCTGGAGCTGAAGTCCGAGCTGGGGCTTGGCAATGCCATCCAGCTGGAACCGGATTACAAACGCTATTATCCCTACGGAGCGTTTGCGTCCAGCGTGCTGGGCTTTACCAACAGCGAAAACCAGGGCGTTACCGGTGTGGAAGCCTCCTACAACGAATATCTTTCCGGCGTTCCCGGCAAACTGGTAACGGCAAAGAACGCCCGGGGAATTGATATGCCCTTTCAGTATGAACAGCTTGTCGAAGCGCAGGACGGCTACAGTCTGGTGCTGACGATCGACGAGGTGGTACAGCATTTCCTGGAAAAGAGCGTGGAAGCGGCGGCGGAGAGCTGCCAGGCGCGCAACCGTGCCTGCGGCATTGTTATGAACGTCAACACCGGCGAAATTCTGGCGATGACCGTCAAGGGGGATTACGATCCGAACGATCCCTATACCATCACCGACGAAGCCGATCTCGCGGCGATCAACGCGATTCCGGACGATGAAGAGCACCAGGAGGAGCGTTCCAACGCCATCCGCACGGCACAGGAAAAGCAGTGGAGAAACAAGTGTATCAGTGATACCTATAACCCCGGCTCCGTGTTCAAAATGGTGACGGCCTCAATGGGAATCGAGGAGGGGCTGGTCTCGGAAAATACCACGTTCACATGCAGCGGCCATTATCAGGTGGCCGATTACAGCATCGGCTGCTGGAAAACGGCGGGGCATGGCTCGGAAACCTTTGCGCAGGGCCTGAGCAATTCCTGCAACCCGGTTTTCATGCAGCTCGGTGAGATGCTCGGCGCGCAGACCTTTTACCGCTACTTTGAGGCGTTTGGCCTGACGACCAAAACGGGCATCGATCTGATTGGCGAAAGCAACAGTATCTATTATAAGGCGGACGGACTGGGGCCGACCCAGCTCGCCACCTCCTCGTTCGGCCAGACCTTCCGTGTAACGCCGATCCAGATGATCACGGCCGCGGCCGCGGTGGCAAACGGCGGGTATCTGGTGCAGCCGCATGTGGTGTCCAAGGTCATTGATTCCGAGGGCAACATCGTGATGTCCAACGACACCACGGTGAAGCGTCAGGTCATTTCGGAGGATACGAGCGCCAGAGTCAGCGCTATGCTTCAGGAAACCGCCACCACGGGAACCGCGAAAAACGGCTATGTCGCCGGGTATCGCGTGGCGGGCAAAACGGGTACGTCTGAGAAAATCGACGAATGGAACGCCGCCGGACGCAAGGGCGAAAAGAAATATATCGCTTCCTACTGCGGTTATGCTCCCGCGGAGGATCCGGAGATTGTCATGCTGGTCTTTTTTGACGAGCCTGTGCCGCAGAACGGCGAGGTGTTCGGCAGCGCCATCGCCGGACCTCCCTTCGCGGAGACTATGGCTGAAATTCTGCCTTATCTTGGGATTGAGCCGAAATACACGGAGGAGGAGCTGGCAAAGCTGGATATCTCCACTCCCGGTGTGGTGGGCCTGAGCCAGGAGGAAGCGCAGACGAAGGTGAGCAACGCCGGTCTGACCTACAAGGTGTACGGCAGCGGCGACAAGGTTGTCTCCCAGATCCCGGAGCAGGGAAAGAGCATCCCCAAGGGCGGCACGGTTGTGCTGTATCTGGATTCGACCAGTGCGTCCGAGACGGTGACGGTACCGGATCTGTCGGGCCTGACTCTGTCTCAGGTGAACACGAAGGTGTCGCAGGCCGGGCTGAACCTGAGCGTTTCCGGCGCGGCTGTGACAGGCGGGAATGCCGTTTCCGATACGCAGGATATCGCGGCGGGAACCGAAGTGCCCGCCGGAACGGTGATTACGGTGAATTTTGTGGATCTGGAAGCGGTCCACTGACCGCAGAGCCTGCGGCAAATTGAAACAGAGGGTGTGAAGGAACGTATGAATCTGGGAAACAGTTGGCTGGTGCTTCTGTCCGCGGTGATTGCCTTTGCCGTGACGGCGCTTTTGGGAAAATGGATGGTGCCGCTGCTGCACCGCATCAATTTCGGTCAGACCATCCGTGAGGAGGGGCCGAAGTGGCATAAAAAGAAAAATGGAACGCCTACTATGGGCGGCTTCCTGTTTATCATCGGTATCTTTCTCGCGGCGGCGGTTTGCCTGCCCCTGTACTACAGCCAGGCGGGGCAGGATCCGTATCTGCGCAGCCAGTCGCTGACCAAAGCGGTGGGAGGGCTTTTGATGGCTCTCGGTTTCGGTCTGGTCGGCTTCCTCGACGACTATATCAAGGTAGTCAAGAAGCGAAACCTGGGGCTGAATGTGAAGCAGAAGCTGGTGCTGCAATTTCTGGTGGCGGGCGCGTATCTGCTTTCGCTGGGATTGTCCGGCGCCGGCACGTCGACGCTGATCCCCTTCGTGGGCAGCGTGGATTTCGGGCCCGCGTTCTGGATCCTCTCCGCGATTGGTATTGTCGCCATTGTCAATGCAGTGAACTTTACAGACGGCATTGACGGCCTGAACGCGTCGGTTACGTTCTTTGTGGCCGTCACCTTTATGATTCTGTCCGGCATCATGTACCTGTTCGGCATGAGCATTGCCGCCGCGGCTGTGGCGGGCGGCTGCCTGGGCTTTTTGGTCTGGAACTTCAATCCGGCCAAGGTGTTCATGGGGGATACCGGTTCGTTGTTCCTCGGCGGTATCGTGTGCGCGCTCGGTTTTGGCGTGAATCTTCCGGTTTTGATCATTCCGGTTGGTATTATTTATATCTGTGAAATACTCTCTGTAGTGATTCAGGTGACGTATTTCAAGCTGACGCACGGCAAACGCATCTTCAAGATGACGCCCATCCATCACCATTTTGAGATGTGCGGGTGGAGCGAGGTGAAAATCTGCGTGGTGTTCAGCGCTGTGACAGCGGTGTTCGGCGCTTTGTCCGTGTTTGGTTTGTTGTATGGATTCTGATGCGCTAGGCATACTATTGACACCAGAAATCCCGGAAAGGAGGCGGTTGGCTTGACAACACACACACAGTCCGGCACGATGGCGGGAAAAGCGCCCGCCGGATCGCAGAGCCAGCAGGGGAAAAAGCAGAAGAATTCCGTGCTCAAGCGGGTCAAGAAGAAATTCCGGGTGTTTTCCATCCGTTCCGGGATGGATCTGCCGTTTTTCTTCCTGCTCCTTGTGCTGCTGACTATCGGCCTTGTGATGATGTTTTCCGCCAGCTATCCCTATGCCTATTACAATATGAATGGGGACAGCTATTATTTCATTCGCAACCAGGCAATGTTTGCCGTGCTGGGCGTGATCATTATGGTTGCGGTGTCCTATTTCGACTACCATCATCTGCATAAATTTGCCATCCCCATTTTGATTGTCACCTATCTGCTTCTGGTGGCGATGCTGGTGCTCAGAGGAACCCAGCTGGTTCCGAATATTAAGGGAGCTTACCGCTGGTTCTATATTGGGCCGCTGAATTTCCAGCCCTCGGAGGTGGCAAAGTTTGCCCTGATCCTGATTTTTTCGCATTTGATCTCGCTGAACTTTGAGAAAATGGGAACCTTCCGGTATGGTGTGCTCCCGTATGTGCTGATCCTTGGTTCCATTGCCCTGCTGGTGGTGATGGAAAAGCATATGTCCGCGACGCTGATCATCCTGATGCTCGGTGTGATGATGATGTTCATCGGCGGTGTGAAGTGGAGATGGTTTGTATTCGCGGTGATAGGTCTGGGCCTGGCGGCGCTGTATCTTTTGGTGTTTACAGACGTGTTCTCCTACGCCATGGATCGCGTGTACGGCTGGCTTTCGCCGTTTGATCCGCCGGAGGGCGTCGACACCTGGCAGACGCGCCAGTCGCTCATGACGATCGGCTCGGGCGGTCTGCTTGGCCTTGGCCTGGGACAATCGAGACAGAAATACCTCTATCTGCCGGAGCCGCAGAACGATTTCATTTTCGCGATTGTGTGTGAGGAGCTTGGCTTCATCGGCGCTCTGATCATTATTATCCTGTTTGCGATGCTGGTGTGGCGCGGAATTGTCGTCTCGCTTAAAGCGAAGGACAAATTCGGAATGCTGCTCGGCGTGGGCCTGACCTTCCAGATTGGCTTGCAGGTGATTTTGAACATCATGGTGGTGACGAACACGATCCCAAATACGGGCATCAGCCTGCCCTTCTTCAGTTATGGGGGTACCTCGCTGATCATGCTGCTCGCGGAAATGGGCGTGGTGCTGTCTATCAGCCGGAATTCGTCGATTGAAAAATTATAGTCTCCTGTGGTGTGAAAAAAGATTTCAGAGAGAAAAGGGCGTGTCATCATGAGAATTCTTTTTGCCGGCGGCGGCACCGCCGGTCATATCAATCCGGCTCTGGCCATTGCGGGTACGGTCCGTGAGCGGGAGCCGGACGCGGCGATCCTCTATGTGGGCGCGAAAGGCGGCATGGAGGAGCGTCTGGTGCCCAAGGCGGGCTTTGACTTCAAGAGCGTGACCATCTCCGGCTTTCAGCGCAAGCCGAGCTGGGCAAACCTGAAAAAGAATGTCAAGACGGTGGTACACCTTTTTACCTCCACAGAGGAAGCGAAGCGCATTATCAAAGAGTTTCAGCCGGACGTCTGCGTCGGCACGGGCGGTTATGTCAGCGGGCCGGTGATCCGGGAAGCGATGCGTTTGGGGATTCCCTCTTTGATTCACGAACAGAACGCATTTCCCGGCGTGACCAACAAGGCGCTGAGCAAAAAGGCCGCTTACACCATGCTGGCGGTG
This sequence comes from Candidatus Caccousia avicola, assembly GCA_018712435.1. Classification (GTDB taxonomy): domain Bacteria; phylum Bacillota; class Clostridia; order Oscillospirales; family Acutalibacteraceae; genus Caccousia; species Caccousia avicola. The sequence goes on from DVGZ01000004.1 coordinate 19,680, forward strand.
CAGGATGCGAAAAAATATTTGCCCTCCACCGCCCGCTGTGTGCTGACGGGCAATCCGGTGCGGCCCGCGGTGATCCGTGCCGAACGGGAAGCTTCCCGGAAAAAGCTGGGACTGGATGAACGGCCGCTGATTCTCAGCTTCGGGGGCAGTCTGGGTGCGCGCCGCGTCAATGAGGCGGTGGCGGATCTGCTGGCCTGGAGCGCGAAGGAAGGCCGCTTCCAGCACATCCATGCCTACGGCCAGTGGGGACGGTGGTTCCCCGATCTCCTCAAAGACAAGGGCATTGACCTTGCCGCGCACCCGGAGATGGATATCCGGGAATACATTGACAACATGCCGGACTGTCTGGCGGCGGCCGACCTGGTGATTTGCCGGGCGGGGGCCATCACGCTGTCCGAGCTTCAGGTGCAGGGCAAAGCGTCCATCCTGATTCCTTCGCCGAATGTGGCGGAGAATCATCAGTATCACAATGCCATGGCGCTTGTCAACCGCAACGCGGCGGCGATTTTGGAGGAAAAGGATTTGACGGGAGAAACGCTCTGCAAACTGACCGAGGATCTCTTCCACGATCCCGAAACCATCCCGACGCTGTCCGCGAACGCGAAAAAGATGGCCATTACCGACGCCAACGAGCGGATCTACAAACTGATCTGCGAGGTTTTGGGGCGCGCGCCCGCCTGAGTCTTCGTTTCACCGCTTTCTTCTTCCCCGCATAGTATGGCATACTAAATAAGAGGAAGCGGGGATTTTTTATGGTGAAACTGTTGATTCACGGGCCAAACCGTCTGGCCGGGGAGCTGAACGTGCACGGGGCGAAGAACAGCACGCTCCCGCTCATGGCGGCGGCGCTGCTTTGCCGGAGTGAATGCGTGCTACATAATTGCCCGCATTTGTCGGATGTGGATGTTTCCGCCCGGATTCTGCGCCATCTGGGCTGTGCCGTAACCTGGCAGGGCGGAAGTCTGGTGATCGATCCGAGATGCGTGACACAGTGCGATATCCCGGACGGCCTGATGCGTGAAATGCGCTCGTCCATCGTCTTTTTGGGAGCGATTCTTTCCCGGGCGGGACGGGCTGTCCTGTCCTTTCCCGGCGGCTGTGAGCTGGGTCCGCGTCCGATTGATCTGCATTTGCAGGCGCTGCGGAAAATGGGGGCGAAGATAGTCGAGGATTACGGCTGTCTCTCCTGTTCGACCGAAGGGCCGCTGCACGGTGCGGCGATCGGCCTGTCCTTCCCAAGCGTGGGCGCAACGGAAAACATCATGCTCGCGGGCGTGCTGGCGGAAGGTACTACCGTAATCACCAACGCGGCGCGCGAGCCGGAGATTTGCGATCTCGCGGATTTCCTCAATCGCTGTGGGGCGAAGGTGAGCGGAGCGGGCGGCAGCACGCTGGTGATCGAGGGCGTGAAACGTCTGTATGGGTGCGAACACCGTGTGATTCCCGATCGCATTGCCGCCGCGACATTCATGAGCGCGGCGGCGGCGACGGGGGGATGTATCCGGTTGAATCAGATTGTTCCGGCCCACCTCGAGCCGGTTTTGCCCTCCTTTGAGGAGCTGGGCTGCTGCATTGAGATGGAGGAATCGAGCCTGCGGATCAGCGCACCTGCCCGGCTGGGACGGATCAAGAGTGTGCGCACCATGCCGTATCCCGGCTTTCCCACCGACGCGCAGGCCCCGCTCATGGCGGCGGCCTGCGTTGGGTCCGGGACCAGCATTTTTGTGGAAAATATTTTTGAGAGCCGTTATAAACATGTGGGAGAACTGCTCCGTCTGGGAGCCAACATCAAGGTGGAAGGGCGTGTGGCGGTAGTCGAAGGCGTTCCCCGGCTTTCGGGTGCTCCCGTGGAAGCCGCCGACCTGCGCGGCGGAGTGGCTTTGGTGGTGGCCGGGCTGGCGGCACGGGGAGCCACGGAGGTGACCGGCGTTCGTTATATGGATCGCGGTTACGAAAATCTGGAGCGAAGCCTTTCGCTGCTCGGGGCGGATATCCGCCGGGAGTACGAGTAAGGAAACGCGGAAAAGGGAAGTGAAACGCCATGGAGAAGAAGCGACGGACACCTCCGCAGCAGACGCGGGGGCGCTCCCGCGGGCAGCCGCCCCAGCGCCGGACCGCGCCGGGGCAGCCCACCCGTCCGGCGGATCACCGTTTGCCCGCACAGCGTACCCCCGCACCTTCGCGGCCGCGTCCTCCCGCAAAGGAGCCGCCTCCCAGGCGACGCCGCCGTTCGTCCGTTGGCGCGGCGGAGCGCCGGAAGCGCCGCCGCCGCAGGATGAAGCTGTTTTACCTGATTCTGTTTTTGCTGGTCATTGGAACGGCGCTCACCTTTGCCTTTACCGTACTGTTCCGTGTGGAAACGGTGGAGGTGAGGGGAGAGAGTCGGTATTCGGCTGAGGAAATTCTGAAAGCCTCCGGTTTACAGACAGGGGGAAATGTGTTTTTGACAGATACCGCGGCCGCGTCCGACGCGGTGGAAAAGGCCCTTCCCTACATCGGAGTGGCGGACGTTCGGCGCATCCTGCCTTCCGGTCTGGAAATCATCGTGGAGGAGGAAGCGGTGGCCGGAGCGGTGCTTGACGATACCCAATACATTCTGGTCGGTGTGTCCGGAAAGGTGCTGGACCGTGTGACGGAGAAGCCGGAGGGCTGTCCGCTGATCAAGGGAGTGGCGGTCCGGGAAGCGCCGATTGGTTCCCAGATTGTTTACGAAGAAGGGGAAAGCCGCGAGGTGTTTGATAAACTCTCGCAGGCGATCGCGGCCGTCAATCTCGATAAAGTGACGGAAATCGATCTGGAAGATTCATATGATGCTAAAGTGCTGTATGACGGGCGCATTTGGCTGGAGTTTGGCCCGCCCACCGCGTTTGAGGAAAAGCTGCGCTTTTTCCTGGAGCTTCTGAAGGAAGGCAATTTGACGGAAAGCGACAGCGGAACGCTGGATCTTTCGCTTGCGGCCAGTACGGATCACGCTTATTTCAGCACGGGGATTGCTTCCTCCGCTGTTTCCACCGACGCGTCTTCCGCCACGGCTTCCACACCGGAGAGTTCCTCCGGCTTGTGATTTTTCAGTGAGAATTCTGAAAAAACGGAGGTTTTCTCTTGCATTTCTCTCTTTCTTATGATACTCTGTTATGAGAAATATCTTTTTGACAAATTTTAAACAGGTAAATTTTTCCATTTTACAATTTGTTTATTGAATTTGCAGGCAAAACATGGTACATTTATATTTGTGATTTTCTTGTGACTTTTTCCGCTTTGGACAGGTAACAGCGGGTCGGAAATCCGCGTAGGAATACATGGGAAGAATTAAGGGGGACGCGGCAGTATGTCTTTTGAAATTGACAATGATTTTGACAACAACGGAGTCATTATAAAGGTAATCGGTGTCGGAGGCGGCGGAGGCAATGCCGTGGATCGCATGGTGACGATGGGCGCCAAAGGAATGGAGTTCATCACGATCAATACGGACAAGCAGGCTCTCACGCGCTCCAAGGCCACGCAGAAGATCCAGATTGGCGAAAAGGTGACGCACGGAAAAGGCGCCGGCTCGAAGCCTGAAATGGGGCAGAAGGCGGGCGAGGAAAGCCGTGAAGCCATTGCCGCTGCCATCCGTGGAAGCGATATGGTGTTCATCACCGCCGGTATGGGCGGCGGAACCGGCACGGGAGCGGCTCCGATTGTTGCGGAGATTGCGCGCGATATGGGCATTCTGACGGTCGGTATCGTGACGAAGCCCTTCCTCTTTGAGGGCAAACGCCGCATGGAGCAGGCCGAGGGCGGCATCTGCGCTCTGCGTGAGCATGTGGATTCCCTGGTGGTGATTCCCAACGAGCGTTTGAAGCTGGTCAGCGAGCAGAAGATCACGCTGCTCAACGCTTTCTCGGTTGCGGACGACGTTCTGCGCCAGGGTGTGCAGAGTATTTCCGACCTGATTAAGCTGCCGGGTCTTGTCAACCTTGACTTTGCCGATGTGACGGCGGTTATGAAGGACGCAGGCTATGCACATATGGGTGTGGGCCATGCTTCCGGCAAGGACAAATCCGAGGTTGCGGCGAATATGGCGATTTCCAGCCCGCTGCTCGAAACGGCTATCAACGGCGCCAAGGGCGTGATCATCAATATTACTTCTTCCCCCGATATCGGTCTCGACGAGGTGGAAACGGCAGCGGCCATGATTACCTCGCAGGCGCATGAGGACGCAAACATCATCTGGGGCGCCGCGTTCGATGAGACGATGGAGGACGAGATGAGCGTGACCGTGATTGCGACGGGATTCCCGACGCATGACGGCGGTCAGTCCGCGCCTTCCGCAAGCAAGGAGACGGCAGCGAAGAACGCCGCTCCGGCTTCCGCTTACGCGAATCAGAAGGAACAGCCCGCTCCTGTGCATGATACCACTCCTCTGGTGGATGACAGTGACTTTGTGGATATTATGTCCATCTTCAATAAGAAATAAACCAATCTATGATACGGGAACATAGCCTTTAACAGGCTGTGTTCCCCTTTTTCTTATGCCATAATTTTTTGGGAAACGGGCATACTATCTGCGTAAAAGAAAGCAGTTCACGCCATTTTTAGCCTGGATTCCACAAGATCTTACGATCTCTTTACTTTTGTTGCGCTCTCTGTTTTGGTATGGTATAATAGCCGCAGGCAGGCTGAGCCTGCACGCAACGGCCCGCGCGGGACGGTTTGAACCGGCTCCCGTGCTTCTCTGGGGAAGCAGAATGTGGAAAAAACAGAATGGAATAAATGGAAGGGGAATGACATCCCATGAAAATCAGATTGTTTGCGCTGCTTCTGGCAGCGCTTCTTTTGGCCGGAGGCTGTGCGGAGCGTCCCGCGGCTTCCTCACAGGCGGGGGAAACGTCCTCCGCTCAGACGTCCGCTGAACCCTCGCAGCCTTCTTCTCAGGATGACGCATCCACACCGGAATCCGGAGCGTCCGATTCTTCTTCGGGAGGAGCGGAAAGCGCCGTGTCTGAAACGGGGGATGCTTCCTCCGCGGGCGAAAGCACAACGGTTTCCACCAACGGGGTGACGCAGGGGGCTCTGCCGGAATCTCCGCGCGTCGAGGATTCCTATTTTGACGACGCGGTGTTTATTGGAGACTCCGTCAGTCTCAAACTGAATCTCTATGTGACAAAGAACCGTCAGAGCAACCCCACGCTTTTGGGAAAAGCGCAGTTCCTGACGGCTGGCAGTATGGGAAGCGGCAACGCTTTGCAGCCTGTCTCGGACGATTCCATTCATCCGCTTTATAACGGGGAAAAGATGAGTCTTGCCGGCTCTGTGGCGGCTTCGGGAGCCAAAAAGGTGTATATCATGCTTGGCATGAATGATCTGGCCGTATACGGCGTGGACGGCGCGGTCGCCAATATGGAGACGCTGCTGAACGGGATTCTGGAAAAGACGCCGGACGCGAAGATTTTTATTGAGACGGCAACGCCGCTGGTCAAGGCAAAGAGCATTGAAACCAATAAGCTGAACAACACCAATGTCCGCCTGTACAACGAAAAGCTGGCGGAGCTGTGCGCGAAAAACGGCTGGTATCTGGTGGATATCTCCTCTGCCGTGCAGGACAGCGAGGGAAATCTGAACGCTTCCTATTGCAGCGATCCCGACGATATGGGTATTCATTTTACAGATGAAGGGTGCAGCGTCTGGATCGACTACCTTTATACGCATACGCCTCAATAATACCGGAAGGACGAATGGAACATGAAAAAATTTGTTGCTGCTTTTCTTTCTCTGATGCTGCTTCTCGGCTTGTCTGCCTGTGACAGCGGAGCGGCCAAGCAGGCCGACCTCACCGCCGTCATGGACAGCATGAAGGAGGTTCTCGAAAACAAGGAGATGATGGATCTCACGGCGGATAACCTGCTGCCGCAGTACGGGATCGATTCCGCCGACTGCAAACAGTTTGCGGTGTATATTGATTCCACCGGTCTCAAGGGCGACGAGATCGTTCTTCTGGAGGGAGTTGACGCCGACGCGGCGGCCCGTCTCAAGGAAAAGATGGACGAGCGTTACCAGCAGAAGGAAAACACCATGAAGGATTATCAGCCCGAGGAGTTCGCGATGCTCAAGGAATGCAAGGTGGAGCAGACGGGAAATTATGTCAGTATGATTGTTTCCCCGCAGCACGAGGAGCTGGAAAAGATTTACAGCGAAGCATTTCAGTAATTCGCTTTGTCCCGGAGAAGAAGTCCGGACAAGTGCAATCAAAAAACGCCGGAACGGCTTGGCCTTTTCTCAAAGGCTCAGACTGTTCCGGCGTTTCTTTGTAAAGAGTTCCTTTTGTTCCAGTAGGGCGGAATCAGGCGAGTTCTGGTATCCCCTGAATTACACGCACGCCCTGCTCCTGCAATCCCGCGACAATTTCCTGCGGTGCTTTCCAGTCGGTGATGACGCAGCCAAGCTGCTCAACGGGAGCGATCAGGCTCAGGGAATCGTCTCCGAACTTGCTGTGATCCAATAAAATATAATGTTCTTTGCAGTTTTCCATGATCATTCGTTTGAGCTTGGCTTCCTGCACCTTGGGGGTGGTGAAGCCGTGCTCCAGCGTCAGATGGTTCCCACCGATGAAGCCCTTGTCAAAAAACATGGTTTTCAGCATGTTTTCCGCAAAGGTACCGGTGCAGGAGAGAATCCGGTGACGCAGCTCACCTCCGATGACAATAACGGAGATATCCTCAGCGTCTGCCAGTTCCATGGCAATATTCAGTCCTGTGGTGGCAACCATGAGATTGCGTTTTTTGCCGCTTCGGATCAAGCGGGCCAGCTGAACCGTGGTGGTGCCGCACCCCAGGAACACAGCGTCACCGTCCGCGATACAGTCGTAGGCGGCCCGTGCAATGGAAAGCTTTTCCGGCAGGCAGACCGGCTCCTTCTCCTTGTGGGAAAATTCCCGCAGGGAGCCGTAGGCGCTGACCGCCCCGCCCCAGGTGCGCTTGATCAGCCCTTCCTGCTCCATATTGGAGAGAAGTTTGCGCACAGAGACCTCCGAAAGACCGAAGGCCGTGCTTAATTCCGTCACCGTGACGGATGAGCGGGTTTCCAGGAGTTTCAAGATGTAGCTGCGCCTATCCTCTGCCAGCATGATTCCAAATCCTTTCTTCCACACGGTATTTTTGCCCGTGTAACACGATCTCTACCTCTAAAAAAAGAATAGTATGTTGCTTATTTTTGTAGTATGTGACTATAAAATACCATGAATTCCCAGTGAAGTCAAGAGGGCATTATTGCCCTCCCATTTTTCCCTGTGCCAGGAGACGGTTGACCCGTTCGCAGCACAAGAGCATGCCAAGAGCCGCCGCCGCCAAAAAGAAGGGGAAGATGGAAATGGACGTCAGGCCCGCGATGGCGCCGAGCAGGGACGGCATCAGCGTGCTGCCCGTGTAAGCGAGAGCCATTTGAACCCCCATGAGCTGCTGGGAGTTGGCGCGCCCAAAACGGACGGGGGTTTCGTGGAGCATGGCGGGATAAATGGGGGCATAGCCCAGGCCAATCAGCAGCAGGGAGGAGCAGCTCAGGATCTCCGGCAGGGGAAGCAGGAGCAGAAGCGCGCCGAGAGCAGCCAGAACCTGTCCGCAGCGGAGAGCGGCGCGTCAAACTCCGGCCGCATCACAGGCCAGGCCGAACCCAGGATGGAGTCCGGCAAGCCAAGACTGATGAAAGCGAGATAAATAATCAGAAGAAAAAACGTTGCCACTAAAAATCCTCCTTTGCGGCGGCGCGCTGTTCCGCAAGCAGCAGATCCACCATGCGGCCGTAGCTTTTGACGCCCTCCTCCTGCCGGTTGGCTTTGAGGTAAGCGTCATTGACGGCGGAGGAGATCGCCGCCGCGGGACCCTCAAATTGCTTCCAGTAGGCGTTGTTGGCGGATAAATCGCGCTGTACGCCGCTGTCGAGCTGGGCGTATATGGTTCCGGCCCTCTCCGCGTCCGCCGTGTAAAGAGCGTTATTGACATGGATAAAAGCCAGCATATACCCGGAGTATTGCAGCTGTGTGTTTTCGCTGCGGCAGCAAGCCAGATAACCAATGAAATTGGCCTCGTCCTCGCGCATAAAGCCGCGCAGATGGGACAGCTCGTGACACATGGTGGAGGGGATCGAGTAATCCGGGACGTCGGTGTTGACGTTCGCTTCAAAGGTAAACGGGAAAAACACGCCTGTGATGTTGCACCAGGACATGAGACGGGAAAGCAGAACGGGTTTGGGGCCGGTATACCCGCTGGTCAGGAGAGGGTATTCGTTTGCCAGCGTGTCGAAGGCGGTTTGGGTGTCTGTGCTGAGCGAGGAAAAGGAGGAGGAAAGCTCCATCACCCCGTTTTCGTCCTCCGGCATCTGCGGACGGAGCGTGTTCAGCTTGTCCTTCAGCGAATTGCACAGCGTTTCCAGTTCTTCCAGCGAGGAATCCTGTACCGGCAGTCCGCAGGTTTGCGCGAAGGTGGAGCGGGAGTAATTGATGCCGCAGTTTGTGGTAAAGAGGAGCAGTACAATTCCCACGGCACAGAGCAGCCGAAGCCCGGAGTCCGCCAGTGTACGCCCACGGTTTTCTTTGCTCCGGACGGCACGCGCAGCCTGTACCGCAATCCAGATCAGAGCGAGAAGGGGGAGGAGAACCACAAGAAGCTCCGCCAATGAAAAAGGAAGCAAGCCGGTGAGGAAATTTCCCGCGCGTGAGAGCAAAACATAAGGGCCTGTGGCGTACCATTCGGCAAAGCCCGGCGCATACTGTGCCAGCAGAAGAAGTATGAGGGAGACGGGGAAGCACAGCAGCAGAAGGAGCCAGAGCCTGCGTTTCGGTGTACCGTCCGATTCCTTTCGCATGGTTTCACGTCCTTTCCATTTCTCTTTTCCATTCGTTCTTAATGGTAACGATTATACAACCCTGCCGCCCGCCGGACAAGAGGTTTCTTTCTTCGCCTTGGTTCCCATTGATTTTTTTGTCTCTTTTGTTTAAAATAGAAAAGGACGCAGATGGTTTTGTGTAACAAAGAAGGGGGAAGACGCTTGCGGTTTGTAATGCTGCGGGAAAACGGTCCGATGCAGAATGGAATCGTCCCGTATTTTACTGTCGTACAGCCGGACGGAACCCCCTGCTTTCGCATCATCGGGGAGAAAAACCCTTTTACCGGCAAGCTGGCGCTTCAGGATGGAGCGGGAGCGGAGTGCGCGCGCGTTCTCCGGGTCGGCACGCCGTCTCTTTCGTATCACACCATCTGGCAGGCGGAGCGAAAGCGCGCTGTTTTAACGCGGAACCTTGGCGCTCCGAAAACGCCGTACCGGCTCTATTCGATTGGATGGAAATTCCGGGGCGACTGTTTTTCCGGAAACTTTGATGTGGTGGATCGCCGCGGCCGCACCGTCATGACGCATGGACTCTGCTGGTATGGCGGGGAGGAACGCGTCTGCGTGGAGACGTTTCGCGGAGAAGAAGCGCTTTGTCTGTGCATCGCGGCTGTGGTGGACAGTACCCCGCGTACACTGGTGGGTTCTCCCTGTATGGGAGTTTCCCGTTAGTTTTCCGGCTTTCAAATTTTTCTCTTGTTTTTTGGAGAAAGATCGGATATAATAAAGAAGTTGCAGCCCAATGGGACAGGCAAGAGAAAAAGCAAGGCAGAAATGCGTGCCACAGGATATGCAGGCGGGCGGGCTCTGTGCGACGGAGCGCCGTGAACCATGTCAGGCGGGGAACCGAGCAGCATTAAGCGGAGTTGCCCCGTGCGATGCAGGTTGTCTGTCCGTCTGCATATCCTGGTGCACGACAACCGTTTGACGGTCTGTCTTGCTTTTACCATATTCGGAATCCGAAAGGGCGGTGAAAGAGCTTGTATCAGGTCCTTTACCGAAAATGGCGTCCCCGCCGTTTTGCCGACGTGGTGGGCCAGCCTCAGGTGACGGTAACGCTTCAGCATGAGCTGACAGAAGGGCGGATTGCCCATGCGTATCTGTTCACCGGCTCTCGTGGAACAGGAAAGACCACCTGCGCCAAGATACTGGCCAAGGCCGTGAACTGCCTGAATCCGCAGGACGGCGACCCCTGCGGGGAGTGCGAGATCTGCCGGGCTGCGGACGACGGATCGCTCATGGATATTGTGGAGATTGACGCAGCCAGCAACAATGGCGTGGACAATATCCGTTCTCTGCGCGAGGAGGCCAATTTCACGCCTGCCGCCGCGAAATACCGTGTTTATATCATTGACGAGGTTCATATGCTTTCGGTCGGCGCGTTCAACGCCCTGCTGAAAACCTTGGAGGAGCCGCCGCCGCATGTGATTTTCATTTTGGCGACGACGGAGGTGCACAAGCTTCCCGCCACCATATTGTCGCGCTGCCAGCGCTTCGATTTCCGCCGCATTCCGCCGGAGGATATCGCACAGCGGCTGCATTATGTGGCGCAGGAGGAGGGCGCTTCCATAGAGGAGGACGCGGCGCTGCTGCTGGCCCGTCTGGCGGACGGCGCCCTGCGTGACGCGCTTTCCCTTTTGGATCAGTGTTTGGGCCGCAGCCGCACGGTTACGGAGGCTGTCGTCAATGAGACAGCGGGACTGGCCGGGCGGGATCATCTCTATGCGTTCGCGCAGGCGGTCCACCAGCAGGACGCCGCGTCCGTGCTGGAACTGATAGCCCGCCTGCATGAGGGTTCAAAGGATATGGCGCGTCTGTGCGAGGAGCTTTCCTCTCATTACCGCGGCTTGATGTTGATTAAGACCATGAAGGACGCGCGGAATCTTCTGGCGGTTTCCCAGGAGGAATACGCCCGTTTGGAAAAGCAGGCGCTTTCCATTCCATTGACTACCGTTCTGCATTGCCTGGACACGCTCCAGGATGCGTTGGAAAAAATGGGGCGCGGAGCGGATCGCCGCACGGAAATGGAGATGGCGGCCATTCGTCTTTGTTCCCCGGAGCTGGATACCGGTTCCGCGGCAATCCTTCGCCGAATCGAGGCGCTGGAACGCGGAGCGCCGCGCCGTGCGGCAGCCACGCCGCCGGTTGCCGAAAAACCGCAGGCGGAGGAGAGCACAGCGGAGACTGTGCCCGCCCAGCGGGCCCGGCAAACGGAAGAGCCTGCCCCACAGAATTCTTCCAGCCATGCCGCCCAGCCCGCCGCATCCACGGCTGATCTGGCGAAAAACGCGGTGCCTCTTGACGCATGGCCCGAGATTTTGCAGATTATGAAAGGGTATTCGGCCACGATATCGGCGGCCTTTACCGGATCGAGCGCTTATGTCAGCGGAGATTATGTCCTGATCGACGCTCCGCGCGAGATGGCCTTTGAGCTTCTGCGCAAATCCTCCCAGCGGGGGAAGATGCGCGACGCGATCCAGCAGGTGACAGGGCGGGTGTACAAGCTTGGCCCATACCGCCGCCCGGAGGTTTCCCAGGAGCAGCAGGAGGATCCGCTGCTTCAGTTGGCCTCTATGGCGCGCGAAGCCGGGATCGAGGTAACGGAGACAAAGGAACCGGAGCCCGAGATCCAAACATAAATTCAGATTTTTCATTGGAGGTTGTAACACGATGAAAGCAAGATTACCTCAGGGATACGGCGGAGGCGGAGCTGCCAATTTGCAGCAGATTGCCCGTCAGGCGCAGAAGCTTCAGGAGGAAATGGACGCTGTCAGCACGGAGCTGGAAACAACAGAGTACAGCGCTACCGCTGGCGGTGATGCGGTGAAAGCCATTGTAACGGGAAAAATGGAGATCAAATCCCTGGAAATCAAGCCCGAGGTTGTGGATCCCGAGGATGTGGAGATGCTCAGCGATCTGGTTATTGCCGCCGTCAACGAGGCTCTTCGCGCCGCGGTTTCCGACAAGTCGGAGCGCATGGAGAAGATCTCCGGCGGATTGAATATGCCGGGCCTGTTCTGAGATGGCTTCCTATACAGTGCCTTCTCTGGCCCATCTGGTGGACGAGTTTGAGCGTCTGCCCGGGATTGGCCACAAAAGCGCGCAGCGGCTGGCTTACCATGTGCTCGGTCTGACGGAGACGGAAGCGCAGAGCCTGGCGGATGCCATCCTGGATGCGCGGAAAAAAATTCATTACTGCAAAATCTGCTGCAATCTTACGGATCAGGAGCTGTGCTCCATCTGCCGCAGTGAAACGCGGGACAAGAGCGTGATCTGTGTGGTGGAGGATCCGCGTGATGTGGCGGCCCTGGAGCGCACGCAGGAATTTAACGCTTCCTATCATGTGCTGCATGGAGTGATTTCTCCTCTCAACGGCGTAGGTCCGGATCAGCTCTGTATCAAAGAACTGCTTGCCCGTGTCAGCGCGGGCGGCGTGGAAGAGGTGATCATGGCGACAAACCCAACGGTGGAGGGCGAGGCGACAGCGATGTACCTTTCGCGCCTGCTCAAGCCGCTTGGCGTGCGCGTGACCCGTCTTGCCTATGGAATCCCCGTGGGCGGCGATCTGGAATATGCCGATGAAATTACGCTGTCCAAGGCTCTCGAAGGACGGAGCGAAATTTGAAGGAACAAGCAAAGCGCCCGGGGATCCGGGCGCTTTTTCTGCTTTTCGAAGGGAAAATTTTTTCTCCTGTGTATTGATTCATCCGGGAGCGATATGCTATAATCATGGGTACACGACGGAATTACCAGAGGAAAGGGGAGGCCTTTTGATGGCGGGAAACAAAAATTCCCTCAAAACAATTGCACAAAACAAAAAGGCCTACCACGATTATTTCGTTGTGGAAAGCATGGAAGCCGGTATTGAACTGTGCGGCACGGAAGTGAAATCCCTTCGGCGCGGCCAGTGCAATCTGAAGGATGCCTGGTGCTCCATTGACAAGGGAGAGCTTCTTGTCAATGGAATGCATATCAGTCCTTACGAGAACGGCAACATCTTCAACCGGGATCCGGTTCGGGTGCGGAGGCTTCTGATGCATAAGCGGGAGATCATGCGTCTGTTCGGGCTGGTCAAGCAGGACGGCTATTCTCTGATCCCGCTTTCCGTTTATTTTAAGAACAGCCTGATTAAAGTGCAGGTTGGTCTTTGCAAGGGCAAAAAGCTGTATAACAAGCGCGCTGACCTAGCCGCTAAGGCCGCCAAGCGCGACATTGACAGAGCGATGAAGGAAAGAAACCGTTGATTGTCCGAAACGGTTCTTTATAGTTCCGTTCGGGTGAATAGCGCGAAAGCGCTTGATATACGGGGATGTAAAGGTTTCGACGGGGATTGGGAACCTTGGTAAGCGAGCAGCGGTGCGGGACCGCTATAAAATCCGCAAACTTAAAATTAAACGACAACAATAAAGTTGCGTACGCAGCCTAATTAGGCTGCCGTCCTGCCTGGGAGCACCACGGCCTGGGACAGGGCGTCGATGAGTGGTGAACGTGAACACGGTTACGCCTTTACCCGTGTCACGGCTTAAAGGCTACCGAACCGCGAAGCCTGCCAATCGGCGGCGCGGCGAGGGAATCTGAAACGATCGGCTGCGCTCGGAGAAAACCTTGGCAAACGATTTTCGGACAGGGGTTCGATTCCCCTCATCTCCACCAAAAGAGAGCCAGACGAACACTTCACCGATCCTTTATATGGTCGGTGGTGTGTTCGTTTTGGTTTGTGAGTTACAAAAATGAAAGAAGGCTGATGCGCAGGAAATTTTCCTGTGTGCCAGCCTTCTTTCTAATTTATTAGCACTCTACTCTGTCAGTTCATCAATTACTTTCTGCACATCTTCAGCAGCTTTTTTGACTCCCTCGGCATCAATCCGTCCTTCGGCAATGACATATGTCACTACCGAACACAGCGATAACACGGCACCAGCGACGCTTGTGACAACGCCTTCATCAAGACCGAAGATCATTGCAAGACCAGCAACGAGTCCGGCTGCAGCAGCCAAAAACTTGCGGCTTGATAATTTGTGGATGAATTCCATTTCTTTCTCTCCTTTCAATCTTCCATCACAGCTTGAATACCCTGCTGGGCGAGAAAATCCTTCTGTCGGTGCTTAATTTCGGCAGCATAGCGCAGCGCCTCCTCGGTATCACCGTTGGTATAGCCGCGTTGCAAGGCGTGGGCGGTAGCTTCACCGAGCGCGATGGAGGCTCGCGTAGACTGCACAAGCAGGAGCACCAGTTCTTGTTGTGCCTTATTTTTCTCTGTTTGCGCAGCGTCGCGCTCGTCAATAGCTTTTTTCAGTCGTCAGACAACCACCCCTGTGATGGCGGTAGGAATGCCCATTGCCACAATAAAGCCACCGAAGAGAGCAGTAAGCTGTTGCCAGGTAATTGTGTCCCCTATCATTTCGCTACCTCCTCAATCCGCGCCACAAAGATCCGATCTCCGCCTTCCGCCGGGTAGATTCCGGCCTCCTGCCCCGGTTTCCCAACAGGTACGACGTGCCAGAGCGTGCTTTCTCCGTCCCGGCGGCACCGCACAAGCCGAAAAGCGGCGGGCTTGCCGCCGCTCTCTCCGCAGACCAGATCAATGTCCTGACCGGTGATCTTCACGGTGTAAAGGGAATTCGGGGCAATGCGGACGGGATTGTCCGTGCCGTTGGTCGTGTCGGAGATCCAGCGGGCGGGAGCTTGCGCGGATTCCTTCGTGTATCCGTTCCAGCCGTTCTGCCGTGTGAGGGACGGATAATCGAGAAAGCTTTCGTCTGTGTCCACGTTTCCGGAAATGCCGTCCACGCGTCCCGTGCTGCCGGTCTGCTGCATCCCGCAGGAGATGTCCGGCGCGCCGGTGTAATCCGCCAGCCACAGCTCCCACGCGGAGAGACGCGAAAGGTCGATCCGGTTTTTGATGTAATCGAGGTTGGTGTATATCCCCGCGCGCCAGCCGAGACGTTCCAGCTCCGAGCAGAAGGATACCGCCAGCTGCGTGCGCAGCTCCTTGTGCGGCGTCACGCCGTGCTCCGCGCTGTAGCGTTCGCTGTCGTATTCATAATCGAAGTAGACCGGATAAAGAAATTTCCCCTTGTACGGTTCCAAAACGCGGGCGCAAAGCTGCGCTTCCTCGCGCGCCTCGTCGGGCGTGAGGGCGTAGGAAAACCAGTAAGCCCCGCATACGATTCCGGCCCCAAGCGCCCCGGCGGCGTTTGCCGTGAAGCGGGAGTCCTGCTGGGATGCGTGCTTGCCGTAGCCCGCGCGGAGGATCGCAAAACCGATCCCCGCGTCTTTCACCTTGTTCCAGTCAATAGAGCCGTTGTGGCTCGATACGTCAATTCCTTTCATGAATCCTCCCTTCTCAGGATACCAGTTCCCATTGCCAGAGTCCCGGCGTTCCGGGCGCCCAGACGCAGGGGATCATGTCCCCGCCCTCGGCCACACGGTACACATGGCCCTCATAGCTGAAATACTGTCCCGCGCGGCAGTCCATGCCGTACACCCAGGGGATGGGATCCTCCTGTGTTCCGGCATGCTCCGTTTCAATGGGGCGGTAGACGGCGAGCATCCCTTCCCCGTGCGGCGGCTGGTTTTCCTGCGGCGTTACGCCGCCGGACTGCACGACGCGGTACAGCGTTTCCCCGTCGCGCAGGACGCTTCCTTCCGCCAGTTTCTTTCCCTTTGCCAGCACATCCTCCCACGCGGGGAAAAGCTCCGGCATGGCAAGCGCCTGATCGTTGGAGAGGGAGACGGAGGAGGCGGCAAAGATCCGTGCCGCTTCCACAGACTGCTGCGCCAGCCGTTCCGTTTGGACCGTCTGCTGCTCCTCCTTCCGGATGGCCTGAATGCTGTCCTCCCGGTGGTAAATCACTGATAGTTCCCTCCAATCGACGAAATGTAGCATTCCCCGGAGCCTGTGCCGCGCGACAGGGTAGCGCGGATTTTGACGCCCCAGGCGGACGCTGTTTTGGTTTTGTTCGTAAAGAAATATTTC
>DVGZ01000037.1 GCA_018712435.1 Candidatus Caccousia avicola
GTTAGACAGTGTGATATACTGAATAACAAATGGGGTGCTTTACTATGCCGAAAGGAATACCAAACAAACGCTATACACCAGAATTCAAGAAGCAGGTAGTAGAGGCGGTCATACAGGACGGACTAAGCTACCAGGAGGCTGCCAGAATTTATGAAGTTCAAGGACATGACCGCATCCAAAGCTGGGAACGGATTTATTTGGAAGAGGGGCCGGAAGGTCTTGCGGTGGAGCGTAGAGGGCGCAGAAGCACAGGCAGGCCAAAGAAGCTCCCCAGCAAAGTAGAAGAGGATTGGCTCTACCATCATCCTGTACCCCCAGACCTGTGACGATGTGCCGGAGCTGGCTCTAAAGGATGGTTACATCCCCACCAATGACAAGATGGAGACCGCCATCCCTGGAGATATTCGGGTCAAGCAGGTGCGCCAGGTGGCTACCGCTGTGTCTGATGGGGCCATCGCCGCCTTCGATGCTACCATGTAATGACTTTCCATTCCGAATTATAATCTAAATCCAATTCTTTTCGCGGTTAAAACTCCCCGAAACCACACAATGGTTTCAGGGGATTTTTGTAATCTGATCCCATAAACTACCTGATGCGAGAGTGCGATGCAAGGCTCTTATCTAAATGATATGCATGATACTTAGATAAAAAATCAAATTCAAATGAGGAAAACTACTTGACTGGTTAGTGATAGCTAACTATAATAAATTGAGAATTACTTATCTGTATCAAGGTGCTTATCGCATATGAGGCGTGCAAAAGGACTCAGCCGAGGCAGATGCCCCACCTGGTATGTATTATATGGCGGGTAACAAAAAGGAAAACGTGGAGGAATGGGAATGAAACAAAAACAGAGCCTTCGAAACACCGTTCGTTTTGGAGTGAAGACAAAAATCTTGATCCCGGTAATCGTTGTGAACGTTATTGTGTGTGCGACACTGGGGATTTTTCTTGAAAGGCGGATGCAAAATACTGCAACCGAACTTGCCGCTGAACTGGCCTTGAGCGCTGCGCAATCCACAGCTGACAGTATAGATCCATCGGATCTGCTTGGTTTGCAAGAGGGTGATGAAACGACAGATACTTATCAGCGTGTGGCTGCGGCGATGGATTCAGCGCGCGCTGAAGCTGGTGTTTTATATGCCTACACGCTGACCACTGACGGTACGAATGTTTACTACGGTGTGGAAGCAGCACAGGAAGAGCCCGAGCCCATTGGCTCTGTTTTTGAAGAGGATTATGCCAGTTTAGAACAAGTTTTCCTCGGAGAGGAACTTTTGGACACGACAATTTATCATACGGAAGATGGCATCCTGATCTCCTGTTATGTCCCCATTTTTGACGAAGATGGGAACGTGGTAAGCATTATGGGGTGTGACTATGATGCGCAGGAAATAGCCAACAAGAACCGCACCAATACCATTGTGGTCATTTTCTGTACACTGATGGGATTGATGCTGCTTACTGTGGTTACTATATTGAATCTGAACCATGTGCTTCGCCCGCTGGTCAGCACAACTGAAATTGCAGCCAGGCTCCGCGCCTGCGATCTGAGTCCGGTGAAGGATGTCACATATTCCAAAGACGAGATCGGCGAACTCACCCATACATTTGTTGCGATGCAGAATGGGCTGCGTGAACTGATCCATGATATCAGATATCAGTTGGGTGAAATGAGCCGGGGAAACTACTGCGTGGAAAGTGGCTGCGCAGAACAGTACAAGGGCGCTTATCTGGAGATCCTCCGGGCATTGACCGGAATTCGCAAAGAAATGAACCATACCATCCGAAACATCTCTGTTGCCAGCTCTCAGGTCAGCGAAGGTACCACGCAAATCGCGGTTGGGGCACAGAGACTAAGCGACGATAATGTCAAACAGGCGGCATCTGTGGAGGAAATATCCGAAGCGGTAAAAAATATTGTCAAGGAAATCAACGCCACCGCACAAGGGGCGAAGGATGCTGTGGCGCTGTCTGGTGAGGCTGCCGCCAGCGTGGAAAAAAGCAACTGTCATATGCAGGCGCTTGCGGTTGCTATCCAGGAAATAGCAGAGAAGTCCGGTCAGATCAACAATATCATACAGACCATTGACAGCATTGCTTTCCAGACCAACCTGTTGGCATTGAATGCTGCCGTTGAAGCTGCCCGTGCCGGCAATGCGGGCAAAGGCTTTGCGGTGGTTGCAGATGAGGTTCGTGCGTTGGCACAACGCTCCGCAGAAGCGGCTCAAACGACCTCTGCCCTTATTAAGGATACCATCAGTGCTGTGGAAAAGAGCCTGAAACTTGCTGAGCAGACAGAGGATGCGCTCCAAACAGTGGTTGGCTGTACTTCCCGCACACAGGAAAAGGCGTGTGAAATCTCTGATGCCTGCAGCCGTCAGGTTGACAGTACGGAACAGGTCAATAGCAGTATTTCTCATATTTCAGGTGTAGTGCAGGAAAACAGTGCGCTTGCCCAGGAAACGGCGGCGACCTGTGAGCAGCTTTCCACTATGGCCAAGTCCATGGATTCAATGATAAAACGATTTAAAGTGATGGATGAATCCGCGGTATCTTTTCCAGTGTAAAAGAACCATAAAAAGGCTGAGAAACAGCTTGTGTGTTTTCGGTAAAATGAAAATGTAGCAAATGGTACTCAAAAAGTGAGCACCCCAATGGCAAATAAAAAGAGCCATTGTCAGCACCTGAAATAAACGCTACCCTTTAGGTGGGATAACCATAAGGGGGTAGCAGGAAGGTGTTACGAATGTACTATATCCGGAAAAAGGCCGCAAGAGAAAAGGCTGTTCCCCACATAAAAGCAGGGAACAGCCGGGAATTACAGCTTTCGGGACGCGCCGGAGATCGGGGGAATGGTAAAATCGGTCACAACGAGCTTTCCGCATTCAGGAGGGGAATAGAGAAAGCGGTCCATGTGGTCCCCCTGGAAAAAATAGTGGGGAGTGGAAGGCTGGGTGGGATACCGGAAGGTGTCGATGATGATCAGTTTCACCTTCATCCGTGCGGGGAGAATGCTTTTGATGTATACGCTGGCCTGTAAACCGGCCGCCGCGCCCTCGTGGCTTTCCGCAAGTCCAGCCAGATTGGGGCTGAGTTCCACGAATACGCCGTATGGCTCCACACTGCGGATCATACCCGCCACAGTTTCCCCCGCGTGGAATTGAGCCGCGTTTTCCGCCCAGGTGCCGAGCAGTTCCTTGTGAGTCAGCGTGATCCGGTTTCCTTCCACGGAGCGCACCACGGTGCGGATATCCATGCCGGGAGCCAGACGTTCGCGCGGATGATCGATCCGGGAAACGGAGATCGCGTCGATCGGAAGAAGCGCCACCACACCGCAGCCTACATCCGCGAAAGCGCCGAAGGATTCCAGGTGGGTGACACGGGCGGGAATCACGTCTCCGGGGACCAGATGGTTCAGCCGCATCCGGCGGCACTCCTCCTGTGCGGCGCGCCGGGAAAGGAGAGCGGTGGTCGTACCGGCTTCATCCTTGAAAAAGCCCTGAATCAAAAAGCAAACCGGGCGGTTTACCCGGGAAATGATGGCAATATCACGCGCGGTTCCCTCCCGGATTCCGATCGCGCCTTCCTCCCGCGGAATCAATCCTTTCATGCAGCCGAGATCCACCACCAGATTGTGGGCGCTGTCGCACAGCAGGGCTCTTGCTTCCAGGATCCGGCCCTCGCTCCAGGCAGCCTGTAAAGCGGAGGAGCTTTGCATGGCCGCACGGTTTTCCGGTGTATCCATCTTCCAGCCTTCCGGGTAATAGGTGTTCATTTGACAGCCCTCCTTTTTCTCTTCCGTTCATCTATATGCGCGGGAAGGGAAGGGCATGACGAAAATCCTCGGCGGCAGCGGACGGTTTTTGCTTGCATCCGGAGCCGATGTGTACTACAATAAAAAGGTCCCGTGGTTTCTTGACGGCGGGAGACAACAGAAATAAAGGAAAGGAAACCACCAATGAAAGCTTTCAAACGATTTGTTTCCGCCCTTCTGGCGGGTGCTCTTCTGACCTGCGCGCTGTCCTTTTCCGGCTGCCAGCAGAAGGGCGGCTCTTCCAACAACGTGGGATATCAGCTGGATCCCCCGGAGGCGGGAGAGAAAATTGCCGTGCTGACCACCAATATGGGAACCATCAAAATCCGTCTTTTCCCGGATGCCGCTCCCAAAGCGGTCGAGAATTTTACCACGCATATCGAGGAAGGGTATTATAACGGCCTGACCTTCCATCGTGTGATTGACGGGTTCATGATCCAGGGCGGCGATCCCAACGGAGACGGCACCGGCGGCGAAAGCATCTGGGGAGAGCCGTTTGAGGACGAGTTCAATGAGGATCTGCTGAACATTCGAGGATCTCTGGCAATGGCGAACAGCGGGCCGAATACAAACGGCAGTCAGTTTTTCATCAACCAGGGAGACGCTTCCGATTTCTCGGGCTGGGACTATTTTGAGCAGAATTCCGAAGCGTATAAGGAAGCCTATGAGCAGCTGGATGATGCCTACAAGACCATGTTTGTGCAGCAGTACGGCAGTATGCCGGATATGAGCCGCATCAGTGACGAGGTCAAGAAGCTGTATGAGGAAAACGGCGGCAACCCGTCTCTGGACGGTGCGTATTCCATTCCGGGGCGCGGTCATACGGTGTTTGGTCAGGTGTTCGAGGGGATGGACGTTGTGGACGCCATCGCGGCGGTGCAGACCGATGACAGCGATAAGCCCGTGGAGGACGTTGTGATCGAAAAGGCGGAGGTTCAGACCTACGAGGGCTGATATGGCAAGATAGAAAAAGGCGGTGTCCGAAAGGAATGTTCCTTCGGACACCGCTTTTTTGACGTTTTAGCGTGCTCCGCCGCCGCCGCCGGAGCCAAAGCCACCGCCGCCGCCGCCAAAGCCGCCGCCGCCAAAACCGCGGCCTCCGCCATGCGAACTGCCTCGTCCGTTGATGGCATCCATTGCGTTTTGCGCGGCTTTTCCCGCGTTGTCCATGGTGCGGGAAATCTGGTCGGCAAAGGAGAAATGCGCGCGATGACGATAGCGCGGCCTGTACATCCAGTAGAGGTAGGAGGTTCTGGGGAAGAAATTCGGATCCTGATCGTTCGAAGCCCAGACCTGCGGATAAGCCTTGCGGAGCTGTTCGGAAACTTCATCCGAGATCCCCATCATGGCGGCGTACACCAGATATTCCTCCCAGAGGGGGAGCTGGAAAACGCCGTATTCCTTCATGTTGGAGAAATCAAGCAGGAACCGCTGGAGTCCGTGCCATATGCCGAGGTCGGTTTCTCCCTGTACGCTCAGGCGGGTTTTTCCCAACGAGAGAAGGAGAGCGGACAACCCGCCCACCAAAAGACCGGCGCAGAGAACCGCCAGGTATCCCGTCGTGGCGAAGAACAGTACAATGCTTGCAAAAAGAGCGAGAATGGAAATAACGCGCACCACGTCGACAAAGGTTGGTTCCTTTTCAAAATATCCCTTCGGCGCAATTTCGTTGTCGGCTGCGTTGATAAAGGCGTTCATCTGATTCTGATAGCTTTGCGCGTTCTTTTTGGCATAACGCTCAAAATCCTGAAGCGTCAGGCAGCTGCTTTGCAGTTCCGCTGCGTGGGACAACAGCTGGTAAAAGCTGTTTTCGCTCGGTGTCAGCGGAATAGAGCCGTTCTCGATGTGGATCAGCAGATCGTCGTCCTTGTCTTTGGTTTCCTGTCCGGAGGGATTTTCCTCAAAGGAGATCCATTTCTTGCGGGCCAGGCTCATCATGGTGGCCGCGGCGACATGGTTGCGCGTCTCGCGGTCCTGGAGTCCGCCGTCGTAATAGTAGAACAGGGCGCCCGCGCCGCCGGGGCTGGAACCGGCGGGGATTTCACGATAGTAGTCCGGTTCCTCCACCTTGTGCCGCCGTTTTACCACCCTGCACAGAATGCCGAACACAATACCGGCCACCGCGATCACTATGCCCGCAATCGCGGACAGAAGCGCGAGGAAGCGTTCCCGTTCCTTCTGGGCTTCCCACTCGTCCGCCCACTGCTGTTCCTCCTGAGAGATTTTCTCCAGAGCAGTTTCGCTGCTGGTGCGCTGTGCGTTCGGGAACAGGGAGGCGGGGGCGCAAATCCGGGTTTCCACATTGGTTTGGGCCGGGATTTCCGACGCGGTCAGCGTGATATGGTTAGCGGAATCAATGCTCAGCCAGCTTTCCGCGGTACAGTGCAGCCATCCGCGCAGATCCTGCTGTTCCGCTCCATCCGGCAGGAGAATCTCAGCGGTAAACTGCGTGATGGGGATGGAGAATTGTTTGCCGATAAATCCATGATACAGAACGCCGACATCCGCATAGCGTTCCACCGCGTTGGTGACGGTGTAGGAGAGCGTGAAGCTGGCGTTTCCCTCATCGACGGACTGCATAAACCATCCCAGCTCCGTTTCCTGATCGTTTGCAATCAGATAGCAGGTTTTCGGTGTTTCGCTGACCTCATGAAGGGAAGAAAATTCCCCCTCAAAGTCGTAGGTGCGTCCGGTGTCGTTATCCGTGACGGAAAAATCCTTGATCTGCTGTTCCGAGGAGTAGGGGAAGGATTTGAACAGGTTGCTGTAGCTTTTGTCACGATCGTAAAGGGAGATATCCCATCGTTCGGTGACCTGCATATCTCCGTTTTCCAAAAGCTGCGCCTGGATGGAAACGGAGCGCAGGAGCTGATCCGCTCCTCTCTTATAGGAGCTGCATCCGGAGAAAAGCAAAATCGGAAGCAGAAGCAGGATGCAGGCCCAAAGCCTGCCTCGATGTAATTTCATACGAACCTCCAAAAATCGGAATCAGAATTTTACCTGAGGGACGCTGCGCTCGTTATCGTAGACCTGGAAATATTCCTTCGGCTCAAAATGGAACATATTGGCGACCAGGCTTGTGGGCATCTGCCGGATCGTTTCATTATAGCGCATCACGGTGTCGTTGTAGAACTGGCGGGAGATGGCAATTTTCTTTTCCAGATCGGCAAGAGTGGATTGGAGCTCGAGAAAATTCGCGTTGGAGCGGACCTCGGGATAGCTCTCCACGCTAACCAGCAGGTTGGAAACCGCCTGTCCCAGACGATCATTGCTCTGGATGCTTTCCTGACGGCTTCCGGCGTTCATGGCCGCGCTGCGCCACTTGGTGACATCCTCCAAAAGGCTTTTCTCGTGGGCGGCGAAGCCCTTCACCGTTTCCAGAAGGTTGGGGATCAGATCGAAGCGCTGCTTGAGCTGTACGTCGATCTGGGCCCAGCTGTTATCCACACGGGAGGAGAGCTTGACCAGCTTGTTGTGGCTGGAGACAAACCAGATAATAGTGCCTACAACAAGGAGCAGAATAACGGCGACCAGAACGATGACAGTGGTCAGAATGGCAGTTGGCATGAAAACGACTCCTTTCAGATGGCGGGGATCGCCCCCGGAAAAGCAGGAGAGAACCCACAGGCATTTTCCCCATTGTACCACAGAATGGGACAAAAGGTAAAGAGGCGTCCGCCGGGCTTGTTTTGCCGGGGCGGACGCCTCTGAATGTTATTCTTTTTCCACCTGCGCGGTCTGATGTGACGCGTTATGAATCTGATAGCAGAGCGTCATCAGGCTGTCGTTCAGGTGTACGTTTTCCACAATGGCGTCGGGGTGCTTCACAGCAATATCGTAGTGGCTGAAATTCCAGAAGCTGCGGATTCCAAGCTGGCACAGATGGTCGCTCAGCTCGCTGACGGCTTCGCGCGGAACGCACAGAACCGCCATCACAGGCTTTTCACGGGCACAGAAGGCATCCAGCTTTTCCATGTCCAGAATTTCAATTCCATTGATTCGGTTTCCGATTTTGAAGGGTGAGCTGTCGAAAATGCCCACCAGAGAGAAGCCGTCGTCGGCAAAGCTCATGTGGGAGGCGATCGCCTGCCCCAGATTTCCCGCGCCGATGAGGATCGCTTTATACTGGTTGCGAAGACCGAGGATTCCCCCGATCTCTTCGCAGAGCTGATCCACAATATATCCATATCCCTGCTGTCCAAAGCCGCCGAAGCAGTTGAGATCCTGACGGATCTGCGATGCCGTCAGGCCAAGCTTTGCGGAAAGCTCCGTGGAAGAAATCCGGGTGACGCCCTTTTCGCGCAGGTGGCTCAGAAACCGGTGATAGCGCGGTAAGCGGCGTATGACGGACATGGAGATATTTTCACGTTTTGGCATTGATTCAATGACCTCCTCATTTTCGGTCAGAGGCGCAGGAAGGACTTACAGAAGCGCGTCGAGACGCTTGGCAACCTCATGCAGGAAGGTTTCCGTATCCACCTTGCGTTTTTCAGGCAGAGAGGAGAGGGGAATGAGATCACCCGTCATCACGCCCTCCTCAATGGTCTGCACAGCCGCTTTTTCCAGCTTTCCGGCAAATTCACACAGAGCAGGAATTTCATCCAGCTCGCCGCGCTTGCGGAGAGCGCCCGTCCAGGCGAAAAGCGTCGCCATGGAGTTGGTGGAGGTCTCCTCGCCTTTGAGCCACTTATAATAGTGGCGGGTGACCGTGCCGTGCGCGGCCTCGTATTCGTATACGCCGTCGGGGGAGACGAGAACGCTCGTCATCAGGCCGAGACTGCCGAAGGCCGTGGCAACCATGTCGCTCATTACGTCGCCGTCATAGTTCTTGCAGGCCCAGATGAAACCGCCCTCGGAGCGAACAACGCGGGCCACCGCGTCGTCGATCAGGGTGTAGAAATATTCAATCCCCGCCGCGTCAAACTTCTCCTTGTATTCCGCGTCGAAAATTTCCTGGAAAAGATCCTTGAAGCGGTGATCGTATTGTTTGGAAATGGTGTCCTTGGTGGCGAACCAGATTTCCTGCTTGGTGTCCAGCGCGTAATTGAAGCAGGCGCGCGCAAAGCTGGCGATGCTGTCGTCCAGATTGTGCTGGCCCTGTACAACGCCCGCGCCCTTGAAATCGTGGATCAGCTCGCGCGTCTCGGTGCCGTCCGGCGCGGTGATGACCAGCTCGGCCTTGCTTCCGGCGGGCACAACGGCTTCCGTGTTGCGGTATACGTCGCCGTATGCATGACGCGCAATAGTGATCGGCTTTTTCCAGCCGGGCAGGAAGGGAACGATCCCCTTGACCAGAATCGGCGCGCGGAACACGGTGCCGTCGAGAATCGCGCGGATCGTGCCGTTCGGGGACTTCCACATCTCATGCAGATCGTATTCCTTGACGCGCGCGGCGTTCGGCGTGATGGTGGCGCACTTGACCGCCACACCGTATTTTTTCGTCGCCTCGGCGCTCTCCACCGTGACGCGGTCTCCCGTTTCGTCGCGGTGCTTGAGCCCCAGATCATAATATTCCGTTTTGAGATCCACATAGGGGGTAATGAGAATCTCTTTGAGCATTTTCCAGATCACTCTGGTCATCTCGTCGCCGTCCATCTCGACCAGCGGCGTTTTCATTTGAATTTTATCCATGGCGCAAACCTCCCGTTCCATATCTTTTACTTTCTGTGCTTCAGGCCTTGGATCCGTTTTCGCGTGTGTAGTTCAGCAGGCCGCCTGCCAGAACCATATCGCGCTGACGGGAAGAGAGCACAGCCTGCGCGGGAATGGTGATTCCCTTCGTCTGGTTCACAACGGTAACGGAGGAACCGGCCTCGATTTCCTTGCGGACGTTCGGCAGCTCCAGCTCGTCCATCTGATCAATGCGATCGTAATCCGCTTCGTTTTCAAAAACGAGCGGCAGGATTCCCGCGTTGGCAAGGTTCGCACAGTGGATGCGCGCGAAGCTCTTTACCAGAACGGCCTTGACGCCGAGATAGAGCGGCACAAGAGCGGCATGCTCACGGGAAGATCCCTGTCCGTAGTTCTGTCCGCCCACAACGACGCTCGGGCCGTTATCGCGGCAGCGCTGTGGGAACTCCTTGTCGCACACGCCGAAGCAGAAATTCGACAGGTAGGGGATATTGGAACGGTACGGCAGGATTTTGGCGCCGGCCGGCATGATATGGTCGGTGGTGATGTTGTCGCCCACCTTCAGCAGCGCCTTGACGGAAAGGCTTTCCGGCAGGGCGGTGGTGACGGGGAACTCCTTGATGTTCGGTCCGCGCAGGATCTCCACGCTGTCCATTTCCTCCGTCGGAGCGGGAGCGGCCACCATGTTGTCGTTGATCAGGAAGTGTTCCGGCATCGCCACGGAAACCTCTCCGCCCAGTGTGCGGGGATCCGTCAGCACGCCGGTCAGTGCGGAAACAGCCGCCGTCTCGGGGCTGACCAGATAGATCTGCCCGTCCGCCGTGCCGGAGCGGCCTTCAAAGTTGCGGTTGAAGGTGCGCAGAGATACGCCGTGGGAATTCGGAGACTGGCCCATGCCGATGCAGGGACCGCACGCGCATTCCAGCACACGGGCGCCCGCGGCGATGATATCGGCCAGCGCGCCGTTTTCCGCGAGCATGTTGTACACCTGCTTGCTGCCGGGCGCGATAGCGAGGCTGACGTCGGGATGAACCGTCTTGCCCTTCAAAATCGCGGCGACATGCATCAGATCGAGGTAGGAGGAATTGGTGCACGAGCCGATGCAGACCTGGTCTACCTTGATGGGGCCGACAGCTTCCACGGTTTTCACGTTGTCGGGGCTGTGCGGGCAGGCCACCATGGGGACGAGAGAGGTCAGATCCACGGTGATCTCCTCGTCATATACCGCGTCGGGATCGGAGGCGAGCGGCGTCCAGTCCTGCTCACGGCCCTGTGCGCGGAGAAATTCACGCGTGATTTCGTCGGAGGGGAAGATGGAGGTGGTGGCGCCGAGCTCCGCGCCCATGTTGGTGATGGTGGCGCGCTCAGGCACGGTCAGGGTGGACACGCCCTCGCCGGCATACTCCACGATTTTTCCCACTCCGCCCTTTACGGAAAGGATTTCAAGCACCTTGAGAATTACATCTTTGGCAGATACCCAGGGGGAAAGCTTGCCCGTCAGGTTGACGCGCAGCATCTTCGGCATGGAGATGTGATACGCGCCGCCGCCCATGGCAACCGCCACGTCAAGACCGCCCGCGCCCATTGCCAGCATGCCGATGCCGCCGCCGGTCGGGGTATGGCTGTCGGAGCCGATCAGCGTTTTGCCGGGGATGCCGAAGCGCTCCAGATGCACCTGATGGCAGATGCCGTTTCCGGGGCGGGAAAAGCGAATGCCGTGCTTTTTCGCCACGCTCTGGATAAAGCGGTGATCATCCGCGTTCTCAAAGCCGGTTTGCAGGGTGTTGTGGTCGATGTATGCCACACTCAGCTCCGTTTTGACGCGCGGAACGCCCATCGCTTCAAATTCCAGGTAAGCCATGGTGCCGGTCGCGTCCTGTGTCAAGGTCTGGTCAATGCGCAGGCCCACGTCCGAGCCGACGGTCATTTCCCCGCTCACAAGATGGTTTTTGATGATTTTCTGTGCAATCGTAAGTCCCATGCGGGATTCCTCCTGTTCCATAAGTAAAGTGGAAACGATTCACGGTTATAAATAGGTATAATCTTTATTTATTATGGGTCAAAAACGGCTCATTGTCAATCGTTTCACGAACTTTTATCCGAAAAACGAAAGAATATTCACAGTTCATTCAGAATTTCGCACGAAATGGAAGGGAAAGGAAATCTGCGGGACAGAGCGGGAAGAATCCGCTTGATGAATAAATAAGGCAATGGTATAATAGGATGGAACTGCGCGGACGCGAAGTTTCTCCGCCGTGTATGTTGCGGCGTTCTCTGCACACAATAGGGGATGAATACGATTCCAGGAGGTGCAGAGATGTATTATTGGAGAAACGGCGAAGAGCCGGAGGAGAGCAGTGAGGACCAGCTTCAATACCAGCGCATCGCGGACGCCGGATCGGTGATCACAGGCGGCGGGAAAGCCATTCACTGTTTGACGGTGATCGGCCAGATTGAGGGGCATAACGTCCTTCCCTCACAGAACAAAACCACGAAATATGAGCATGTGATTCCCCAGCTTGTCGCCATCGAGGAGGAGCCAAACATCGACGGTCTGCTGATGATCCTCAATACGGTCGGCGGCGATGTGGAAGCCGGACTTGCGCTGGCGGAGCTTGTCGCAGGCATGAAAAAGCCTACGGTGAGCCTGGTTCTCGGCGGAGGTCACTCCATCGGCGTTCCGCTGGCGGTTGCGGCAAAGCACAGCTTTATTGTTCCCAGCGCGACCATGACCATTCATCCCGTGCGGATGAGCGGGCTGATGCTGGGCGTGCCGCAGACGATGGACTATTTTCAGCGGATGCAGGAGCGGATCACACGCTTTGTCACGGCAAATTCGCATATTTCCGCCGAGCGCTTTTACGAGCTTGCCATGAACACGCAGGAGCTGGTCATGGACGTGGGAACGGTTCTGGACGGCGCGGACGCGGTGGAGGAGGGACTGATCGACTCTCTGGGAACGCTGTCCGACGCGTTGGCGTGCCTGTACCGCATGATAGACGGCACAGGCGGCAAGAAAGGAAAAAAGAAAAAGGCTTCCTCCTCGGAGAAGGCCTGATTCCAGGCGCGGGCTTCCGCGCTGCTACATAGCGCGGCGGCTGTGCCGCCGTATTTTCTGGAGGTATCAATTTTACATGCAGGAAATTTTTGAAGCGATTGTTCAGGGAATTGTGCAGGGAGCCACCGAGTTTCTGCCGGTATCCAGCAGCGGGCATCTCTCGCTCGCCCAGCATTTTATGGGGATCGAGGAAACCAGTCTTTTGTTCAATGTCATGCTGCACATCGGAACCTTGGCCGCTGTGGTGCTGGTGTATCACAAGCTGATTTGGCGGCTGATTAAGGCACTCTTCTCCATGCTGAAGGATATTTTCACGGGAAAATTCAAGTGGAGCGCGATGGATCCCGACCGTAACCTTCTGATGATGCTGATCATCGGCCTGCTGCCGCTTTTCCTGTTGTTCCTGCCGGTACCCGGCACGGGAATGAAAATCAAGGATTACGCGGATCTCTGGGGAACGGATTCCACCATTCTGGTGGAGGGGGCGGCTCTGCTGGTCACCAGTGTCCTGCTTTTCATCGCGCATCTGAAAAGCCGCAAGATGGCAGAGAAAAACCATTCGGTGGGCCGCCGCCGCTTCAATCCGATCGATGCGCTGGCCGTGGGCCTGACACAGTGCTTTGCCGCTGTATTCCCCGGTCTTTCCCGCTCCGGCTCCACGCTGTCCGTGGGACTGATGCGGGGAATCAACCGCCAGACGGCGCTGGATTACTCCTTTGTTCTGGGAATTCCGGCGATTGTGGCCGCTGCCGGGCTGGAGCTGCTTGACGCGGTGAAGGCGCAGGAGCCGGTCAATGTTGCGCCGATGCTTGTGGGAATGCTCGTTTCGGCCGTTGTCGGCTTTTTTGCCATCAAGCTTCTGCGGTGGATGGTGTCGAGCAATAAGCTGCTTCCGTTTGTTGTGTACACCGGCGTGCTGGGACTGGTCGTGCTGGTGATTGGAATTGTGGAGCAGAACACAGGCGTCAACATCATCACAGGCGCGCCGCTGTGGTAAGAAAACGGCGCGGTCGTTAGAACTATCACAATCCGGTCAGTCCGGAAGAGGAGAAAATAGAAGATGGCGGAACGCAGAAAAAGGCAGCAGCCGAAAAAAACAGATACCCGCAAACCGGCGCGGCACATGGCGGGAAATCGAAAAAAACCGCTGACCAAGGCGGAAAAGGAGCAGCAGCGTCTGCGCGATCTCGAGCAGATCAAACAGCGCAATCAGGTCATGGCCGTGATCCTGTTTGCCGTTGCGATTCTGATGGGGTGCCTTGTGCTGATCCCGGGAGAAAATGTCTGGTTTTGGCTCCATCAGCAGCTTTTGGGCCTGTTCGGCGTCTGTGCCATCTTTTGGCCGATTCTGTTGCTTTACATAGCTGTCGTGACAGCACTTGACCGCCATGACAGCAAAATGAGCATGAAAATTGTATTGATGGCGGTGATCATCATTCTGCTGTGCGCCGCCGTCTATGTGTTCGGAAACCAGTTCCGCGATGTTTCCTTCTGGGAGGAACTGGTGGC
>DVGZ01000038.1 GCA_018712435.1 Candidatus Caccousia avicola
TCCTACACCTTTACCACGCTCAACTCCTACACCTATAAGGTAACGACGAGCAGCAAGACCGCTCCCACTGCCACCTCCTCCAACCCCAGCGCCGTTTCCGTCGCTTACAAGGGCACCTGCGAGGGCGGCTACCTCTTCACCATCACCAACCAGGGCGCGGGTCAGGCCACCATCACCACCAAGGATGCGGATGGCAGAACCTGCTCTTTCGTCGCCACCGGCAAGGGAACGTCCACCAATAAGACCATCAAGTCCGACACGACTTCACCGTTTAATCTGCGTGTTGGCGCAACGTATACCTTCAAATTTACCGTTACCGGCGGCGGTTCCCCGCAATTTGCTTCCGGAAACACCAATTTCCTGCAAATCACCAAAACCGTTCAGGTTGGAAACGATTACTTTATCACCTTCAAAGGAATCGCTCCCGGCCAGGTCGGTGTCTACGCATCCGCTGACGGCCCGAACATGGATCGCCAGTGCATCATTGATGTGGTTGCGTAAGATTCTTCTCTGAAACAACAAAAACGGCAACGCTGTGAATTCCTTTTCGAGAATTCCAGCGCCGCCGTTTTTTGTTATGCTTTCATTACCTGGCGGAAGCCTGATTACATTTTCATTTTCCTTGCTGCTTTCATCCTACACACGGATGTAAGGAAACGTCAAGAGAAAAATTTATCTTTATCAAAAACCGATCCGATCCAAAATCAGAGGACGCAGCTGCGGGGCTTGTTCTCCATATTGCAGAGCGTTCTGGAAAATCTCTTCCGCATCGCGGCACAGCGTTTCCGAAGCCGCGTGAAATTCAGCCAGAACGTCCCCGGCATGGACAAAATCTCCCGATTTCTTTTTCAGGAGAATTCCGGCGCTGTAGTCGATGGCATCCTCCTTCTTTTCCCGCCCCGCTCCCAACGCAACGGAAGCAATGCCGCATTGCTCAGTGTTCAGCGATTGCAGGAACCCTTCCTGCCTGGCCCGAACCTCGTACCGGACCACCGGAGCCAGCAGCGCGTCATAATCCGTCAGTGCGGAAACATCTCCGCCCTGCGCCTGCACCATCTGCCGGAATTTCTCAAACGCCTGCCCATTGGCAATCTGCCCTTGAGCCAGGCTTCTGGCCTGCTCCAGGCTTTCCGCTTTTCCCGCCATCACGAGGATCCCGGCGGCCAATTCCAGACACAGCTCTGTCAAGTCCTCGGGGCCCCGGCCCTGGAGCGTCTCGCAGGCTTCCATCACCTCAAGCGCATTTCCAACGGCACTGCCCAGCGGGCGGTCCATCTCCGTAATGAGAGCCGCAGCCCGTTTGCCCGCATGGGAGGCGATGTCCACCATGGCTTTCGCCAGAACACGGGAATCTTCCAGCGTTTTCATAAAGGCTCCGCTGCCTGTTTTCACGTCCAGAAGAATACAATCCGCACCGGCCGCCAGCTTTTTACTCATGATGCTGGAAGCAATCAGAGGCATACTCTCCACCGTGGCGGTGACGTCGCGCAGCGCATACAGCTTTTTGTCCGCCGGCACCAGATTTCCCGACTGCGCCACAATGCACAGACCGATATCCCGGACGATTCCTAAAAACTCGTCACGGCTTAGATCCGTGCGCAAGCCGGGGATGGATTCCAGCTTGTCAATGGTTCCGCCGGTATGTCCCAGTCCCCGCCCGCTCATTTTTGCCATACGGACTCCCAGGGAAGCGGCTATGGGAGCAAGGACAAGCGTGGTTTTGTCTCCCACTCCGCCTGTGCTGTGCTTATCCGCCTTAACACCTTCCACAGAGGACAAATCCACCGTATCGCCGGAGTGCTCCATTTCCATGGTCAGCCAAGCGGTTTCCTGCGTTGTCATTCCCCGCAGATAAATGGCCATTGCCAACGCGCTGACCTGATAGTCCGGGATCTCTCCCTTGACATAGCCATGAATGAAAAAGGCGATTTCCTCGCGGCTCAGCTCACCGCCGTCCCGCTTTTTTGCGATCACATCATACATTCTCATTGTTTTCACCTCATGGACCAGCCTTTATTTCAGGCTTTTGGGTGTAAAGGCAAGCGGAAGCAGTTCTCCCAACGTGTGAAGCTGTGTTTCCGCATTGCTTTTGACCAGCAGGATCTCAAAATCCGGTCCGCAAAACTCTGCCAGAGCCTGCCGGCACACGCCGCACGGCGGGCAAAAATCCGACGGTTCTTCCCCCTCGCGTCCTCCTGCGATTGCGATGGCACGAAATTCCCGTTTCCCCTGCGCAACCGCTGTGAACAGCGCCGTCCGTTCCGCACAGTTTGTCGGACCATAAGCGGCGTTCTCCACGTTGCAGCCGGAAAACACAGACCCATCCTCCGCAAGCAAGGCAGCCCCCACCGCCCAGTGCGAATAAGGAGTATACGCATTTTTTCTGGCCTCCAGCGCACATGCTGCTAAGCGTTCTTTCTCCCCGCGCGTCATAAGTCCGCCTCCGTTTATTCCGCTGTTTCCAGCGCAATCTCCATCATCTGTGTGAACGTGGTCTGGCGATCCTGTGCGGAGAGGGATTCTCTCCGCAGAGGGCAGTCGGAAATGGTAAACACGCCGAGCGCTTCCTTTCCGGCACGGGCGGCGTTCATATACAGAGCCGCGGTTTCCATCTCCACCGCGAGGACTCCCATCTTCTTCCATGTGTCAAGCGACGTCTCATCATCCCCATAAAAGAGATCGGACGAAAGCACATTTCCCACCTGAACCGGGACGTTCATCCGCCGCGCTGCCTGTACCGCTTTCTCCACAAGCCGGAAGCTTGCAAGCGGGGCAAACGTACCCGGAAGGCGATACTGCGCCGCATAGTTGGAATCTGTGCAGGCCCCCATGCCGATCACCACATCGCGAAGCTGAACCTGATCTCCCAGGCCGCCGGCTGTTCCGATCCGGATGATGCGATCCACATCGTAAAAGTGATACAGCTCATAGGAATAAATCCCCATGGAAGGCATTCCCATGCCGCTTCCCATCACAGACACCTGCTTTCCGTGATACGTTCCCGTATAGCCAAACATATTGCGGACTGTGTTGAAGCAGACCGGATTTTCCAGATACGTTTCCGCCACAAATTTGGCGCGCAGAGGATCACCCGGCATCAGAACGGTTTTGGCGATTGCGCCCGGTTCGGCTGCGTTATGCGGAGTTGCCATAGAAAATTCCTCTCTTTCCCTGCGGCCGGAGCCGCTGTTTTCATTTTTCTATTCTGTTTACAGGAACAGCTGGGCGGCATGGGATGTTCCGCCCAGCACCGGCAGACCAAAGGCGTCCAAAATAGTTGCGGAAATGTCCGCGAAGGTGGGCAGTGTTCTCAAGTTGACTCCCGCCCGTACACAGGGACCCGCAATCAGCCATGGCGTGTATTCGCGGGAATGATCCGTGGACGGCGTGGCGGGATCGCAGCCATGATCCGCGGTGATCATCAAAACGTCTCCCTCCCCCAGACCCGCGAGAATTTGGGGCAGGGCACGATCAAACACGGTAAGGGCTCTGGCATATCCGTCCACATCATTGCGATGGCCGTAGAGCATATCAAAATCCACCAGGTTGACAAAGCACAACCCTGAAAACGGCTTTTCCAGCCATTCCAGCGTGCGGGCGATTCCTTCCTCGTTTCCCGCCGTGAAAACATGCTCCGTATCGCCCCGGCCCGCAAAGATATCGTGAATTTTTCCGACGGCAATCACGTCCCGGCCAGCCGCTTTGAGACGGTCAAGCATTGTCTCCGACGGCGGTTCCAGCGAAAAATCGTGGCGGCGCGCCGTGCGGACGAAAGGCCACTCTCCTTCAAACGGGCGGGCAATCACCCGGCCGACATTGTGCTCTCCCTGCAAAAGCTCCCGCGCGATTCTGCAATCCTGATAAAGCTCCTCCACAGGGACAACCGATTCATGAGCGGCAATCTGGAATACACTGTCCGCGGAAGTATAGACAATCAGCGCCCCGGTCTCCACCTGCTCCCGCCCGTAATCCCGAATGACCTGTGTGCCGGAATACGGTTTGTTGCACAGAACCTTTCGCCCCGTTTTGCTTTCAAAAGCCTCGATGACCTCCGGCGGAAAACCGTTCGGATAAGTGGGCAGTGGACGCGGAGAAATAACGCCCGCGATTTCCCAATGCCCGATCGTGGTATCCTTTCCCTTGGAAATTTCCGTCATGCGGGCAAAGGCCCCCTGCGGAGCGGATTCCGCCGGACAGCAGGTAACGCCGTCTATGTCAAACAGGCCCAGACGTTTTAGGTTCGGCGCATGAAACTCCGGACTGACAGAGATAGCGGCAAGAGTGTTGCTTCCCTCGTCGCCAAAAGCGGCCGCGTCCGGCGCTTCGCCAATCCCCATACTATCGAGAACAATCAGGAAAATACGTTTGATCGGCTTCAATATAACCCCTCCCTTGGAACATCCGTTTCTCTTTTCATTTGCTCTTTCTTATAGTATAAATCAAATCATCAAAACTTACCAGCCTTCCGGCGCAATTTCAAGCTTCTGTTTTAAAAATGCGATATCCATGCGATTTTTTAAGTATTATTAGCACTCGTTTTTATAGATTGCTAAGCTTTTACAAATTGTTCACAGCTTTTGCTGAAATTCTTAACAAACCGGTCCTATACTAAGAATTGTTCAAAGGAACAAAGGGTTCCCGAGAAAGAATAAAACATCGCACCGCAAGGCGCCAACTTGGAGGTATGATTTATGTTTAATATGATGACTCCCTTTGACCGCAGAAACAATGACCTGTTCCATTACTTCGATGATTTCGGACGCGATTTCTTCTCCGGAAAGGACAACAGCTTCGCTCCCTGCCGCACCGATATTCTGGATCTTGGAGACCACTATGAGCTGCACGCCGATATGCCCGGCTTCAAAAAAGAGGAAATCCATATCGACCTGGACGGGGACTGCCTGACCATCTCCGCCGAGCACAACGAGGAGGTTACACAGCAGCAAGACGGCAGCAATTATGTCCGCCGCGAACGCCGCTGTGGTTCTCTCAGCCGCAGCTTTGACGTGTCCGCTGTGGATGTGCAGAACATCTCCGCTTCCTATGAAAACGGCGTTCTGAAGCTGGAGCTGCCGAAGAAATCCGCACAGCAGCCCACCACACAGCGCATCGAAATCAAGTAAAAGTAAACAATAAAACCGCCCCCGCGTTCCCACATGCAGAAAGCTGCAACGGAACCGCGGGGGCGGTTTTGTTTGAAGATATTAGTAAGCGGCGCTCAGCGGGTTGAGCGTGCCGTAATCCTTCTTGTCCATTTCGTCGATAAAGGGGATCGCTTTTCCTGCTCCCAGAGCCACGCAATCCTCCGGGTTTTCCGCAATGCGGATCGGCATCTTGGCCTTGCGGCTGAGAAGCTGCGGGAAACCAAAAATTTTGGCGGAACCTCCCGTCAGAACACCGCCGTCCTCAAAGATGTCTCCCACCAGCTCCGGCGGCGTGCGTTCCAGCAAATCCTGGAGAGCGCGTACAATCTGCATGGCCGGATCGATCATCGCTTCCAGCATTTCGTCGCTTGTAATATCCGCCCACTGCGGCAGACCGGTCATGGCGTTGCGCCCCTTGACGCGGTGCGTCAGCAGCTCACGGCGGGGATAGACGCAGCCAATGGCGATTTTCGCTTCCTCCGCCATCCGCTGGCCGATGATCAGATTGTATTTGCGGCGAATGTACTTGATGATGCAGTCGTCAAACAGATTTCCGGCTGTGCGGATCGAGGTGGAGATCGAGATTCCGCTCAGGGAGAGCACCGCCATATCCGTGGTGCCGCCTCCAACGTCGATGACCAGAGAACCGTGCGGAGCGGAAATATCAATACCGGCCCCCATCGCGGCGGCAACGGGTTCTTCGATCAGACAAATTTTCCGCACGCTGGAGGAGCTGATCGAATCCACAACAGCGCGTTTTTCCACCTCTGTGATTTCGCAGGGAACACTGACCACCACACGCGGCATAAACACCTTACTGCCGCTGATTTGACGAAGATAATGCGTAACCAGATGACGCGCCAGATCAAAGTCGGAAATCACTCCGTTGAACAGCGGCGTCACCACATTGATTCTGTCCGAGGTACGCCCAATCATGGCATACGCCTCATGTCCCACCGCCACTACCGTCTCCGTATCCTGATTGACCGCGACGACAGAGGGCTCGCGCAGAACAATTCCTTTTCCATCCAGATACACCTTAATGGATGAAGTCCCCAGATCGATTGCAATATCAGTTCCCAGCAATTCCTCACATCCTTCTTCCTTGCTCATACATCGTTTATTATACAGGAATCCCGCCTTTTCTTTATGAAGAAAATGTTACAGTTTTCCTCTTTTTTCATCTTCCTGCCCGGCTTGTCCGTCACGATCCGCTGCGGACGCAAGAGCCGCGCAGCACCGAACGTGCAGGCCCGCTTCGCGTAAGGTTGCCGCACACTCCGCAAGCGTGTACCCGGTCGTGACAATATCGTCCAGCAAAATGATCTCCTTCTGCATAGCCTTCCCGTTTTTCACGCGATAAACATGCCGGACATTCTTTCTTCGCTCCTCCAGGCTCAGCAAATGCTGCGTCTGGTTTTCCGACACCTTTTCCAGAAGCTCCACACAGGGAATTTCCAGAACCCGCGCGGCGGCGCGCGCCAGAAGAAGCGACTGGTTATAGCCACGTTCGCGCATCCGTCCGGCTGAGATCGGGACAGGCGTCAGCACAGCATTGCGAGACAGATCGCGGCGGAGCAGCTCTTTTGCAATCTTTCCTCCAAACCAGGAGGCATAGTCGCGCCGTCCGCGAAACTTGAACCGCAGGATCGCTTCCCGGATCTCTCCATCGTACCGGAATGGTGAAAAGCACGGCACATTCCCCGGTTCCGGAAGATCCCGCGCACAGCTTTCCCCATGATCCGGCGAAGTGCAGGATTCGCATGGACCTCCGCCCACGGAAATCGCGTCGCAGAATGGGCATCTCTCCGGAAAAAGGAGCGCGAGAAACGTTTGCCCCCAGTCCCAGAGACTCATGTGCTCATCCCTTCGCCGTTAAGGAACCCGCACAAGCCGGAATACCTTCTGGTCTTGCGGTTATTCTCCACCATAGCGGCCAGCGCCTGGCGGGTACCGGCCAGGATCAAGAGATCCTTTGCCCGCGTGACAGCCGTGTACAACAGATTGCGGTACGACAGCTGAGAGGGGCCGGGAAACACAGGCATCACCACGGCCGGGAATTCGTTTCCCTGGCTTTTGTGCACGGTCATCGCATAGGCCAGTTCCAGCTCGGCGGCGGTTTCCAGCTCATACAGCACCAGCCGATCGTCCATCTGCACCGTCACGGTGGAAGCCCTTCGGTCAATCTCGCACAGGATCCCCAGATCCCCGTTATACACGCCCTCCCCGGTCGTCCCGTCAAATTTCGTCCAGCCCAGGTGATAATCGTTTTTCACCTGCATAACCTTATCGCCTTCCCGGAACAGCACACCGTGGATGGAGATTTCCTTTTTTCCCTTTTCCGGCGGGTTTAAAGCTTCCTGAAGGCGGCGGTTCAGCTCCGCCGTCCCCAGATCCCCCTTGCGTCCCGGCGTCAGGACCTGAATATCCGTCAAGGGGGAATAGCCGTAGCTATTGGGCAGCCGGCGGCGGCACAGATCCGCAATCAACGTGCCAAGCTCCTCTGCATCCCCGCAGGGCAGAAAGAAAAAGTCGCTGGAGTGGTTGGTCAACTCCGGCATTTGTCCCGCCACAATGCGGTGGGCGCTCGTGACAATCAGGCTCTGCATGGACTGACGGAAAATCTCGTTGAGCTGTACCACGGGAACCTTTTCGGACGCAATCAAATCCCCGAGCACGTTGCCGGGGCCAACGCTGGGAAGCTGGTCGCAGTCTCCCACCATAATCAGGCGGCAGCCAAGCGGCAGGGCTCGCAGCAGCGCGTCAAACAGAAGAACATCCACCATGGAAAGCTCGTCCAGAATCAGCGCGTCACAGTCCAGCAGGTTTTTCTCGTTCTTGGCAAACATCTGATGATCGTTTTCATCCCACTCCACTTGCAGCAGACGGTGGATGGTCTTGGCCTCCTCGCCGGTCAACTCGCTCATCCGCTTGGCTGCGCGGCCCGTGGGAGCACCCAGCAGCACCTTCTCCCCATTTGCCTTGAGCAGGCGGATGATCGCGTTGAGTGTCGTCGTCTTTCCGGTTCCGGGGCCGCCGGTCAGAATCAAAAGGCCTTTGTCGAGCGCCTGCCGAATGGCTTCCTTTTGACGCTCCGCATAGGAAATCCCTGTTTCCTTCTCAATCCGCTCAATGGATCGCACCGCACCGGCGACCGGCTGCGCGGGAAATCGAAGCATGGCGAGGATCCGGCTGGCGGCATACACCTCCGCCTGAAACAGGCGTGGCAGAAACACGAGATCTTTTCCGTCCATCTCCCGCTGGATCAGGGAGCCCTCCCCCACCAGCTCCTCCAAAGCCTCCTGCGTCAGTTCCGGCGGGACGCCAAGCATCCCGGCCGCCGCTGCCGAAAGCTTTCCCGCCGGAATGCAGGTATGGCCGTTGTTCAGATTATGGCGCAGAACATATTCCACACCGGCGCGCACCCGCCATGCGTCATCCTGCGGACGTTCCAGCGCCTCGGCGATTGCGTCCGCCTTTTCAAAGGGGATATCCGCCCCTTCCTCGCAGATGCTGTAAGGGTTTTCACGGATCAGATCAACGCACGCGGGCCCCATCACCTTCCACAGGCGCAGCGCCTCCTCCGGCGTTAATCCGTAGGCGCACAGCACTTCCATCGCGTCCCGCACACCGTGCGCCTGCCGGAATTCCTCGCCTATTTTGAGCGCCTTTGCCCTGGTGATCCCCTTGATCACGCTCAGGCGCTCGGGTTCCTCCTCCAGAATTTTCAGCGTATTGTCCCCAAAGGTCTCCACGATCCGTGCCGCTGTGCTGGGCCCGATCCCCTTCACCGCTCCGGAGGAAAGATATTTGAGCATGGCGGAGGAGGTTTCCGGCTTATACCGCTCAAAGCCCTCCGCCTTGAACTGCGTTCCAAAGGTCGGGTGCTTCGTCCATTTCCCCATGACGCGCAGCACTTCTCCCACGCTGACCCAGGGCAATGTGCCGACAACGGTGACCAGCTCCTGCCCGTTGTTCATTTCCAGAATTGTATATCCATTTTTCTCATTTCGGAAAACGATGCTCTCCACGCTTCCCGACATTTCCAGCAGTTGCTCCTCGCTCATTCGCTCTCCCCATCCGCCGGCCCGCCTTTTTCAGCCGTCTGTTTCTCCCTCCGCCGCACACTTTTCCATCACACGCCTTGCGCGACATATAATATCAGTATAATACAATCCTCTTGGATTTGCAAATCAGATCTCCTCATTTTTCATTCCGTCGCGGATCTCGATGATCCCATACTGCTCCGCCAGACGTTCACAGATCTCCCTTGTCTCCTCGTCCATGCCGCAATCCAGACAAAGGATCTTCTTTTCATCTCCTCCGCCAAGCCATTTCAGCTTCTGCACCGCCGCCCGCAGGGCAAGCTCAGCCTCCTCGTCATGCCCGCGAAAAGCAAGAATAAAATAGATTTTTCCCGTTTTCCCTGTGCGCAGGAGAGCACGGAGAAAAATGCGGATTGCTTCGACAGCTCCCAGAATCAGCAGCAGCGAAAGACATACCTTTCCCAAAAACACCAGCATAAAAAATCACCTCACTGCCAAAGTATGACAGCGAGGTGATTTGTGTTCAGAAAAGAAAAATCAGGCGAGCGCTTTTTTCAAAGCGTCCGTGCGATCGGTGCGCTCCCAGGTAACGCCCAGATCCTCCCGGCCCATGTGTCCGTAAGCCGCCAGCTTTCTGTAGATGGGACGACGCAGATCCAGATCGCGGATGATAGCGGCGGGACGGAGATCAAACACACTCTTGACAGCCTCTGCCAGCTGCTCATTGCTGTACGCGGAGGTGCCGAACGCGTCCACCATCACAGACACCGGATGCGCCACGCCGATAGCATACGCCAGCTCCACCTCGCACTTTTTCGCCAGACCCGCCGCCACAATGTTTTTCGCGACATAACGGGCGGCATAAGCGGCGGAACGGTCCACCTTCGTCGGATCCTTGCCCGAGAAAGCGCCGCCGCCGTGCCGGCCATAGCCGCCGTAGGTATCGACAATGATTTTGCGCCCCGTCAGGCCGGAATCTCCCACCGGGCCGCCGATGACAAAACGACCGGTCGGGTTCACGAAATACTTCGTGTTTTCGTCCAGCCACTGCGACGGAATCACCGGGCGGACAATATGCTCCACGATATCACGGCGGATCTGCTCCAACGAAACATCCGGATCGTGCTGCGTAGACACCACAACCGTATCCACACGGGAAGGCTTGCCGTCCACATATTCCACCGTGACCTGCGTTTTACCGTCGGGACGCAGATACGGCAGCTCTCCGCTCTTGCGCACCGCCGCCAGCTTCTTGGCCAGCTGATGCGAGAGGGAGATCGCCAGAGGCATCAGCTCCGGTGTTTCATCGCACGCGTATCCGAACATCATGCCCTGATCGCCCGCGCCGATCCGGTCATCCTCGTCCTGCGCTCCGTTCTGCGCCTCATAGGATTCATTAACGCCCATGGCAATATCGGGAGACTGCATGTCGATCGAGGTGAGGACGCCGCAGGTGCTGCCGTTAAAGCCGTAAGACGGATCGTCGTAGCCGATGGAGCAGACCACGTCGCGAACAATCGCGGGAATATCCACATAGCACTCCGTGGAAATCTCACCCATCACATGCACCACACCGGTGGTAGCCGTCACCTCGCAGGCCACATGCGCCTGCGGATCCTGTGTGAGAATCGCGTCGAGCACCGCGTCGGAAATCTGGTCGCACACTTTATCCGGATGACCTTCCGTGACAGATTCCGAGGTAAATAAGTATTTTTCCATTTGATACCCTGCCTTTCTTAGTGTTTCGGCGGAAAGCCCGCCGGGCGAGCCCCTTTGCCGTAACACGGCATTCGCGGAAACAGTCAGAAAAAAGAAGCCGCTCGGGCACTCCAAGCGGCTTCTAAAAACCTCATCTTTCGGTTACCCGCAGGAATTAGCACCTTGCTTTCGCAGGTTGCCGGACATCACAGGGCCTGTTCCCTCCGTCACTCTTGATAAGGGGCTATTTAATTTTTACATTCACATTATAGCACAGAGACCTTCGGCATGTTATGAACATTTTGTAAACATTCCGTTCAGACCTTGCCCTTGAGGATGGGCGACAGGTGCTTATAGAGCAAGAAGGTCAGCACGGAATCCAGAATGCCCTTGCCGAGCGTCAGCGGAACATTGAAGGTCAGAATGCCCTTCCAGATTTCATCCGCCCAGGGAGCGAGAATCGTGTACATGTCCACGATGGCCTGCTCCGGCATGACCAGCAGATAAGCCGGATACACCAGATACACATTGACAAAGAAGCTGCACACCGTCATGACAAGCGTTCCCACCACCATGCTGATGACAGCCGTTTTCCGGCTGGGCTTTCTGCGGTACAGGATACCGGCGGGCAGAACCAGCAGCGCGCCCAGAAGGAAATTGCACAGCTCTCCCACGCCTCCCGTGGTCGTCGCGGGAAGATTAAACAGGTTCTTGATCAGGCAGACGGCCACACCGTAAACCGGACCAAGCGCGAACGAAGCCAGCAGAGCGGGAAGCTCGGAAAAATCCACCTTCAAATAAGAAGGCAGGAACGGCAGGCCGAAGCTGATGAACATCAGCACTGTCGCCATGGCGCTCAGCAGAGCGGCGACCGCCAGCTTCCGCACCTGAGAGGAGCGGGCGGCGGCAGAGGTTTTTACAGTTGCGTTTGTCATAAGTCATTCCTCCAT
The DNA here is from genome assembly GCA_018712435.1 of Candidatus Caccousia avicola. Taxonomy (GTDB): domain Bacteria; phylum Bacillota; class Clostridia; order Oscillospirales; family Acutalibacteraceae; genus Caccousia; species Caccousia avicola. The sequence continues at coordinate 11,839 of DVGZ01000038.1, forward strand.
TTCATGTTTGCAGTCTTACCGCGGTGCGGTTCAGGAGGAACCCAAAACGCCCCTTTGCCAAAAAGGCAAAGGGGCGCGCAAAAATACCTTCTGATATCCGCTTCTTTCATCCGGACTATACCGTTGGCTTTGGGATCGCACCAAAATCAGCTTACGCTCGCGGGCTCATCGGCAAATGCCGCATTACCGCCAGTGGGGAATTTCACCCCGCCCCGAAGACAGCTATTCATATGACGGTATCATCATAGCATCGTGTGAAGAATTTGTCAACCTTCTCCCCTTGATTTTTTGCAAACAAAATTTCCCTTTCTGCTGCAAAATGCCCAACAAGCCCCGATATTTCCGCGTTCTCGCCACAGAAAAAAAGCGGCAGGCCTTTTCTCCCCCATAGAGGAAAAAGCCTGCCGCCATCATTTCCGATGAAAAATCAGACGGGATGGATCTCCTTGGCAGCATCGCCATGCTTGCCGTCGATGCCATACTTGGCGTCACGACGCTTCTTGAAGAAGTCCAGAGCCACCTTCGGGAACTGAGCGTAGGAGAGAACGTCTTCCTCCTGCTCGATCCACTCGGCGCACTCCTTGCGCAGAGACTCCAGCTCGGGCTCCAGCAGATCGGCGGGACGGCAGTTGATGATCTCCTTGCCGCCGTTGATCTTCTTGGCAAACTCCGGATCCACCGGAACCGGGGTCGTGCCGTACTTGCCGGAAACCAGATCCTTGAACTCGTTGGTGCACATCTTGTAGCGCTCGCCGTTGATCACGTTGAACACAGCCTGCGTACCGACGATCTGAGAGGTCGGGGTAACCAGCGGCGGATAACCGGAATCCTTACGGACGCGCGGAACCTCCTGCAGCACATCCTCAAGCTGATCGGCCTTGCCAGCCTGTTTGAGCTGGGAGAGAAGGTTACTCAGCATACCGCCGGGCACCTGGTAAATCAGAGCCTTGGTATTGGTTGCCAGCATGCTCTGATCCAGCAAACCGCTTTCGATATACTTCTTGCGCAGACCCATGAAGTACTCACGGATCTCATTGAGCAGCACCAGATCCAGGCCGGTGTCGTACTCGGTGCCCTGCAGAGCGGCCACGATGGACTCCGTCGGCGCATGGGAGGTACCCAGAGCCAGAGGAGACATAGCGGTATCCACCACATCAACGCCAGCCTCGACGCCCTTCATGATGCACATGGAGGCCAAACCGGAGGTGTAATGGGTGTGAAGCTGAATCGGAATGGAAACAGCCTGCTTCAGATCGCGGACCAGACCTTCCGTCTCATAGGGAGTCAGCAAAGCGGCCATATCCTTGATGCAGATGGAGTCGGCTCCCGCCGCCTCGATCCGCTTCGCATAGTCCATATAATACTCGTGGGTGAACACCGGGCCGGTGGTGTAGGAAATGGCCACCTGCGCGTGCGCGCCCTCCTTCTTGGCAGCCTTGATCGCTGTCTGAAGGTTCTTGATATCGTTCAGCGCGTCGAAAATACGGATGATATCAATACCGTTTGCGACGGAGCGCTGTACAAAGTATTCCAGAACGTCATCCGCGTAATGACGGTAGCCCAGCATATTCTGGCCGCGGAACAGCATCTGCAGCTTCGTGTTGGGGCACATCTTACGGATGGTGCGGAGTCTGTCCCACGGATCCTCGTTGAGGAAGCGCAGGCAGGCGTCGAACGTTGCGCCGCCCCAGCACTCCAGAGAATGGAAGCCGACCTTGTCCATCTTCTCCAAAATGGGAATCATGTCGCCAATCGGCATTCTTGTTGCAATCAGAGACTGGTGCGCGTCACGCAGCACCGTCTCGGTAATCCCGATCTTCTTTGCCATATTCTCTCTCTCCTTTTTGAAAGTATGTGAGCCAAAGCTTCTCTTCTTTACTGGAGAGAGACCAGAGCCGTGCCGGACTCGACGCTGTCGCCCTTGTTCACATGAACGGCGGCCACGGTCGCGTCGTGCGGAGCCATAATCTCATTTTCCATCTTCATGGCCTCGAGAACGACAAGAATCTCGCCCTTCTTGACAGCCTTGCCAGCCGTCACGGCAACGCTCACGATCGTGCCGGGCATCGGGCTGGAAACAACCTCAGCGCCTGCGGCGGGAGCAGCCGGCTTCGGAGCCGGAGCGGCAGCCGGGGCAGCAGCCTTCGGAGCGGGAGCGGGGGCGGCAGCCGGGGCAGCGGCAGGAGCGGCGGGAGCGCCGGCGCCGGTCTCCTCGACCTGAACATCATAAGCAACGCCGTTGACGGTAATCTTCAGATTTTTCATATCGGTAGTCCTCCTAACAATATTCACTCTTACAGCTGGATGTTGCTGTGCTTCTTGGGCAGGTTGGAAACGCGCTTGCTGGAAAGCATAGCCAGATTGGCAATCACGCGGTCTCTGGTCTCCTCAGGCAGAATCACGTCCTCAATGTAGCCCTGAGCGGCAGCAGAAAGAGGAGTCGCTTCCGTTTTCTTATATTCCTCGATAAGAGCCTTGCGCGCCTCGACAGGCTTCTCAGCGCCCTTGAGCTCCTCGCTGTGCAGGAACAGAGCGGCGGCGGCGGGAGCCATCGGGGACACCACAGCGTCCGCCCAGGCCATCGTGTAATCCGCGTTCGCGCCGCGTCCGGCGACTGCAATGTAAACCGGGCCATAAGCCTCGCCGGTGATCACGGTGATCTTGGCGCAGGTGGCCTCCGCGTAAGCATTGGAAAGCTTGACCGCCTCACGCAGGGAGGCGAACTCGGTGGCATTGACGAAGGAAACCACCGGAAGGGAAAACGCGTCGCAGAAACGCACAAAGCGAGCCGCCTTGGCGCAGGCATCCGCGTCAATTTCGCCCGTATAGGCAACGATACCGACGGAAGCGCCGGAAATCTGGGCCAGACCCGTCACCGCAGCCTTGCCGAAGGAGGCGGAAAGCTCAAGGAAGGTGTCGGGATCCACAACAGCCGCGATAACGTCCTCTGCGTCAGAGGAGGCAACCGCACAGGGAGCGCCGACTGCGGCGACCTCTGCGGCAGGCGCGCCGCTGAGATTGTTGGAAGGAAGCGTGACAAGGATATCCTTTACCTTTTCCATGGCTTCCTCTTCCGTCTTGGCCACAATGCTGCACACGCCGGTCTTCGCCGCATCCTCGGCGGAAGCGTTCAGACCGCCCGTGGAAACCGTCAGCTCTGCCTTTTCAGACATCACGATCACATCCGCGTTGGCCGCGATCATGGCAGAGGTGCCGATGCAGGGACCGAGCACGAGGGAAATCTGAGGAACCACGCCGGACAGAGCCGCGCTGCTTTTCAGGATCTCGCCGTAAGCAGCCAGCAGATCGGCGCCTTCGGAAAGACGGCCTCCGATGGAGTCATAAATGCCCACCACGGGAGCGCCGGTCTTGACAGCCAGATCGTACACCTTCTTGATCTTGGCCGCCTGCGCCTTGCTCATGGCGCCGCCGGAAACGTCGCTGTTCTGTGCAAACGCATAGACGGGGCAATCCGCCACGAGACCATAGCCGGCAACGACCTCAGCCAGCCCGTCCCCGGACTTCGCCAGCCCGTCCACCTCATTGAATGTGCCTTCGTCGAATAATGCAGTAATGCGCTGGTATCCTTTGGAAGCTTTTGCCTCTTCCCGGGTCTTCCGCAGGAGCTCCGCATTGCTTACGTTACTCATGTTAATTCCTCCTTCTATTGAATGAAGCCATCGTTCGATCAATAACAGCAATTGAAATTATTATAATATATTCTCAGAATCTTGACAAGCACTATTTGTAGAAAAAGTGTCAATCCTTGCAAAATTTTACGATTTGTTCGGTTTGCAGAACGAATCGTTCCT
>DVGZ01000039.1 GCA_018712435.1 Candidatus Caccousia avicola
GCATGACATTGCAGGATACGATTTTGGAACGGGCGGATGCACCTTACAGCAACATGAGCTTTGGATAAAATCTCTGACATGCAAAGTGCTTCCATTGGATGGTGCACATCCGTTAGAAGAAAATTTAAAAATCATTCTGGAAACATACAGGAAAATATAATTTCCCAAAGAAAAACTTTGGATAAAAATAGCCGGAGGATCGGATCCCCCGGCTGTTTTTTATTTGTTCTCTCAAAGCTTCGGAACGTTCTTGGTTGCGATAAAATCGACTCCCAGTCTGAGAATGTCTTTGACCACCACATCCCCGATTGCAACGGGGGCGGGGATGGTCACGCCGTCCAAAAGGCGCATCGCCTCAAAAATTTTTCCTTTCGGGATGTCGGAGCTTGTCTTGACGGAGGCGCGGCGGAGCGTTCCGCCCTCCACACAGACGGTGGAGGTGATCACACGCGTGGGGTTGGTCAATTCCTTGCGGCCGTATTCCGCGCCGTGCGGGCAGCTGTTTCCCGTTACGGAGAAGCCGTTTTCTTCATCCACCTTCAGGTGGCAGCCCTTCGGGCAGACAATGCAAATCAGCTCAGTCATTCTGCTTCCTCCTCCTTCACGACGGAAACCGTGATTTTCCCATCCCGGATTTTCGGGAACAAAGCCTTCGGGAAGGCGATCTTTTCCATCTCGCCCGGAGCCATGTGTTCCCGCTTGAAACGAGCCAGCACCTCGCCGCCGGACGAAACCTGAATCACCATATTGGTATAGACGAAATTCACCCGGAAGAAAATTTCCACGAATTTGTCCACATTCTCCGTGCGGATCTTCTGCGGCACGGTGTAGGTGACGGCGCTGCCGTTCTCCACAGCAATGCACGGCCCCTGCGGTTCGCCGTTTTTCGCATAAAGCGCGGCGGCCCGCCCGGCCCGCTGGCTTTCCTGCGTCACAAAGTCGACCAGATCGTGGACGTGTACCACGTTGCCGCTGGCAAACACGCCGGGGATCGAGGTCTCCATGTTTTCATAGACAACGGGGCCGTTGGTGCGCCGGTCGATCTCCACGCCTGCCTGGCGGGACAGCTCGTTTTCCGGAATCAGGCCGACGGAAAGCAGAACGGTGTCGCAGTCGAAGGTAATCTCTGTGCCGGGGATCGGATTGCGTTTTTCATCGACCTTCGCCACCACCACCTGCTCCACGCGTTTGTCGCCCTTGATGTCGACGATCGTGTGGGAGAGGTAAAGCGGAATGTCATAATCGTTCAGGCACTGGACGATATTGCGGTTCAGCCCGTTGGAGTACGGCATAAGCTCCACACAGGCCAGCACCTTCGCGCCTTCGAGCGTCATGCGGCGGGCCATAATCAGGCCGATGTCGCCGGAGCCGAGGATGACCACGCGCTTGCCGACCATGTAGCCCTCAATATTCATGTAAAGCTGGGCTGCGCCGGCGGTAAAGACGCCGGCGGGACGGTCGCCCGGAATGGCGATCGCACCGCGCGTGCGCTCCCGGCAGCCCATGTTCAGTACGACGGATTTCGCGCGCAGCTGCATATAGCCGTGTTCGCGGCTCATCGCGTGGACGGTTTTGTCCGCGGATACATCGAGCACCATCGCGCCGAGCATGACCTCCACGCCCGCGTCCGCCAGCTTGTCGATAAAGCGGCTGGCATACTCGGGGCCGGTCAGCTCCTCCTTAAAAAATTGCAGGCCGAAGCCGTTGTGAATGCACTGGTTGAGAATGCCGCCCAGCTCGTTGTTGCGTTCCAGGATCAGCACCTTACCGGCGCCTTCCTTCGCGGCCTCCAGCGCGGCCGCAAGACCGGCAGGGCCGCCGCCGACCACAATGACATCATACAGGGTTTCGTTCATTCTGTACGCCCTCCCATCTTTGTCTCGCCGGTGATAACAGCCGTTCCGGCGCGATCCATCATGACCGCTTCCTGCGGGATGCCAAGCTCACGGGCAATGATCTGCTGTACTCTGGGGCCGCAGAAGCCGCCTTGGCAGCGTCCCATGCCGGAACCGCAGCGCCGCTTTACGCCGTCAATGGAACAGGGGGGGAGCGGACGGTGCAGGGCGTCGATGATCTCGCCCTCGGTAATGGTCTCGCAGCGGCAGACGATCTGTCCGTACAGCGGATTTTTCGCGATGGCGGCGGCGCGTTCCTCGTGGGAAAGATGTTTGAAGCGCACCACATGGCGCTCGTCCACAAACGTTTCCTTGGGATCCAGCGTCAGACCGGCTTTCCCGAGCATCCGCACCACATCGCGCGCGATGGCCGGGGCGGAGGTCAGGCCAGGGGATTTGATGCCTGCGATATTGAAGAATCCTTTTTGCTCCGTCTCGCCCACAAGGAAGTCATCGATCTCCGTGTTGGCGCGCAGACCCGCGAAATTGCGGATGGAGTCCCGGAAATTGATGTCGGGGACAGACCGGAGCGCCATTTTGCGGACAAAGGCCAGCCCATCGCCTGTTGTTCCAAGATCGTCCTTTTCCGCGTCCTCAGCGTTCGGGCCGACAATCAGGTTGCCGTGTACGGTGGGGGAGACGAGCACGCCCTTGCCCACCTTGCTCGGGCATTGGAAAATGACGTGGTTGACCAGCGTTCCCTGGCTCTTGTCGAGCAGGAAATATTCGCCCTTGTTCGCGGAGACGGTGAAGGTGTGCGGAGCCGCCATGTCGTTGATTTTGTCGCTCCAGATTCCGGCGGCGTTGACGACGAAGCGGGTGTCGATCTCCTTGCCGCCCGCTGTGACGCGGAAGCCGCCGTCGATGGGCTGGATGGCTGTGACTTCACTGTTCAGCTCCACCTGTGCTCCGTTCTTCACAGCCGTTTCCGCCAGCGCGATCGCCAGCTCCCACGGGCTGACGATTCCGGCGCTGGGGGCGTAAAGGGCACTGGTGACCTCGGGGCTCACATTCGGTTCCATCTCGCGCACTTCCTCAGCGGAGAGCACCTTCATGCCGGGTACGCCGTTCTGTGTGCCGCGATCAAACAGCTCGCGGACCAGCGCGTCCTGATCGGCGTCGAAAGCAAGCACGAGGCTGCCGATTTGTTGATAGGGAACGTCCAGCTTTTCGCACAATTCCTTGACAAGGGCGTTGCCCTCCACGTTATACCGGGCCATTTTGGTGCCGGGATGCGGATCGTACCCCGCATGTACGATGGCGCTGTTGGCCTTTGTGGTGCCGACGGAAACGTCGTTCTCCTTTTCCACCAGCACGGCGCTGAGCTTGTAGCGGCTCAGCTCGTAGAGCAGCGAGCAGCCGCAAACGCCGCCTCCAACGATGACTACGTCAACCATTCTCTTTCCTCCTGTTCCCGAACCGGAAAAGCTGCGTGAGGACGCAAAAAAAGCCAAGCCAAAGGAACCCTTAACGGGTTTCTTTTTGCTTGACTCAAATCTCTCTCGCAAAACAGATTCAGTTCGTCTCAAAGCCGTGCGGAACATTCTGCTGTTTTCCGCACTATCCTACCTGTATTGTAGCACATGGATGCAACGATTGCAAGTGAATCTGAAAAACAGGAGAAATTCCTGATTTTTTGTGGAAAGCGTCACATAAACCAGACGCTGGGGTTGGTGGTGGAGATGGCGCAGGCTCCCGCACCGAGCGCTGCCATGATGTCCTCCTTGTCCGCGATCAAACCGCCCGCGATGATGGGAGTCTGTGTTTCCCGGCAAATCCGCCGAATGATTTTCGGCATGACTCCGGGCAGGATTTCAATGAAATCGGGATGGCAGGAATCGTGGCGGCGCGTCACATTCGACAGCGCCATGGAATCGATCACAAAGAAACGCTGCACAGTGCAGAAGCCGAGCTCCGCGGCCCGGGCAATGATCGGCTGCTTGGTGCTGATGATGCCGTCCGCCTTCGTGTATTCCCGGATAAAATCGACGCTGGCTTCCTTGGCGCTCAGGCCGGTGATCAAATCCAGATGCACCATGGCATAGCGGCCTGTTTCCTTCACGCGCTCCACGATGCGAGGAATGCTGCACACCGTGCCGAACAGAATGAATACCACCTTGATGTCCGCTTTCAGGCATTGCTCCAGCTCGTCCATATCCTTGACCGCCGCGATCACGGGGCAGTCCGCCATAATCTCCTTAAAATCCATTTTCCGTTCCCCCTGATTCCATCGTTTGCGGCAGCCGGGCGGATGGATGATGCGCCGGGCCTGTCGCTTTTATTGTAGCACACCCGAAAAGCGGGTGCAAGGGAGGCTTGCGCCGCCGCGCATTTCGTGTCATATGCTGCCCTCTGCCGGTTAAATGAGGGATCCTCTCACTTATAAAACATCAAAAACGCGGCCTGCCCATCGTTTGATGAGGCAGGCCGCGTTTTCTGTTATTCTCATTCGATCCATCCGCATTTTTCCAGAAGAGCTGTTGTGTTCGGGTAGTGCTGGGAAGAAATCAGATAGCTTCCGGAGTCCAGATAGAGAGATGCGTTTGGATCAAAGTGGAAAAGGGAAGCGGCAAGACTGTCCTCTGCCGCAAACGCGGGAAGGGAGGAGTCTCCCTGATAGGAGAGCGTCATTTCAAACCAGCGCTCATCGTACTGGCTGCTCTGCGGCATTCCCGTCAGAAAATCCTGCTGCAGCGCTTCGATGAGAGCAGAACGCTGTTCCGCGTTCGGCGTGAAGGATTGGTATTCATCGTTTTCCTTGGAATTCCAGAAGGAGACCGTGTCAAAGCTGTCCTGTGTCAGGAAGAAGCAGTCCGTGGTGTTTTCGATCACCTCGGGCAGCAGGCTGATGCGGTCGAGTGCCTGGGGAAAGCCCTCAGGGAAAGCGGAGCTGTAAAAGCGGCGGCGAAGCTTGCTGCCGTCCTTCAGTTCATAGGAAACTTCAAATATACTGCCTTCCGACATGGGATACAGAGGCCCCATCGCGTGGTAGGAATCAATGATATCCTGATGCAGCGCAACGATCTGTTCAACATTTTCTTTCTGCGTCACAATGGGCTCCATCATGCCGTAGTAGTGGCGGCTCTGTGGCGTTCCGGTGAAGAAGCTGGCACTGTGAGTTTGACCGAAGGAGGTGGTGAAGGTGACAGATTTCACATCCTCCACGGCGGGAATACGAGAGGTGTAGTCGAAGCAGCCGGTGGCGCAGATCAGATAAAACACCACAAACAATCCGGCCACCACACCGAGAGAGGGCATGGTTTTCCAAATGTTTTTCACGCCGCGCCGGTAGACCATTTCAATGGCCAGATGGGAGAGAAATGCTCCGAGCAAAGCCCCCAGCAGGAAGGGGAAGGAGGAGTAGATGCCGTGAATCAAAAGTCCCAGGCACATGCCGAAGCAGGCGGAGACAAGAAAACGGATCAGCACACGCGGCAGCGGGAAGGCGAAGGCGTTTTCCGCGGCTTCGCTCGCTCTTCTGCGATAGAGCAGCACGGCGGCGATCAAAAGGACAGCGCCGTATCCCAGCCACCACAGCAGCCACGGGACAACAGGCTCGTTTGCCAGACTGAAAGCGCCGATCAGCGGGTTCATCCCTTCATAGACAAACCGGGGAAGATCACTCCCGCAAAAGCCGGGCAGGGCGGAGCCGAGATAAGACAGGCTGAGAGCCAGCAGAAGGGGCAGACCGCCGCAGAAAGCAATCGTGCTGACAGTAGCGTCAAAGACCGTGCCGCAGCAGATGAGGAAGAAAATCATCAGCCCGATCAGCGCAAAGACGTTGACGATCAGGAACAGCGCACGCAGCCACAGCAGACCGGGATCCAGCATCCCATCCTGCACAGCCTGCATGGGAATGCCGAAGCAGAGCAGAATGGCAAAGCAGACAATGAGCATTGCAAGAAGCGGAACCACCAGCGCCGTCAGCTCCGCGGTCAAACGGCCGAAAAGCATCGTTTCCCGGCGGATGGGCAGGGAATGGAACAGATCCACGCTGCGCTTGTCGTGCAGATACCGAAACAGAGAGACGGTGAAAATCAGGGCGAACAGCCACAGCAGCGGCAAAACAAACAGGGACAGAATACTGTACAGAAAGCTGGAAGCCTGCGAGGAAAGATAGTATTCCATCGGCATTTCCGAACTATAATAGGAAAAATTGCTTCTGGCCTGTGTGACGGTGAGCGTCATCAGAAGGGGAAGCACCACCGCGAGGATGGCGGTGTAAAGAAGGGCGATGCCGCGGATCTGGCGCAGGGCCGCGCGGTATGATTGGAAAAATCCGCCCGGCTTACGAAAGAATGTTGTCGATGTCATATCCGGCAGCCTCCATTTCACTGATAAATACTTCCTCCAGCGTCAGCGGGAGAAGCTCGGAAAATACGGGGTTCATGGCGCTGAGCTTCGCCAGAATGTCCTCCTGTGTTCCGCGCGCGACAAAATCGACGAGAGAGCCCTGCGTGCGCAGCGTCACAAGGTCGAAGGAATCGAACGCGCTGCGGTCGGGCATCGGGCGGAACATGGCCTGCACGCGGCTGATGCCGAGTTTGAGCGAATCCAGTTCACGGTCAAAGATCACGCCGCCACGGTGGAACAGTCCCACATGATCACAGATATCCTCCAGCTCGCGCAGATTGTGCGAAGCGATCACCACCGTCATTCCGCGATCGGATACCTCGCCTGAGAGAATTCGTTTGAGCAGCTGGCGCATGACCGGATCCAGCCCGTCGAAGATTTCGTCGAGCAGAAGGTGCGTCGGGCGTGCGCCAAGCGCGCAGAGGATAGCCGCCTGACGCTGCATGCCCTTGGACATGTTCAGAATCCGCTGCTTGGTATCCAGCGGGAAGCAGGAGCAGAGATAGTGAAACCGTTCTTTGTCCCAATGGGGATAGGTGTGCGAGAATAAATCCTCCATATCGGTCAGGGTGGCGGTGCGGGGGAAATATGGATAATCGGAGATGAAGCAGACATTGCCTTTCACAGACAGATTTTCAAACGGCTCGCCGCCGTCGATGAGAACCGATCCCGCGTCCGGACGGTATACGCCCGCCGCCGTGCGCAGGAAGGTGGATTTGCCCGCTCCGTTGCTGCCCACCAGCCCGAAGATGGATCCGCTGTCCACCTGAAAGCTGATGTTGTCCAGGGCGGTAACCGCCCCAAACCGTTTTGTCAAATGCTTTACTTCAATCATGTTGCTTCGCCTCCTGTCAGTATGCGTTCCACCAGAGCGCGGATTTCATCGGGATTCACCGCGTTTTCCAGAGCGCTGCGGACGGCATGTTCCAGCGCCTGTTCCGCTTCCCGTTTCTTTTTCGCGGCTTCGTCGCCCATGTCGCAGAGGAACGAGCCTTTTCCCGGCACGGAACAGATATAGCCGTCGTGCTCGAGAAGCTGGTATGCCTTCTGCACGGTGTTGGGGTTGACCCCCAGCTCCTGCGCCAGCGCCCGCACAGAGGGGAGCTGTTCTCCGGGAACCATCGCTCCCAGTGCGGAAAGACGCAGAATTTCCTGATAAAGCTGTGTATAGATGGGGAGCCTGCTTTTGTGGTCGAGAAGAAGCATGGCGCATCCTCCTTTCCGCTGAGTCTTAACTGTACGATGTGTACTCAACTGTTCTATTGTGATTAGTACAGTTTGAGAATAACACAGGATTCTTCCGTTGTCAAGCGGAGAAGAAAAATTCCTCTTTACTTTAGCGTGATAATATGCTACAATGCCACTCGAACTGTTCGGTGAATCGATCAGGCTCTACTATGTATCAATAAGATCCGTGCCGGTGGGCACGATGGGAAGGAAGCGTTATGTTATGTGGAAAAAGAAAATTGCAGCTTTGCTGCTGGCGGTTCTGACAGCCTGTTCCGCGGCGGCCTGCACCGGATCGAGCGGAGCTCAGACGAGTTCGGGCGCGGCGGGAAACGATGCGTCGGACGCAACCGAAAGCGCGGCGACAAATTCGGAGGAGTCCGCGTCCGACGACTCCTGGGATAAGATTGCGGAAAAAGGCGAGCTTGTCATGGGTCTGGACGACGCGTTCCCGCCCATGGGCTATACCGATACGCAGACAGGCGAAATTATTGGCTTTGACGTGGATGTAGCCAAGGAGGTGTGCAGCCGTCTCGGTGTGGAGCTGAAGCTTCAGCCGATCGAGTGGAACACCAAGGAGATGGAGCTGGATGGCGGCAACGTGGATCTGCTCTGGAACGGATACAGCTACACCGACGAGCGCGCGGAAAAGCAAACGCTCAGCAACGCGTATATGAAGAACAATCAGGTGATTCTGGTCAAAGAGGATTCCTCCTATCAGAGCCTTGCGGATCTGGCGGGCAAGAGTTTGGGCGTGCAGTCCGACTCCTCGGCGGAAACGGCGCTGAACAGTGAGGAAGCCACGGAATTCCGGGAGTCCCTCGCGGAGATTGTGCCGATCGACGACTACAGCAAGGCTATTCTGGAAATCCAGAACGGTTTGATTGAAGCCATCGCCATCGACGAGGTGGTCGCCCGCTTTTATCTGACCAACGATCCGGGCGCTTACCGGATTTTGGAGAAGGAAGACGGAACGGTTGAATCTCTTGCGGTGGAGGATTATGTGATTGGCTTCCGCAAGGGCGATCAGGCGCTTTGCGATAAAGTGAATGAGGCGCTCAGCGAAATGAAGGCCGATGGAACGCTTGGCGAGATCTCCGAAAAGTGGTTCGGAGAGGACGTCACGACCATCGAGGCGTAATCAAAGCAGAGCTCAGGGGCCTGCCGCCGGAGAAGATCCGGGGCGGGTCCCCTTTTGCACGGCGCGGACAGCGCCGGGAAACAGAGGAGGGAAGAAATCTTGAATCCGGAAACGTTAGCCAGCTTGCAAACGCTGCTCCAGGAGATGGGGGAGGCCAGCCTGAGCACTCTTCTGATCTTTTTCCTGACGCTTCTTTTTTCGCTTCCGCTGGGACTGCTGGTTGCCTTCGGACGCAGAAGCCGGTATAAAATCATCAGTCTTCCGGTACGGTTTTACATTCTGATCATGCGCGGAACGCCGCTCATGCTTCAGCTGTTTTTCGTGTTCTATGGGCTGAACCCGCTGTTCGGCATCCAGCCGCAGCGCATGCAGGCGGCCATCATTGCGTTTGTGCTCAACTATGCGGCGTATTTCGCGGAGATTTACCGTGGCGGCATCGAGTCGATCCCGGAAGGCCAGTATGAAGCGGGAAAGGTGCTCGGTTTTACGCGTGCGCAGACCTTTTTCCATATTGTCCTGCCGCAGGTGGTCAAGCGGATCCTGCCGCCGATGGGAAATGAATTCATCACCCTTGTGAAGGATACCTCGCTGGCGCAGGTGATCGCGGTTCAGGAGCTGATGCACGTCACCGAAAAATTTGCAAGCTCCTCCGTGTCGACCATCCCGTTCTTCGTGGCGGCTGTGTTCTATCTGGTGATGAACGGCGTTGTCACGCGCTGCTTCACCGTGGCGGAGAAGAAATTCTCCTATTATCGCTGAGGAGGTGCGAACAGTGGCAAAGGAAATGGTGTTGGCGGAAAACCTCCGGAAAAGCTTTGGAGGACAGCCGGTGCTCAAAGGCATCTCCTGCCATGTGAACCAGGGAGAGGTGCTGGCGGTCATCGGACCGTCCGGATCGGGAAAAAGCACACTGCTGCGGTGCATCACACAGCTGGAGCAGATTGACAGCGGCAGCATCACCATCTGTGGGGAGCAGCTGGCCCGGGAGGAAAACGGGAAAGCGAAATACGCGGATCGGAAAACCTGTGTGCAGATTGGCCTGCATCTGGGACTGGTCTTTCAAAACTTCAATTTGTTCCCGCATTTCAGTGTCCTGCGGAATATCACGGAAGCCCCGGTGCGCGTTTTGAAAAAGAGCCGTGCGGAAGCGGAAGAAACGGCGCGCACACTTCTGGGGAAGATGGGGCTTTCCGATAAGGCGGACGCGTATCCCTGCCAGCTTTCGGGCGGGCAGCAGCAGCGGGTGTCCATTGCCCGCGCGCTCGCCATGAATCCGGATATCCTGTTTTTCGACGAACCGACCAGCGCGCTGGATCCGGAGCTGACGGGAGAGATCCTGCGTGTCATCCGGGAACTGGCGGCGGAGCATATGACCATGGTGGTCGTCACCCACGAGATGAAGTTTGCCCGCGACGTCGCGGATCGCGTCATTTTCATGGATGGCGGCGTGATTGTGGAACAGGGCAGCGCGGAGGACGTGTTCGGCAATACGCAGAACGAGCGTCTGAAAACCTTCCTGGCCCGCTATAATGAGGGCTGACACAGAATAAAGAACGGCCGGAACATCGTGTGTGTTCCGGCCGTTTTCCTGTATCCATATTTATGCCAGCGCCAATCTCGGAGAGAGCTGCGGCATCCTATGCGAAGCTTTTTCCGCTGCTTCCCGCAGAGAGGCGAAAATCAACTCGTGTCCCTTTTCGTTCGGATGAATGCCGTCCTCACAGAGCAGCTCCTCATAGTGGCTGCGTTCCAGAAAACGGCTGCTGATATCCAGCAGGAGAACGTGCTCCTCCATGGCCACGCGGCACACGGCGAGGTTATACATCTCATGCCAGCGGTAGATCCGATCGATATCCCCCAGCCACCGCAGGATGTTTTCCGCGTTTTCGCCCTGTGTGAACCAGTTGAAATAGCGGTGGGCGTCGATCGGCGGCAGGCTCAGCAGGACGGGGGTTCCGCCGTTCTCCCGTGTGAAGCGGACGGCTTTGCGGTATTCCTCCTCAAAAACGGCAATCGGCGTTTTGGCCAGATGTTCGCCGTCGGGATTTTCCGCGATGGCGTGCCAGTCGAAGTCGCAGTCGTTTCCGCCGAATTCAAAAACAACAAAGTCGTAGGAGGAAAGCTCCGCGGCATGGCGCTCGAGAAGCTCCCGTCCTTTGGTGATGGTGCAGCCGAATTTGGAATAGTTGGTGACACGCAGGTGTTCCTGTGTTTCCATCGAGGCCGCAAAACAATCTTTGATGACACGGTATTTGCGCCGGATGCTGTCGAATATCACACCCTTTGCCACAGAATCTCCAAACAGACAAACAGAATAACTCATAGCAGCCTCCTTCTCTCTGACAAGCAGAGTGTGTTTTTTCTTAATCTAGTATTAAATACTATATCTTACTATTTTGTAAATGTCAACATCTATACAAAGAAATTCACAGCGATTTTACAAACCGGATATATTTTGCTATCATGAAGCAGGAACCCGATCCCAAAGGAGGAATTGACATGGCAAAGCTGGTGCTGGTGGAGGACGACGAGGTCCTGCGCCGGGAATTGAAACTGCTTCTGGAAACATATGGTTATACCTGCGCCGCCCCAACCAATTTTACAGACATGCCCGAAGCAATTCTGCGGGAAGAGCCCGATCTGGTGCTGTTGGATCTGACGCTTCCGGGCAAGGACGGCTACAGCATCTGCCGCGAACTGCGCCTTGTTTCGCGCGTCCCCGTGATTGTTTTGACCAGCCGTGACACGGAGGCGGACGAGCTTCTGAGCATGAGCTTCGGAGCGGACGATTTTATTGCCAAGCCCTTCAACCGGCAGATCCTGCTGGCGCATACCGCCGCCGTCCTCAAGCGTAGCGGTTTGCACGCGGGGACCGTGACACACCGGGGCGTGACATACGACCCGGGGCGCGGCACCGTTTCCTTTGAGGGCCGGGAAGCTGAGCTGACGAAAAATGAAGGTAGGATTCTTTCCCTTCTGTTCCGAAGCGCGGGACAGATTGTTTCGCGTGAGGAGCTGATGAACGAGCTGTGGCAGTCCGATGAATTTATCGACGACAATACGCTCACAGTCAACATGAACCGCCTGCGCCGCACGCTGGAAGGGATCGGCGTGCGGGACTTTCTCACCACACGGCGGGGGAAAGGGTATGAAATATGAATTTGTTCCGTTTTTTAAAGGGCAAATGGCTGTTTCTGGTGGCCTCGCTCTTTACGGCCCTGTTCTGCGGTGTGCTTCTGACGGGGTTGGGAGCGGATTTGTATGCCGCTTTCTTTGTCAGCGGGGTGTTTGTGGCGGGATTGTTCGCGGCCCTTCTTTTGGAGTATTTGCAGAAACGGCGTTTTTATCAGGAGCTTGAACAAAATCTTCAGGCAATTGACCGGAAATATTTGCTTGCGGAAACGCTGGAGGAGCCTGATTTTCCGGAAGGGCAGCTTTGCTGGCGCGCGCTGTGTGAAGCGGGACGGAGCATGAACGACGAGATCGCCGCCTGCCGCCGTGCCGAGGAGGAATACCGCGAATACGTCGAGGTCTGGGTGCATGAGGTCAAAACGCCGATTGCTTCGGCGCTTTTGCTGGCGGAAAATCATCCGGGCGAGGTGTCCGGCGCGATGATCCGGGAGCTACGGCGCATTGACGCGCTGGTGGAGCAGTCCATGTTTTACGCGAGAAGCCGCCAGGTGGAAAAGGATTATCTCCTGCGCCGCGTCACGCTTGGCGAGCTGGTATCCTCCGCTCTGCGGCGCAGCGCGGGGCTTTTGATCGAGAGTCACGCCGCGGTGGAGCGCGCGGGGTTGGAGGAATCGGTCGCGGCGGATCCGAAATGGATTGATTTTATTCTGTCACAGCTTCTGACTAACTCCGTCAAATACGCCGGACAGCCTCTGCGCCTGCGGTTTGAGGGCCGAGCGGAGCCGGAATGCGTCGTTCTTGCCGTGACGGACAACGGCCCGGGGATCCCGCCTGAGGATCTCCCCCGTGTCTGCGAAAAGGGCTTCACGGGACAAAACGGAAGAAGCGGCACACGAGCGAGCGGGATGGGGCTGTACCTGTGCCGCGTGCTGTGTGAAAAAATGGGAATGCGCTTCGCGGTGGAGTCGCCGCCGGAGGGCGGCACGCGCGCGCTGATTTGTTTTCCGCGCAGCAGCCTGATTGAGGGTGTATGTTACGAAAATGTAAGAAAAGCGTAAGGCGGATCGATGGAAGGAACCGGGGGCATTCTGCTACAATAGGAGCATCAGGGTGGAATGGCGCCGTGGCTTTGGCGCGCCCACCCGGCAAGGAGTGAGGATGACATGGAACCTGTTCTGACAGTCCGCAATGTGGAAAAGTATTACGGCAGCCGAGGCAGTGTGACAAAGGCGGTCGACGACATCAGCTTTACGGTGGAAAAGGGAGAGTTTGTCGGCGTTATGGGCGCGTCCGGAAGCGGCAAAACGACGCTGCTCAACTGCATCGCCACCATCGATCGGGTGAGCGCCGGGCATATTTTTGTCGGGGGCCGGGATGTGACCGTGCTGGGAGAGCGCCGTCTGAGTGCGTTCCGCCGGGAGGAGCTTGGCTTCATCTTTCAGGATTATAACCTTTTGGATACGCTGACGGCTTTTGAAAACATCGCGCTGGCGCTGACTATCCGCCGCACGCCGCCAAGAGAAATCCGGGTGCGTGTGGAGGAGGTGGCGCAGCGGCTCGGCGTATCCTCCGCTTTGCCGAAATATCCGTATCAGCTTTCCGGCGGAGAAAAGCAGCGCATTGCGGCGGCGCGGGCCATCGTGGGGAATCCTTCCCTGATTCTCGCGGACGAGCCGACGGGTTCGCTCGATTCCCGCAGTGCGCGCGTTCTTCTGGAAAGCCTGAGCACGCTGCACAGCGCTTTGAAAGCAACCATCCTTATGGTAACGCACGACGCCTTCACCGCCAGCTACTGCGGCCGTATCCTTTTCATCAAGGACGGAAAGCTGTTCAGCGAGCTGAGAAGGGGAGACGCGGGACGCGGAGAGTTTTTCGACCGCATCATGGAGGTTGTGTCCTTGCTCGGAGGTGACAGCGCTCATGCTCTGTAAGCTGGCCTTCCGCAACGTCGCCCGCAGCATTCGGGATTTTACCGTCTATTTTCTGACGCTTGCCTTCGGCGTGTGTCTGTTTTATGTGTTCAATTCCATCGACGCCCAACAGGCGATGATTGCCCTGAGCGATTCTCAGAAATTTTATGTGGCGCAAATGACGGAGATCATGGCTTATGTTTCCGTGTTTGTGGCTGTGGTGTTCGGTCTGCTCGTCGTGTACGCCAACCGCTTTTTGATGAAGCGCAGAAAGCGGGAACTGGGCATGTATCTTCTGCTTGGGATGGAGCGCGGCGGCATTTCGCGGATCCTGATTGCCGAGACGTTTCTGATTGGCCTGTTTGCGCTTGCGGCGGGACTGACGGCGGGCGTGTTCCTTTCGCAGATTGTTTCGGTGTTTACCGCGCGGCTTTTTTTTGAAGCGGATCTGACGTCTTTTCACTTCATTCTTTCCCCGGAGGCGGTGGGGAAAACGGTGCTCTGCTTTGCCGTGATTTTTGCCGTTGTGATTGTGTTTAATATGGTGTCCGTGTCGCGCTGCCGCCTGTCGGAGCTTCTGACGGCGGGCCGGAAAAATGAAAGCTCCGGTGTGCGGGGAAGAAGGATATCGCTCATCCTGTTTCTGTTCTCCGTGCTGTCGCTTGGGGCGGCATATGTTTGGGTGCTTCATACGGGTTTGTTCAGTGCGGAGCTGGGAAAACAGATTGTACTGGGGTGTGTCGGCACCGTTCTTTTCTTTTTCTCCCTTTCCGGTTTTCTCTCCGCGCTTCCGCGTCTGTTCCCGCGTTTTTATTTTCGCGGGCTGAATTGCTTTATCTTACGCCAGGTTAACGCGCGCGTCAACACGGCGGCGCTCTCCATGAGCGTGATCTGCCTGATGCTCTTTTTGACCATCAGCGCGCTGGCGGGCGGGGTGAGCACATCGGAGGGTTTCAGCACGCAGGCGCGCGCGAATAACCCGTACAGCGCAAGTCTTCTCTATTATGTGGATCAGGGGGCGAAACCGTCGCTGAATATGGAGCAGCAGCTGCGGGCGGATGGCGTGCCTTACGATGAGTTTGTCCGTTCCTCCAGCCAGATGGAAATTCACACCGCCGAGGTGGTGTTTGAGGATGGCCTGCATTTTTTTCTGGAAGTTGGACTTCCCGAGGAGGAAGGGGCCTTCCGCAAGCAGGGAAATTCGGTTTTTGCCCCGTTCTGCGACGTTTTGGCGGAGAGCGAATGGAACGCTATGCGCCGTCTTGCCAACCAGCCGGAGGTATCCGTGGAAGAAGGAGAATATCTGCTTTGGGTGGAACCGGCAGTCGTGCAGGAGCTTGGCTCCTTTTACACGTCCGGTCTTGCGGTGACGGTGGAGGGAGAAACTTTTTTTCCGGCGCAGGAAGCATGTGTGTCGGAGCCGCTCAGCACAGGTGTGAATTCAATTGATATTCTGGCGGTTATTCTGCCGGATGAAGCGGCGGAGAAACTGCCGGTTTTGGCGGAGCTGCTGAACATTCAGCTGTTGGACGGGGTGAAAGAGGAGGATTTTGTCGAGGTTCTGGATGAAATTTACACCCGGCCCCGGGAGGATATGGAGAAAAATTGGAGACCGTACGATCAGAAAATTACCCGCCAATCGGTGATGAACAGCAGCATCGGGGCCAAAACCATTGTGCTGTTTCTGGGAATTTATATCGGGCTGGTGTTCCTAATTACAAGCGCCGCTGTCCTCGGTTTGCAGCAGCTTTCGGAAACGGCGGACTGTGCGGAGAATTACCGGCTTCTGCGCCGTCTGGGAGCAAAGGAAAAAGCGGTGCGGCGCGCCCTGTTCGCGCAGATTGCCATGTATGTCTGTCTGCCGCTGGCGTTGGCGCTGATCCATTCTGCCGTGGGGCTGGAGGTACTGCGCCGTACCTTCGCTTCTGAGATGGCGATCGACATTCTTCCGGGAGCTCTGGCCACGGCGGGAATTCTTCTTTTGATTTACGGAGGATATTTGTTTGCCACCTGCTTTGCCGCACAGGGAATCATCCGTTCCCGGCGCGGGGAGTAGATAGGATAATCGGTATCAAAAAACAGGATACAATGGGGAGGAGTTTTCATGAAAACATCCATTTGCGGAATCGACTGCGGCGCGTGTTCGCTGTCGGCAAGCTGTGCCGGATGTACGGCAACACAGGGACGGCCATTTGGAGGACCGTGCATGGTCGCGCAATGCTGCCGGGAAAGAGGGCAGGAAAGCTGTGAAGCGTGCGCCGGACACTGTGAGCTGAAGGAAACGCTGATCGCGGAATACAATGCTTTGGGAATTCCGGGGATGGCTCCGGTGACCGGGATGAATAGTCTCAAAGGTTCGTTTGTCAATCTGGAATATGTTCTTCCCAGCGGGCAAACGATCCGTTTCTGGGACGACAATAAAATCTATCTGGGCAATCAGATTTGTAAGGCGGGCAGCAATCGCTGTTATGGCCTGACAGCGGATGAAACACATCTTCTGGTGTGCGAATATGGCGATAATGGGGCCGATCCAGAGATTGTTTTGTATCAGAAAAGACACACGAGTGATAAAAATTAAGAACTGCCAAATTTTCCCCTATCCTGCAATTCATAGAGTGCATTTTCTGCCTTAATATGGTATGATAGTAAGAAAGGGGAGATACAGTGCGTACCCAAAACGCCGCACGCTTTCGGGCAAATCTCCTCATTTGCATGACTTCCACATCCATTGGAGGCAGCGAAAAGGACCTCAATGATTCTGAATAGGTGAAAGGAAGGTTTGGTATGGCACGAAAAAAGGCAAGTTCTGTGAAAAAGAAACCGACAACAAAGAAGGTTGCCGCTCCCGCTGCGGAAACAGCAGCGTCTGTGGAGGAAAAAGCCATTTCTGCTGTGACAGAGCCCGCGCCTGCTGAAGAAAAAAAGGAACCTGCTGCGAAGGAGACGGTAACCGCTGAGAAAAAGGCATCTCCTGCCGCGGAAAAGGCCGCGCCTGCTGAGGAAAAGAAGGAACCCGCGGTGAAGGAGACGGTAACCGCTGAGAAAAAGACCGATCCCGCGCCGGAGAAGGCCGCGCCCGCTGAGGAAAAGAAAAAGACCACAGCGAAAAAGACGGCGTCCAAAGCCGAGCCCGCCGAGAGTAAGAAAAGAACTTCCGCGAAAAAGGCATCGTCTGTAGAGGAAAAGGCTGTTTCTGCGGCAGCAAAGGCCGCGCCTGCTGAGGGAAAAAAGAGGACCTCCGCGAAAAAAGCGGCGTCTGTGGAAGAAAAATCTGCTCCTGCCGTGGCGGAGGCTGCACCTGCTGTGGAGGAGGTTTCAGCTGTGAGTGTGATGTCGAATTTGCCCCGCCGGAGTGTCGCGTTTATCGGTTCGGAATGCCATCCGTTTGTCAAAACGGGAGGCTTGGGAGATGTCATGTATGCGCTGCCCCGCGAGCTGGTGCGCCTGAACTGCGACGTTCGCGTCATCCTGCCGCGCTATGCCTGCATCCCGCAGAAATATCAGGATCAGATGGTTTACCGCGGCGAGTTTTACATGGACCTGGGAAAGACCGGACGCAACTACTATGTCGGCATCATGGAATACGTCTGTGACGGCGTGGTATATGATTTCATCGACAACCAGGAATTTTTCTCTTCGGGAAATCCGTATCTGAATCTTGTGGATGATATCCCGAAATACTGCTTCTTCAGCAAGGCCGCTCTCGCCGCGCTGAATTATCTGAACTGGATTCCCGACATTGTTCATTGCCACGACTGGCAGGCGGCTCTCGTGCCGGTGTATCTGCGCACCCTGTTCCAGGATTCTCCGATTGGCCATGCGCGCTCCATCCTGACGATCCACAACCTTCGCTTCCAGGGAATTTACAACATTCCGACCATTCAGTATTGGTCCGGCCTGCCGGACAGTGTGTTCGGTATGGGCGCTCTCAAGGAAAATTATGTGGACGCCAACATGCTCAAGGGCGGTCTCGCTTATGCGGATCGCATTACCACCGTCAGCGGCACCTATGCCTATGAAATCCAGACGGCCGAGTACGGCGAGCATCTGGAAAATCATCTGCGCTACCACAGCGGAAAGCTCAGAGGAATTGTCAACGGCATTGATTACGGCATGTGGAACCCGGAGACCGATCCCGCGCTGGCGGTTCATTATAACCGCGATACCGTATTTGAGCACAAGATGGAAAACAAGCTGGCCCTTCAGAAGGAGCTCGGATTGGAGGAGGACGCGGGCAAGTTTGTCATCGGCCTGATCTCCCGTCTGACCAATCAGAAGGGGCTGGATCTTGTCAGCTCCATCATTCCGCAGGTCCTGGACGGCAACACCCAGGTGGTGGTGCTGGGAACCGGCGACCAGCAGTATGAGGATACCTTCCGCTACTATGAGGGGGCAAACCGTGGGACGTTCAGCGCCTGCATCCAGTACGACGAGGCAAGAGCGCACCGCATTTATGCGGGTGCGGACGCGCTTTTGGTGCCCTCCCGCTTTGAGCCGTGCGGCCTGACGCAGCTCAACGCGATGCATTACGGCACGCTTCCCATCGTCCGCGAAACCGGTGGCCTGAAGGACACTGTGCAGCCTTACAACGTCTTCACCGGAGACGGCAACGGCTTCACGTTCGACCGCTATGATGCGGGTCTGCTTCTCGATGCCATCAACCGTGCCAAGACGTTGTATTTCACAAACCGTGACCAGTGGAATCAGGTGGTCCGGCGTGATATGGAAAAAGATGTCTCGTGGGAGAATTCGGCAAAACAGTATAAGGATCTGTATCTGGAATTGACGCAGTGGTAACTGTGTCCGCGGCGTAAAAACAGCCGCGCCAGTCATTCCAACAGAAAAGAAAAAGCGAAAGGGACTTGCTGCCAACAGAAAGCAGGCGGCAAGCCCCTTTTGCTCTGTTTGGGCAAGAAAGGAATGTGAATCGTGATTACGCTGAACAAGGATTTGTCGGGTAAAATACTGGATGTTGGCGGCGGAGGGGAAGGGATCATCGGCCGTCTTTACGGGGAACAGGTGACAGCGATTGACAAATATCAGGAGGAGTTGGACGAAGCGCCTTCGGGATTTGTGAAAGTGCTGATGGATGCAGTGAATCTGACCTTTTCCGACTGTTCTTTTGACCATGCAACATTCTTTTATTCTTTGATGTTTATGAGCGCGGAAGAACAAAGACGAGCTATCATGGAAGCGGTACGGGTGTTGAAATGCGGCGGTGAAATTCATATATGGGATTGCGAGATTGCATCCGCGTACCCAGAGCCGTTCTGCGTGGATGTGCAGGTTCAGCTGCCCACAGAACAGATCTCTACAACCTATGGGATCGGAAAACTGGATGCGCAGGACAAAACCTCCATTCAAACAATCTGCGAGAATGCTGGGTTACAAAGTGTGACGGAACGAGTGGGGGAGGAAGGATTCTATCTGTGTTTCAAAAAGATAAGCCATCATAATGCCAGTTTGTGATTTCATCCATTTTAAGCAGCAAAGTTCAGAGCTTGCGCAGGCAGCGAAAAAATAGGACATTTTCTGCACTCTACGATTCATAGAGTGCATTCTCTCCTTTGATATGCTATGATGAAAGCGAAAGGAGGAGATGCAAATGGATGCCAAAACGACAGGCCGCTTTTTGGCGGAACTCAGAAAGGAAAAAGGATACACGCAGAAGGAGCTTGGCGACAAGCTGATGGTGACGGACAAGGCAATTTCGCGCTGGGAAACCGGAAAGGGGCTTCCCGATACCGCGCTTCTCAAGCCGCTCAGCGAGATCCTGGGTGTTTCTGTGGGCGAACTTCTGGCGGGAAAGCGCGTGCCGCCGGAGCAGGCGCAGGATGAAACGGATTCGATTGTTGTGGAGGTTGTGCGTCATTCCCGTCACACCGCCGCACGCGCTGCCGGATTCTGTTTGGTGATTGTGGGAATTTTGTTGCTTCTCACGCCTTTGGTGGTGACCACACAAAGCAAAAGCGGCGCCTGGGCTTTGGGGTTTGCACCGATTGGAGCGGCGGTATGCCTCTTTCTGAAAAAAGACAGTGGGCACGGGAAGCTTCTCTACTGGATTGGGATGGGGTGTCTGGTGTTGGCGCTGATTCTGGAGCTTCTGCCGTTTGGCGCTGTGATGGTGATGGCTCCAAGCCCGACGGAACGGATTATGCGAACCTTTTCCTTTTTTGATCTCAACGTGTTCGGATACGGCAATTTCTTTCCGCTTTTGGCAGGATTGCTCACAGTTTGCAGTCTCCTTATCGGACTCTTTTCCGCGTTTCGTCCACTGCGCTCGCTCTGTCTGAGAAATGCGGTGTTTCGGTGCACAGAGGCGGCAGCGGTCCTGTCCTTTGCGCAGATCTTCTTTGGCATGGAGTATCTGTCGGTAGTGGGAGCGCTCGTCTGCGTATGTTTGTTTCTGTCCGCTGTTCTGCAAAGAACAGGGAACAGCCAGGCTTCCCGGTCATAACCGGGGAGCCTTTTCCGTATAATATCCAGGCGGAAAAAGATACAGATTTCGCGGGGGTCGAAACATTTCATTCATAAAAAAAGCCAAAACTGTTTGTTTTTCCATCATCCAGCCGTCACAGAGGGTGGGTATACTAAACTCGTACCTCAGAGATAGGAACAGAAAAATCTCTCATCTCTCTCATATTTATTTTACTGCTGAAGGAACCGGAGAGTGGACGGAATACCGGCCCGGTACACCCGGCAGACCAAAAGCAATCCTCCCAGGAGGTTTTCATAGAATCGGGGATCGGCGGCCGCTGGGCCACGGTCCCCGCTTTTTATGCCTTGACAAGGAAAAGCCTGTGTGATACGCTCAGACAATACGGGGCGGGATCTCCTGCCCGGAAAGGCGGAAACGCGATGGATCAGAAAAAAATCGATCGAATCAATGAACTGGCGCGAAAGGCGAAGGAAGGTCCCCTCACGCCGGAAGAGACGGAAGAACGTGCGGCCCTTCGGGCGGAGTATGTCAAGGCGTTTCGGGAAAGCCTGCGTGCTCAATTGGACGGGATCACCGTGCTGGAACAGGACGGCACAAAGCATCCGCTGAAAAGGAAGTGAACCGTTATGAATATTCAGATTTTTGGAAAGGCCAAATGCTTTGATACCAAAAAGGCCGAACGTTATTTTAAGGAACGGGGAATCCGGTTTCAACGGATCGATTTGTCGCAGAAGGGTATGAGCCGCGGAGAACTGACCTCCGTGAAAGCGGCGGTCGGCGGCCTGGATGCTCTGATAGATCCCAAAGCGAAGGGAGAGCAGGCCCTTCTCCTGCCGTATCTTTCCTCCGATGAAGCGAAGGAGGAAAAGCTGCTGGAATTCCCGACGCTGCTTCGCACCCCGATTGTGCGCAACGGCCGTCAGGCGACGGTTGGGTATTGCCCGGAGATCTGGAAAACCTGGGAATGAGAAAGGAGAACAAAAACATGGCTTTGTTTGTATGGTATCCCAAATGCTCCACCTGCCGGAAGGCGGAAGCCTGGCTCAAGGAGCACGGCGTGTCCTTTACCGCCCGTCATATCGTGGAGGAAAATCCCACCGCGCAGGAGCTGGCCGCGTGGAAGGAGCAGGGAAAGCTTCCGCTCAAATCCTTTTTTAATACGAGCGGCCAGCTGTATCGTTCCATGAATCTCAAGGAGCGTCTGCCCGGTATGAGTGAAGAGGAGCAGCTTGCCCTTCTGGCTACGGACGGGATGCTGGTCAAAAGGCCGATCCTGGTTCTGGAGGATCGAGTTCTGACAGGCTTCCGGCCCGAAAAGTGGGCGGAGGCGCTCGGTTTGTAATTCTGATGCACAAAAACCCCCTTGTCCCGAATAAGATACGGCACAAGGGGGAATTTCTGTGGATGAATATTTGCGGGCCGTTCTCCCGGCCCTTTTGCTGGCGCTGGCCTCATCGGTGGACGCTCTCGCGGCCAGCTTTTCCTATGGAACGGCGCGGATTGCGATCCCACGCGTTTCGCTGCTGGCAGTCAGTGCGATCTGCGCGTCCACACTGGCGCTGTCGCACCTGGTGGGAGGAATTCTCGCGCCTTTTTTGCCGGAGGGCGTTACGCACTGGCTTGGTGTGTCGATCCTGGCT
Organism: Candidatus Caccousia avicola; assembly: GCA_018712435.1. GTDB lineage: Bacteria > Bacillota > Clostridia > Oscillospirales > Acutalibacteraceae > Caccousia > Caccousia avicola. The sequence goes on from DVGZ01000039.1 coordinate 21,738, forward strand.
GCTCTGGGCTTGTGCAAGCTGTTTGACAGTTCGCTGAAACGCTGGATCCGGAAACGGCAGGGGGAGAAGCACGAGATTCGTTTTTCCGCGCTCCGGCTTCACTTCATTTTGCAGATTTACGCAGACCCGCAGGAAGCCGACGCCGACGATTCCCGTGTGCTGTCTCCCCGGGAGGCGGCTGCTCTGGCAGCGGCGCTTTCCCTGGACGGCTTGGCCGCAGGCTTTGGATCCGGCCTTGCGGGAGGCGGAGCCGTTTCGATTTTTGTGCTTGCATTTGCCGCCACGGCTGGTGCGGTGGCGATGGGCTGCCGTCTGGGTGGGCGCGTGGCTCGGCGGACGGAAAAGGATCTGTCCTGGGTGGGCGGAGCTCTGCTGCTTCTGCTTGCCTTGACACGATAAAAACGAAGGAGAATACAACAATGGATTTTTTACAGACGCCGCGTTTGACGCTGCGGCAGATGACGGAGCAGGACGCCCCCGCCCTGCTCCATTTTATGGGGAATCTTCGCGTCATGTACGCGTGGGAATACGCATTTACCGAGGAAGAAGTGCTTGCATGGATCGCGCGGAACCGGGAACGGTATGCGCGCGACGGAGCGGGCTATTTCCTTGCCCTGCGGCGGGAGGACGGGGTCTGTGTGGGACAGGCCGGTCTGATGCGGGGAGACATGGCGGGCCGCTCCGTGTGGGAGCTTGGCTGGATTTTTGACGAAGCCTTCTGGGGAAACGGTTATGCAACGGAAGCCGCCGCCGGTTTGGCACGTTACGCGTTTGCCAACTGCGGCGTTTCGGAGCTGTGGGCGGATATTCGTCCCGAAAATACATCTTCCATCGCGGTAGCGCGCCGGTTGGGGATGTGTCCCACCGGAGAGCGCTTTGTGAAGGTGGTCAAGGGCAAGGAAATGCCCCACGATGTATACCGGTTGGACCAGAAGGAATTTTCTGCCGCGGATTCAGCCGAGGGCGATATCAAGAAGCATCATCAGAAGGAAGCCGGCCATAACGCTTAATGTGCCGGTGTTGGAGTGATCCCCCAGATGTGCTTCGGGGACAAGTTCCTCCACGACCACATACAGCATGGCTCCGGCGGCAAAGCTCAGCAGAAGCGGCATGAGTGGCTGGAGCACGGGAGCGGCCAGAACAATCAGAATCCCGAAGATAGGCTCCACAATCCCGGAAAACGCTCCATACAGGAAGGCGCGGCCGGGCGGGGTGCCTTCCCGCCGCATGGGGAGGGAAACGGCCGCGCCTTCGGGGAAATTCTGAAGTCCGATGCCAAGAGCGAGCGCGGCGGCGGCCGAAAGGTTCGCGGGCTCCTGCTGCGCCGCCAGAGCGAAGGTCAGACCCACGGCCATTCCCTCCGGGATGTTGTGCAGTGTGACGGCGGCGACCATCAGGGTGGTGCGCTTCCAGGAGGAGGCGTGCCCCTCCGCTTCCTCTGAGCCGGGATGAAGATGGGGAAGGAAAGAGTCCATCGCCATCAGGAAGGCAACGCCCAGGGCGAATCCTCCCACCGCTGGAATCCAGCCGGGGATTCCAGCTTCCTCCGATTGCTCAATGGCCGGAATCAAAAGGCTGAACACAGAGGCGGCAATCATAACCCCGGCGGCAAAGCCGAGAAAAAGACGCTGGATCTGCGGACGGATCTCCTTGCGGAAGAAAAATACCAGAGCGGCGCCCAGAGCTGTCATCGCGAAGGTAAAGCCGGTTGCTCCCGCCGCCCATAAAAGGGAAAGCTGCATGGAATTTCTCCTTTCCGAATCAGTTGAGGTTAGAAAATTCTAACCTGTGTGACGCTATCGTATCATGGGGGCTGTGAAAAGTCAATAAAACCAGTCTTTTCAGATGCGGGTGCTGCGGCGGTATTCTCCCGGCGTCATACCGGTTAAACGCTTAAACTGCCGCATGAAATGTGCCTCGCAGCGGTAGCCGCTGGCCTCTGCCACACTGGCCACGGGAGTCTCGCTGTTGGCCAGCAGATATTTAGCCCGATCCAGGCGTCCCCGAATGATGTCCTCCCCAATGGATACGCCGAATTCCGTCTTGTACAGAGCCTGAAGATAGGAGCCGCTCAGACCAATGCGCGCGGCCAGCGCTTCCACGGTCGTGCCTGCGGAGGGGTTGCTGAACAGCTCAGTGCGAAGCTGCGACAATTCCGGATAGTAGCGGTGTGCGGAGGTTTGCACGCCGATGCTGGGAGACAGCTTGCTGAGATCATAAAACAGGCAGGAGAGATAAGAGGAAATCAGAGGATCGATCCAGGCGGCCTTTTGTCCCTGCAAATTCTGCATGCTCAGAATGGCTCTGTCGATAGGGGAAGGATCGGGCAGGAGGACAGGACGGCTCAGCGGGATTCCCAGATCCCGCAGGAAGTCTTCGCCGTGGGAAGCAGTAAAATGTACCCAGTCATCCTCATAGGGAAGACAGGCGGAGCGGTAATGCTGGGTGGAGCCCGGTGGGAACAGGATCCAGTGGCTATGCAGGGGAACGGTTTTGCCGTCCAGCTCCGCCTCCGCCTTCGCGCGAAAATAGACAAAGACATAAAAGGGAAGGCCGGAGCGATCGATCCGAAGAGGTTCGCGGTGAAGAAAACGATAGCCGCATTGAATCACATGAAACGTACCAACACCTCCTTGCACACAGAGCAGTCTGAAAAAATCATAGGATAAGTCAATTTCTCCTTATTATAAATCATTGCCGGAAAAAGGGCAAGACGCTATACTGATTCCATAGAAATTCAGGCGCGCCGCGCATTGGGGAAAAGGAGGAAATCTCATTGGCTAAACTGATTGTAAACACAGAAAAAAAGGGAGCGAAAATCAACCGTAATATTTACGGCCATTTTTCCGAGCATTTGGGCCGCTGCATCTATAACGGACTGTTTGTGGGAAAGGACAGCCCGATCCCGAACGTGAACGGGATGCGCACGGATGTTGTGGAAGCCCTCAAGCAGATCCGCGTGCCGGTTCTGCGCTGGCCCGGCGGCTGCTTTGCCGACGAGTACCACTGGAAAGACGGCATCGGCCCGAAGGAGGGCCGCAAGCGTATGGTGAATACCCACTGGGGCGGCGTGGTGGAGGACAACTCCTTCGGCACGCATGAGTTCATGGAGCTGTGCCGTCAAATCGGCTGCGAACCGTATGTCAACGGCAACGTGGGCAGCGGCACGGTGCAGGAGATGAGCGAGTGGGTCGAGTACATGACGTTTGACGGCGTGTCCCCGATGGCGGAGCTGAGAAAGCAGAATGGCCGCGAGGAGCCCTGGAAGCTGACGTATTTCGGCGTGGGCAACGAGAACTGGGGCTGCGGCGGCAATATGCGCCCGGAGTATTACGCGGACCTGTTCCGCCGCTATGCGACGTATGTGCGTAACTACGGTGACAACAAGGTACTCAAGATTGCCTGCGGCCCGAACGTGGATGATTACGAGTGGACGGACAAGGTGATGGAGATCGCCGGCAAGTACGCCAATGCTTTGACGCTCCACTATTACACGCTTCCCAATGATAATTGGCAGGAGAAAGGCCCGGCAACAGGATTTGATGAGGAAACCTACTACCGTACTCTGAAAAAGGGCCTGCGGATGGAGGAGCTGGTGAGCAACCATCTGCGCATCATGCGCCGCCACGATCCGGAAGGTCGCGTCGGACTGATTGTGGACGAGTGGGGCGCGTGGTACGATGTGGAGCCCGGCACCAATCCCGGTTTCCTCTATCAGCAGAACACCATGCGTGACGCCATTTTGGCTGCTGTCACACTGAATATTTTCAACAGCCACGCCGACGGAATCGTTATGGCCAACATTGCCCAGATGGTCAACGTTTTGCAGGCGGTTGTCCTCACCGAGGGTGAGAAGATGCTGCTGACGCCGACGTACCATGTGTTTGATCTGTACAAGGAGCATCAGGACGCGACGCTGCTAGACAGCTATGTCGAGGCGCGTGAGATTGGCGTGGGCGATCAGAAGGTTCCCTCGCTGCACCAGTCCGCTTCCGTGGACGCGGAAGGCCGCGTTCATGTCACGGTGGCAAACCTGTCCGCGACGGAAAGCCAGGAGATCGAGCTTTGCGTGTCGGGTAAGGAAAATGCTTCCGTTTCTGTCCGCCTGCTGGCTGGAGCGATGGGTGACCACAACACCTTTGAGGCTCCCGAGACGGTCAAGCCGCAGAACTTCACCGGCTTCGAGCGCTGCGGTAGCAGTGTGAAGATGACACTTCCCGTGTGCAGCGTTGCCGCCATCACGCTGGAATAACCGCGATGGACCGTGCAGTTGGAGCGTCCGGCCGCGTTTGCCGGCGCTGTTTGCTGGAAGAACTGGGAGAAGGCGATTATCTGGAGAGCGTTCGCCGTTACCGTGCACGTTTGCCGGAGAAGGAACGCACGCCGGACGATGTGTATGAAGCACGTCTTGCCGCCTGTAAGAATTGCGAGGAGCTGGTGAACGCAACCTGCAATCTGTGCGGCTGCTATGTGGAGATCCGGGCGGCCCGCCGTTCCTCCGCCTGTCCCGCTGTCCCCGCGCACTGGGGCGCTGTGCGATAACACCCGATACCATTATAAATTCAGAAAAGGCATGCTGTGAGAATATTCTTGCAGCATGCTTTTTTATCGCTGCGGAAATTTAGGAGATGTAGGTTTGTCAAACATATTGGACGGTGAACTCTGAGGGGGAAAGCCAGCCGAGGGGCCTCATGGGGAAGTTGTTGGAGCGGCGGTTATGGATGGCGAGCTGCTTTGCAAAGTCATCCAGGGAATAAAAGTTGTGGCAGGAGTAGAAGCGTTTCTGGTCCTCCCGGTGGCTGCGCTCGACCTTACCGTTGTGGCGTGGCGTATAGGGACGGATGAGCTTGTGGCGGATATCAAGTTGGGCGGCAGTGGCCTCAAACAGAGTAGGCAATTCCCGCCTGCTGTTGGAAAAGCGGTTAGTGAACTCAAAGCCATTGTCAGTCTGAACACATTCCACCCGGATGCCCCGGCGGGCGTACCAGCGTACCAGCTTTCTGAGGAAGTCGGCGGAGGAAAAGGTGGACTGCTCGGGATAAGCAGCCAGGAAGCGCAGTCGTGTGAACTCGTCAATGGCGGTATACTGAAACAGCCGCAGCTCCGGGTTGGCGATGCAGCGGCGGGGGACCACCTTCACATCCACCTGTACCCGCTGGCCGGGATAGGTCATCTGCTCATAGGGCTTGGGCTTGCAGGCCGGCTTCTTCTCCGCCTGCGGAAACAGGCCCAGCTTCCTCATGACGCGAAACAGGCTTTCCGGGCAGCGGGTATACCCTCTCTGGCGCAGACGGTGCCACAGTTCCACCATGCCGAGGCGGGGGTTGCGGCGGCGCATGTCCCGAATCAATTTCAGCTCCGCCTCCGTATGCTGGTTGGGATGGCTGTGGGGCCGCCGGGACTGACAGGCCAGGGACTGCACGGTCCCGTCCCAGCGGGCCTTCCAAAAGTAGATGTACGATCGGCTCTTGTTGTACTTCCGGCTGGCCCGACTCACGCCGTATTTTTCCGCGTACTTCATCAGGGATTGCCTGTATGCCATGTCCTGTGTTATACTCTTTCTCATGAAGGATATGGCCCCCTCTCGTTCAGTTGTTGTCTCACAACTCCAACTATAACCGATGAGGCCTTATCCTTCATCCTTTTTTATTCAACTGTCCAAGATGTATTGTACTCCTACACAGCCGCCACAATTCCGTAAAGATTGATGCTTGACAGTCTCCCGAAAGCTCGTTATAATAATAGACGTAAAATTTGAGTGGACTTTTCCGGATTCGGTCATCTTTTTGCCACACAACTGTCTTATGATAGTTGTGTGGCTTTTTTGTTGCCTGCATCTCGGAAATGTTGACAGAATGGAGGATGATTTTTTATGGAAAACAACTTCTTGTCTCTGATCAAGAC
>DVGZ01000040.1 GCA_018712435.1 Candidatus Caccousia avicola
CACCGACATTTACGATGCGACAAAGGACGTAAAGACGACGCAGCTGTACGCCGGCCACAGCACGCCGGACATGACGATGCGTAGATACGTCCATGGGAGCCAAAAGAACCTGCAGGTCGCCGCCCACGCGCTGGATGGTCTCTACACGCGCGACAAATAACGCATCTGACCAGGGGAAGCGATGAGATGCACTTCTTCTACGATGCGCAGAGCAGACCGGCAATGGTGGAGTTCAACGGCGCACTGTACAGCTACGTCCACAACCTACAGGGTGACATCGTAGGAATCGTTGACAGCGCCGGAAGCCTCGTGGTAGAATACAAGTACGATGCATGGGGCAAGCCCACGCTCGTGCGTACCTTGACAACTGCATATGAAGTGTTGGCGGAGCTGAGCCCGTTCAGGTATCGCGGGTATGTGTTTGATGAGGAGACGGGGCTGTATTATCTAAGGAGCAGATACTATAATTCTGTTTGGAAGCGCTTTATCAGTGCAGACTCCGTGCAGGATTCTGGTAGTTCGATATTATACAGCAACCTCTTCTGCTACTGTCTGAACAACCCACAGATATTTGTCGATTCCGAGGGACGATTTGCGCTACTTGCGGTGTTTGGTATTGGCGCAGCTGTTGCCGCGGCGATAGAAGCTGTGGCGACCGCTGTCGTGTATGTGGCTGCGGCCATTCTTACTGTAGAAGTTGCGACCGAGGTAATATCAATTGTCGAAGATAGAACTCGCGCTCGTTCTCAGGAACAGGAAATAACTGATTCAGTTACGATTACTACTACTGTATCTGATACCTCCACAATTGCTGTGCCACAGAAAAAAGAGATCACACACGTTCATCATATTGTGGCACAGGCGGCTTGGAGAGCGTCGCCCGCGAGAACTTTTTTGAGGATTTATGGGATAAGCATTAATGATGATGATAATCTGATAGCATTGCCAAAAGATTTGCATCAACAAATACATACAGTGTTTTATTATCAGTTTATTAATACAAGGATACTACAAGCCTCAAGAAGTGGTGAGGCAGGAATCCGCATGGAACTCAGGAGACTAAAAGGACTCTTAGGATCAGCCGCCATACTTTACTATATATAACTTGACAGATGGAGGACTAGTTATGAGATTTTCGCAAGTGTTTAAGCAATTTTTGCAATTGAAAGATGCGGAAAATGTTTTGGCGGTGGAGTCTCTTGTCTCCTCAATAGAAGTTGAAGCTGCTACTCTTAAGGCGTCCGAATTGTCACAACGTATTAATGAACAAATCGATGAAACCCAAAGGCGATACGGTAAATCAGCTAAGTTGCTTGGACCGCTTGGATATTTTTGCCCGTTTATTTATGAAAAAGCATATGCTAATGTAACGCGTGGAAAAATCACAAAGAAAGCGACTGAGGCAACCTTTATCTACGACTTCAATTGTGAAAAAAAGCCTATTCGGATTATTAATAACGATTTGAATACAATATCATACTGTGATTGGGCAAAGGATTTGGCGATATATATAACTTTTAATAAGAGAGACCTTTCCGTGCCAAAGGCAATAACACTGGCTATATTAGATGATTGCGGGATACCTATTAAAGAAATATATATTCAATGGATTGTTTTCCCTCAAATACGCGGATGTATAAGGATTGGTTTTCTTGAGAATACAAAAAAACAAAAGACATTCATTATATATGAGGCGGTTATCGATGACAAGGAGCAGATATTGGCGATAGCGTCTAAAACTTATGATGTTGACTAATCATTAATGCCAACATCAATATTGTTGGACTTCTGAATTAATAATAAATCAATAAAGAGGAATCGCTTTATTCTCTTTTACCCATCTCTGGCCCAGTCTGTAGAGGACTGGGCCTTAGCCTGTCAAAGAAGCCCCATTGCAACGCAGCAAAATAGAACAGGAGCGACCTCCATGTCCTACACATCTCTGGCCCAGTCCGCAGTGGACTGGGCCTTATCCAAAGTTGGCTGCGCGTACAGCCAGGCCAAACGAACGCAGGAGGACATCTTCGACTGTTCTTCCCTCGTCGCCCGCGCCTACTCCGCGCAGGGCAAACGCTGGAAGTACGGCGGCAGCGTGCCCACGAGCAACAAGGAGATCTACGACGATGATTTCGAGTTGCTCTGGCCTGCTACCTATGCCCAGATCGGCAAGAGCTTTGGCGGGGCTTTGGTCATCAACATGGCCAAACAGCCCGGCGACCTGCAATTCCTCTGCACGGATTCCGGCACCAGCCGCTTAAGTAAGATCACCCATGTGACGATGGTGGCTACGCCCACGCAGATCGTCCACGCCCGCGGCACGAAGTACGGCGCGTGTACCAATTCTATCTCCCTCTATGCCGGCAAGGTATGCGGCGTTGTCCGCTACAACCCGGCCTGCGCGCTGCGGCTGGGGATGAAGGGCTACCGCACGCTGCGGCTGCAACAGGCGCTCAATCTGCATGGCGCAGACATCAGTGAGGACGGCGAGTTTGGCGAAAAGACGCAAAAGGCGCTGAAAGATTTTCAGACAGCGCAGGGCCATAAAGCGACCGGCGAGACAAACCTTGCCACGCTCAACGTCCTCGGACTCAACGCGGAGGCGAAGCCGCTTTCCCAATCCACCGGTAGCGAGCCGTCCAGCCAGAATCCCATTCTGGTCACGGGCGGCTCTGTTCATATCCGCACTGGCCCAGGGAAGGAATACGATTCGGTGATGATCGCCCACGCAGGCGACGTTCTGCACGGCATCGACGCGGAAGGCTGGAACCCCATCCTGCTGGACGGCGAAGTGCGCTGGATCAGCCAGAAGTACAGCCAGAGGACGGATACAGTCCGCTGAGCAAAATAAGCTCGATAGGTGTGGTCATACCCTTGCCCTCACTGAAATCTCTTCGTAAGAGGAAACTTCAGTGAGGGCTTTTTGCTGCAAACAGGCGCGGCGGATCTCAGGGTTTTCTTCTTATACGCGCCTGTACCTGCGGTGGGCGGGATGGTTGTTGCGGCCTTCGCGGCAGTGGGATATCCGCATAGATCATTCGCAAAAACACGGTGCTTATGAGCTTTCCAGTGACACGAGCCCCGCAATACAACCGCAGCGGACGATAATGGGAGACGTTCTTTATCGCCCTGTTGAGTTCCTGGATATCGCTGATGCTGGTCTCAGGGCTGATATCCATCAGAATCAGAACGGACTGGCAGTACAGCAATGTTTTCAGCCTGGGGATCATATTGCCAAGCTGCTCCAGATTCCCCAAAGCCTCGACGAGATGCCCGCACATAAACCTGGAAAGCTCATCGGTGAACTGTGTCAATGCGGATGCATTAAGACAGATCGAAGGATCGCGCATTCCAGCGGGCGGGACGCTTCCTTCCAGAAAGGCGTCGGCATAGTGTGAAACAATGTCCAGATCCTCCGGGAATAAAAGCCGGCGCTCGCGGAATTCAAATTCGCAGTATTGGCCGTCAAAATGCTCGACGATCCTTGACTTCAGAGAAAACGTATCGCTATCCTGCCGGGCGCCTGGTTCAGTATGGACTGCCGTCCCTTGCTCCGCAAACTCAGGTTTCGGCCCATCATCGTGTGGGGTTTCATGTGCTTCGTCCGCGGGGATCATCTTCTTTAGCTCTTCAAAACCCCCTGCCTGAAGGCACTGCTGCTGATGGGCGTCCAGCCGGGCCGTTGCGCCCGGGGGAGACTTTATCGAGGAGAGGAAAGCCTCGATCAGAAATTTGTACGGGTCTCCGGCCTGCGCGATGCCCAACAGCCGATTTCGTTCAAATTCGCCCATCGGTTTCATCTCTGTCAGGAAAAGGCGAAGATTTTCCGCGCTGCTCTCACAGTCCTGGAGGGCCAGCTTCCTGAAACGGCTCTCCAGCTCATCATAACTGCTGCGGCAGAGCGTGGAAATGAGTTCTTTGCTGAGCGCCCTTTTCCCATTGACATAGCCCGACCCCACAGACGGCGCAATGTACTTGGCGTCGCATTCATCGGAATACTTCCCAAGGAAAAGTATATTCAAAATATCATGCTGGTTCAGTGATGAGCGCCCCTTTATTGCACAGCAGTAAAAGACCGGGAATGTCAAAGCCAACCCCGCCATTGCTCTATACCTCCCCGCATGCAAGCGTGTAGAAGATATTATACACTATTCGGGAATGATTTGTCAATTGTTTGTGAACGGTACATCAATCAATTTTCAATCGTCCACAAAATGGAAAGGCGCTGTCAAGGATTTGATGAATTCTGACGAGGAGTTGAGAACGCACGTGCGATAAAAATTGAAGCCGATGGCAACAAAGTATGTTTCTTGTGTAAATGACAAGGGCCTGTGTATTGTACTAATCTATGGATACCCCGGGAGGAGGGATGCTGACAGAGACGGGGCATAGAAGCACAGCAGTGACAGGACAAACAGAATACGATGCCTGAGTTGCAATAGGGCAAAGGATATCTCATACGGGAAGTTCCAACTGCTACCGTTGAAGGTAGCGGCAAGAGCGAAACCGTAAAGAGTACCCTTCAGCCCTTTGCGCGGCAAAAACAGCGAAAACCGGGCGGGAAGGAACTCTGCGGATGATGTTCTGAAAGAACGGCCCCTGTGAGTGATCCCTTTGCCAAAGCGATTCCGGCGGAAAGGGATCGACCATGGCAAAACGGAGTCACAAAGGAAATGCAGGGCAACTGCCCGAGACCACTTTCCGGGAATTGTTGGAACTGGTAGAGAAACCGACCGACAGGAAAAGGCCGTCAGCGAAGGCTTTGCGCACTTCGGGAACAGAAGTGCTGGTGCAAGCAGTATACGGCGATGCCAGCATCACTGTATACAAAAATGGCTGGGCAATATATACCGAGGGCAGACGAGCCACTGTCTGCAATGTGTGGCATTGCCAGAAAGCGGTAGAGTATGTTTTTCAAGATGGCTGTACGCAATGCGTTCAATTCGAGGAATTTGCCGACCGTTCATGCGTGATACGGCTGGCGTTGGAGGGAGAATACAGGCTGACCCGCAATGAAAGCACACGGAAGCGGCTGCGCGAAAGCGCGGATGGCAACGAAACCATATGGAAAAGGGAACCTGATAAAGCGCCGGACATTCTGACGGAGATCATCGCGCACGAAGAGAGCAAAGCGCTGTTCAGGCGCATTGCAGGCTGCTTAACGGTACGGCAGGCGCAGGTATTCAGGCTGCATATTCTGGAAGGCTATTCGCAGGGCGAGGTAGCGGAGATACTTGGCTGTACGGCAGCAAATATAAGCATGTGTGTACGGCGGATCCGGGAAAAGCTCATGGATGTTATGGATGCAAGAGATATGGGAGAATCGTGAGAAATTGCCTGAAGACGATCCAAAAAAATTTTTGAGACACCTTACATTTTCCCCCTTCCCGTGACTTATAAGTGAGAGGCAATAAAAAAGCCGCTCAAGCGAACCTTGAAAACTGCATAGCCTGGGACCTGCACAAAAGCTGCCGGGAACAGGGTGACGGGAATATGCGAAGACCGCCTGCGCGAGGGCGTAAACGGCGAAGCGGGGACGCAAG
>DVGZ01000041.1 GCA_018712435.1 Candidatus Caccousia avicola
GGTGTGGTCTGTTTCCCATAACTTTTGGTTGTTTTTGGCTGCTGCCGTTCTCAATTGCTTCGAGCAGATCAACCAGACAGCCTGGTATTGTCTGCTCATAGAGGACGCCCGTCCCAAGGATCTGGTGGGACTTTACACCTGGGTGAATATCGGCGGGCTGGTGGCTATCTTTTTCGCGCCGCTTTCCGGTTTGTTTGTCAACTCCTATTCGGTGGTGCCGGTTGTGCGGGTGTTGTATTTCGTTTTTGCATTGACCATGGTAGCGAAAACGATCATCACCTTCAAATTCTGCCATGAAACCAAGCAGGGAAAGATCCGCATGGCAGAGACGCGGAATGTGTCCGTGTTTCAGATGTTGGGGGAATACCGCCATCTGATTCCCGGCCTTTTGCGGAACAGAGGGGTGCTGAAGGCGGTGGCCGTCTCGGTGATCCTGTACATCGTCAACATCGTAAACACCAATTTCTTCAGCCTGTATGTGACGCAGCGGCTGGGACTTTCTGAAAATCTTCTGGCCGTGTTTCCGATTCTGAATGCCGCCGTGATGCTGATTTTCATGGTGGGGATCCAGCATCGCATCAGCGTGGCTAAATTCCGCGTCCCGCTGTGGATTGGATTGGCGCTGTACGGTGTGGCGGCTTTGCTGCTGATTTTCACTCCCGCGAACAACGTGGGATTTGTGTTCCTCTATGTCTTTGTTTCCGCTGTGGCAGCCGCGCTGGTGAATCCCCGCAAGGACGCGCTGCTCCAGCTCAATATCAATCCGCAGGAACGGGCGCGTTTGAACGCTCTGATCATGGCCTCGACCATCGCGCTCTCGTCGCCCTTCGGCTATCTGGCCGGATGGCTTTCCAGTGTGGATCGCCGCCTGCCCTTTGCGTTCACTCTGGTGCTGTTTGTCATTGCCATGCTGGTGATCTGCCGTGTGCAGGAGCCGCAGGTGGAGGAGAAGGAAGCCTGAGCATTTGGCCGGGCTTGCCTTGCGCAAATACTGTCTGCACAGTCCGGGATCTTTTGAGCTGCCATGCTCTTAAAGGATCCCGGGCTTTTGTTTTGCGTCATAAGCCTTTACATGAGGACGGTTGTCGTGTAGGATGGATATTTTGCCAAGTCCTTGGAAGTGAATGAGAGCAAATATGCGCAGAGCCATTTGGCCCGCTGCTATCTGGAAGGCTGGGGAACCGGCCCGAATTATGAAAAAGCCTATTCTCTTGCCTGGGACTCTCAGACGGATAACAAGCAAAGTCTGTATGTGCTTGGCAAGCTTTACTGTGAGGGGCTGGGACTGCCGGAGGACATTGCCCGCGGCGTGGACTTTTTCCGGCAGGCCAATCTTTCCGATGCGCAGGAGGAGCTGAAAAAATACAAAAAAACGCTGTTCGGCAAATGGGTGCGCAGGCGTGTCTGAACGAAACTCCTTTCCCAAAACCGGTAAAAATCGAAAGAGTGTTCGATTTTTGCTCTGGAATGGTTGCATAAAAACGGAAGCTGTGGTATGATGGAGCGGTAAAACGACTGATTTCGCGGTTTTTCACCGCAGCAAAGACGGCAGACAGCCACAGGAAAAGAGGAATCTGAACAAGATGCTGTTCTTCATTGCGGCCGAACTGATTGCCGTCCCGCTTGTTTTTGGGGCAGGGTTTCTGAATGGTTCGATCGACGGCCTGGAAACTGTTCCTCCCTGGATTATCGCAGGAGCGGGGGCAGGCCTTGTACTTACCATCATACATTGGGTGTTCCGCGCTTTCCGATGGAAAACGGGGAACGTCCTGTTTGCTTTCTCGGAGGCTGCCCTGCTTCTCGGGCTCCTTCCCGGATCGTTTCTCTATGCGGAGCTTCTGAATCTGGATCAGTGCCACCGGTGGATGGCGTGGTTTGGGAGCAGTCTGGCCGCGCGCCTGTTTACGGTGCTGGCGGTGCTGACGATCGCCTCTGTGGCTCTGACCGCAATCGCCTTTCTGATTCGTCTCCGGCCCCTGCGTGTGGTGGTGCTGATTCTGCCTTTGCTTCTTCCGGCTGCTTTGTATCTTCACGGCTTGTCTGTCTGCACAAAGAGCTATTCGGATTACATGACGGCCAACCTGACGGTCGCCCAGCCCGTGGAGGAGTATGAACTGAAAAGGGATGCCGATATTTATTACCCGTCTTTTCTGCTGGAAAACACCTTTCCGATGCTTCTTCCGGAAGGCTACGCAGAGGAGGGCTTTTCCAAAGGGGACGTGGTCTATCTGCTCTATTCCATGAAGGCGGCGCAGCGGCAGAATTGGGAATACGTTCCGGTCAGCGATGGGGAAAAGGCCGGATTTGTCAAGATTTCAGAACTGAGAAAGCTCTCGGCCCCGCAAAACGAATATGCTGTGGCGACGCTGGAAAAGGATACTCCTGTGTATGAGGAGGAGATCTTTGACACACGGGTGCTTCCTCTGGCAGGCGGTTCCGGAAAGGCGGCGGAGGAATGTGTTCTGTCCACTCTTCCGAAGGGAGAAAAGCTGGCGGTCAAACGATTGCGCGGAGATTACCTGGAGGTGCTGCTTTCTGACGGTACCTCCGGTTATGTGGCGAGGGAAAGCGTGACGGTGGTCAAACAACCGCTTTCCTGAATATAGCAGAGGAAGTTGGATGCTGCATTTTCAAGGGAGGATGATCAAGGATGAAGGACGCAATGATCCTGGAACAGGAAGCATTCCTGCGGGATACGCTGCAAAAGCTGCTGACACAGGACAGTCCCACGGGATTTACCGACCGGGCGGTTGAGCTGGCCGAAGGAATGGCGCGGGATTTGGGGTTTGAGACCAGCCGCACCAATAAGGGCAATCTGGTGGTAACAGTGCCCGGCCGGGATGCGAGCCGCCGTGTGGGGCTGTGTGCCCATATCGACACGCTGGGGCTGATGGTACGCTCGATCACCGATAGCGGCATGCTGATGGTCACTCGGGTGGGCGGCCCTCTGATGCCCACGCTGGATGGGGAATACTGCCGCATCTATACCCGTGAGGGGAATGTGTTCACCGGCACGGTGCTTTCCTTGTCGCCGTCGGTGCATGTACAGGACGACGCCGGTACCCGCGCCCGGGACGAGAAGAACATGGCGGTGCGGATCGACGAGAAGGTGCGCAGCAAGGAAGAGGTGCAGGCGCTGGGGATTGCCCCCGGCGATTATGTGTGTTACGATCCCAAGACGGTCATCACGGAGAGCGGGTTCGTCAAATCCCGTTTCCTCGATGACAAAGCCAGCGCCGCCTGCCTGCTGACGCTGCTTTGGTGGATGCACCATACTGGTGAACGGCCGCGGTACAACACCTGGATCACCTTTACGGTTCATGAAGAGGTGGGACACGGCGGGGCCACTTTGCCGCCGGTGGACGAACTATTGGCGGTGGATATGGGCTGCATCGGAGAGGATCTGTCCTGCACCGAATATCAGGTGTCCATCTGCGCCAAGGACAGCAACGGTCCTTATGATTACAACATGGTCAGCCGGTTGGTGAAATTGGCCGGTGACAGCGGAGTGGACTACGCGGTGGACGTCTACCCACACTACGGTTCGGATGTGTCTGCCGCATGGAGAGCAGGTATGGATGCACGCGCCGCCCTGATTGGGCCGGGTGTGCACGCATCGCATGGCATGGAGCGCACGCATCTGGATGCATTGCGCGCCACTTTGCAGCTGGCGGGACTGTATCTGGATCTGGCATAACGAAATCCGGGACCTTTTGGAGCGTTTACCGCTCAAAGGGTCCCGGATTTTTTTGTTTTCCCGGATTCCTTGACAGAGAAATGGAACGGTGATATAATATACCCATACCCCGTGGGGGTGTATAGAAAACTTTACGCAGAACCGGGAAAGGAGAATCCAGGTGAAACAGCGTTTTGATGTAACGGGGATGACTTGCAGCGCATGCAGCGCCCATGTGGAAAAGGCTGTGCGCAGCTGCGGTGTGGACGGTGTATCGGTGAATCTGCTGCAAAACAGTATGACGGTGGATTACGACGCGTCCAAGCTGACCTCCGGCGCGATTATTCAGGCGGTGGAGGACGCGGGATATGGCGCGTCTGTCCATGGAGCGTCCGAAGCGGCGCGGCAGGATATTCCGAATGAGGGGGAGAAGGAGGCAAAATCCACCCGCTTTCGGCTCAAGGTGTCGATTGCATTCCTAATCCCGCTGATGTATATTTCCATGGGCCACATGATGGGGCTTCCTCTGCCGTCCTTTTTGCACGGAACAGAGAACGCGCTGGCCTTCGCGTTTACGCAATTCCTGCTGGTCCTTCCCATCCTGTTTGTCAACCGGAAATTTTATCAGAATGGATTCAAAAGCCTGTTCAAGGGAGCGCCAACCATGGATACCCTGATTGCAATCGGATCCGGGGCGGCTCTGGTGTATGGAATTTATGCGATTTACTGCATTGGATGGGGTCTTGGGCACGGCGACTGGGGGCTGGTGGACCAGTACTCCATGGATTTGTACTTTGAGTCCGCCGGAACCATCCTGACGCTGATCACCGTCGGTAAATTTCTGGAAGCGAGATCCAAGGGCCGAACCTCGGACGCGGTTTCCCGTCTGATGAACCTTGCCCCGAAAACGGCCCTGCTTCTGCGGGAGGGGGAGGAAGTGGAAATCCCTCTGGAGCAGGTGAAGCCCGGAGATGTGCTGATTGTCAAGGCGGGGGCTTCCGTCCCGGTGGACGGGAAGCTTTTGGAAGGCTCCGCCGCTGTGGATGAATCGGCCTTTACCGGCGAGAGTATGCCGGTGGAGAAAACGGTGGGAGACAGTCTGACGGGCGGAACGATCAGCAAATCCGGATGGATGAAGATGGAGGCCGCGCGCGTCGGTTCCGATACCGCTTTGGCACAGATCATCCGGCTGGTGGAGGACGCCAACGCGACAAAAGCGCCGATTGCGCGGATCGCGGATAAGGTGAGCGCCGTTTTTGTCCCCGCTGTGATGGCGATCGCCGTGGTGGCGACGGTGGCGTGGCTGCTGGCCGGTCAGTCTCTGACCTTTGCGCTGTCGATTGGCATTTCCGTGCTGGTGATTTCCTGTCCGTGCGCGCTTGGCCTTGCCACGCCGACCGCCATTATGGTGGGAACGGGCAAGGGAGCGGAGAACGGAATCCTGTTCAAAACGGCGGAAAGCCTGGAAACCATCCATTCCGTGGATACCGTGGTGCTGGACAAGACAGGCACAGTCACGCAGGGCCGCCCTGAGACAGCGGAAATTCTCCCCGCACAGGGAGTGACGGAGGAGGAGCTGTTGCTGTGGGCCGCTTCCGTGGAGCAGCGCTCCGACCATCCGCTTTCCCTGGCCATCCGGGAACGGGCAAAGGGAGTGGAGCTGCTGAACGCCGACGCATTCCGCACAGAGGAAGGGCGCGGCGTGTCGGCTCTGGTGGACGGTAAGCGTGTTCTGGCGGGCAACCGCCGGATGCTGGAGGAAAACGGCATCGATCCCGGCCCTCTTGCCCGTCAGGAGGAAGAACAGGCGGCGCTGGGGCGGACTCCGCTTTATTTTGCCCGGGAGGGGAAGCTGCTGGGACTCATCTCCGTGGCGGATCTGGTAAAGCCAACAAGCCGTCAGGCTGTAGAGGAGCTGCGGGCGCTCGGGATCGACGTAGTCATGCTGACGGGAGACAACCGGCGTACCGCGGCCGCGATCGGAAAGGAGCTTTCTATCCCGCATGTTGTCGCGGAGGTCTATCCGCAGGATAAGGAGCAGGAGGTCCGCCGGCTTCAGGAGCAGGGCAGACGCGTGGCGATGGTCGGAGACGGCGTGAACGACGCGCCCGCGCTGGCCCGCGCGGATGTGGGAATTGCCATCGGTGCCGGAACGGATGTGGCGATTGAGTCGGCCAGTGTGGTGCTGATGCGCAGCGATCTGATGGACGCTGTTTCCGCCATCCAGTTGGGACGCGCGGTGATCCGAAATATCAAGGAAAACCTGTTTTGGGCCTTTTTCTATAACAGCATCGGGATTCCCGTGGCCGCCGGTGTGTTCTTCACGCTCTGGGGCTGGAAGCTGAATCCCATGCTTGGCGCGGCGGCTATGAGCCTGAGCTCCGTCTGTGTCGTCTCCAATGCCCTGCGGCTTCGTTTCTTCAAAAGGAAGCTGCATGGGAACGCCGCTCTCCCGCCCGTGGAAACGGAGCTTCGCATTCCGGGGGAGGAGCAGGGGACGGACACAGTTTCCCATAAAGAATCAACCAAAGAGAAAGAAGGAGAGGAAACCATGACAAAGACAATCGAAATTGAAGGCATGATGTGCGGCCACTGTGTCGCGCATGTGGAGAAAGCGCTGAACGCGATCGACGGTGTGCAGGAGGCCAAGGCGGATTTGGAGAACAAGTGCGCCACGGTGACGCTCACGAAGGATGTGGACGACAGCGTTCTGACGCAAGCGGTCACCGAGGCGGGATACGAAGTTAAGGGAATCCGCTGATCGGGAGCACGCCATGAGAGCGGATAAGGCGAAGGTGTCCCGCCTGCTGAAAACGGCCCGGGGCCAGATCGACGGCATCCTGAAAATGGTGGAGGAGGACAAATACTGCATTGATATCCTCAACCAGATTATGGCGTCGGAAGCGGTGCTTCGCCGCGCGCAGCGAGAGGTCCTGCGGGCCCATATGGAGGGCTGTGTCACGGAAGCGTTTGCCCACGCGGACGAAGCGGAGCGGGCGGAGAAAATTGAAGAGATTATCAAAACGGTCGAAAAAATGGAGCGTTGAACAAAGCGCGCCGGGGATTGTGTTTCCCGGCGCGCTTTGTTCGTTTTGGGATTGTCTGGAATAACAAAAAGGATCCCAGATTTTCTTGCATTTGATTGTGAAATCTGTTATAATTATTACGTTAAAACTTTAACAAAAATGTCTCAAATTTGTCTCATGTAAGAAAAGTTATTGAAAAGGGAAAAGGAGGAAACAGCACCTATGATGGAGGTCACCATTTGTATCGGCAGCTCCTGCCATTTGAAGGGCTCCAGAGACGTCATCTCCATTTTGCAGCGCCTGATCGCGCTCAACCGGTTGGAGAGCGAAGTGGAGCTGAAGGGCTCGTTCTGCATGGGGGAGTGCATGAACAACGGCGTCTGTGTCTGCATTGATGGCGAGCGATTCAATGTTACTCCGTTGGGGACGGAGGAATTCTTCAAGACGGAAATCATGAAACGGCTGGGAAAGTAAGCGTTTGGGTCATCATTATGGATGGAGAAGGAGTTTTCACATGAGTATTATCGGCTTGAAAAAGGCAAATTGCAAAAACTGTTACCGGTGCGTCAAGGTCTGTCCCGTTAAATCCATTCGGGTGGCGGACGGACAGGCGACCATTATTGATAAAAGCTGTATTCTGTGCGGTACCTGTCTGGAACGCTGCCCGCAGAACGCCAAGACTCTGATCAGCCACAGAAACGCGGTGGAGGAGCTCCTGCGCTCCGGCGCCAAGGTGATTCTGTCGATTGCGCCCTCGTATTATGGCTGCTTCCATGTGGAGGATCCGAAGAAATTCGTGGGAGCCGTCAAAGCGCTCGGCTTTACCGGCGTGAGCGAAACGAGCGAGGGAGCCGCCTATGTTACCGCGGAATATCACCGGCTCATGCAGGAAAACAAGATGAAAAATATCATCACCACCTGCTGCCCATCCTTTAACCGTCTGGTGGAGCTGTATCATCCCGGTTTGGTGGACCAGCTCGCGCCCGTGGTTTCCCCGATGATTGCGCATGCCCGGCTGCTCAAGCAGCGCTTCCCGGATGCCCGTGTGGTATTCTGCGGACCGTGTATCGCGAAAATTGACGAAGCGGAGGACGTCCGCCACAACAACGAAGTCGACGCCGTTCTGACCTTTGAGGATCTGATGGAAATGCTGCATGACGCGGGCGTTTCCATGGAGACGGCGGAGCCGGCCTCCTTCCTGAACGGCAGCTCCAAAATTCTGCGCATGTATCCTGTCAACGAGGGAATTCTGGCTTCCCTGCGCCAGCTTGGCGACGTGGGAGACTGGCGCTTCCTCAGCGTCTCCGGCACGACGGAGAGCAAGGATCTGTGCAAGGCTCTCGAGGAGGGCTGGCTGGATCACTGCGTGATCGAAGTCAATGCCTGCCGCGACGGCTGCGTCAACGGTCCCGCGTCCGGTGTGAAGAATCATGAGCGCTTCTCCAGCAGCGTCCGTGTGCGCAACTACGCGCTGGAGGACTGCGACGAGTATCCCGTTCTGCGCGATACCATTTCCATGCACAAGCAGTTCCTGGATCGTTCCCCGAAGGAGGAGATCCCGGACGAGGATACCATCCGCGCCATCCTGGCCAAGATTGGCAAGCACGGGCCGGAGGATGAGCTCAACTGCGGCTCCTGCGGCTACCCGACCTGCCGGGAAAAGGCGATCGCCGTGTTCCAGGGGAAAGCGGAGCTGGAAATGTGCGTGCCGTATATGAAGGAGCGCGCCGAGTCCTTCGCCAACTGCCTGCTGACGGAAACGCCGAATATCACCATCATGGTCGACGAGGAACTGAACATTGTGGAGTTCAACCGCGCGGCGGAAAAGGTGTTCCGCATTTCCCGCGCCGAAGCGCTGCAAAAGTGCATTTACGAGCTGATGGATCCGAGCGATTTCGAGTTCGCGCTGACCAGCCATCAGTCCATTTCGGATAAGAAGGTTGTCCTGAAGGAGTACGGCATCACCACGCAGCAGAGCCTGGTGTATGTGGAGAAAAACAAGATTGTGATCGGTATCTTCAAGGATATCACGCAGGAGGAAAAGAACCTCGAAAACCAGTACAAGCTGCGCGCGGAGACGATGGAAATGGCCCAGAAGGTCATCGACAAGCAGATGGTTGCCGCGCAGCAGATTGCCAGCCTGCTCGGTGAGACGACGGCGGAAACCAAAGTCACGCTGACAAAGCTCAAAAACATGATCGTTTTCGATTCCGATGAATCGTAATCCGCTCAGAACGAGACGACACGACTTCATCTTCAGGAGGGAAGCGAATCATGAAAATACATATCGACGCCGCGTTCAAGAGCATCAACAAGAATAACGAGGAGCTCTGCGGCGATAAGGTGCAGATTATGCGCACGGAGAATTCCACCATCGCCGTGCTGGCGGACGGCCTGGGCAGCGGAGTGAAGGCGAATATCCTTTCCACGCTGACCAGCACCATCATTGCCACCATGCTTCAGGGCGGGGCGAGCGTGACGGAGGCGGTGGAAACGATTGCCGCCACGCTGCCGGTGTGCAACGTCCGCAAGCTGGCGTATTCCACGTTCAGCATCGCGCAGGTGTTTGACGATGGCCGCGTGGATCTGGTGGAATTCGATAATCCCCCGTGCATCTTCATCCGCAATGGCGAGGTGATGGATCTCAGCGACTGCTCGGAGCTCAAAGAGTGCGCGGGGAAAAATGTGACGGAAAGCCATTTTACCATGATGTCCGGAGACGTGCTGGCCCTGGTGAGCGACGGCGTGGTGTATGCCGGCGTGGGGCAGGCGCTCAACTTCGGCTGGAACTGGGATAACGTCTCGTCCTGGCTGGCAAAGACGGTGGGGAAGGAAAGCTCCGCGCCGCGTCTGGCTGTCTCGCTGATCGAGGCGGTCAACGAGCTGTATATGGGAAAGCCCGGCGACGATTCCACCTGTCTGGTGCTGAAAGCCACGCCGCGCTGTGTGGTCAACATGCTGGCCGGTCCGCCGGTGGACAAGGCGGACGATAACCGGATGGTCCATGATTTCATGACCTCGCCCGGCAAAAAGGTGATTTGCGGCGGCACCAGTGCGAACATTGTGGCGCGCGTGCTCAACCGCAGGATTGAAACGACGCTGAATTACTCCGATCCGACGCTGCCCCCGACGGGCAAAATCCAGGGGATCGATCTGGTGACGGAAGGCGTTCTGACGCTCTCCCGCACGGTGGAGATTCTGCGGGATTATCTGAATCATGAGACGGATTCGTACTATTTCCGCCGTCTCGATGAGGATAACGGCGCGGCGAAGATTGCCAAAATGATTCTGGAGAACTGCACCAGCCTGCGGATTTTCGCGGGACGCGCCATCAATCCTGCGCACCAGAATCCGGGGCTGCCCGCCGATTTGAGCATCAAAATGCAGCTTCTCGATCAGCTTGCTTCGCTGGTCAAGGAACTTGGTAAGCCGGTGGAAAAGACCTATTATTGACAGCGGCTTTGAGTCAGGACAGTCTGTGAAGGACGGAAAGGTGTGGATCCATGCAATACGATAACGACGCGAAACAAATGAAATACAAGGTGCTGCGCAGCGTGGCCAAATACTCCTATGAGGGAACGCTGGAAGAGCACATCAATGACATTCCCTATGACATCATCCCCGGCCCGCTGCCGACCTACCGCTGCTGCATTTACCGGGAGCGGGAGATCATCCGGGAGCGCATTGCCAGCGCGCGCGGCGAGCTGCTGCCCGGTCAGCCGGAGCGCGGGATTGTGGGCGTGCTGCCCGCCGCCTGTGAGGGCTGCCCGATCAGCCGCTTTACCGTGACGGATAACTGCCAGCGCTGTCTGGCGAAGAAGTGCCAGGCGGCTTGCCCGTTCGGTGCGATCTCGATCACCGGCAAGGGCGCGTACATCGATCCCTCCAAGTGCAAGGAATGTGGGCGCTGTGCCGCGGCCTGCCCGTATAACGCGATCTCCGATACCATGCGTCCCTGCATGCGCGCCTGCCCGGTGGGGGCAATCAGCAAGGACGACTACAACCGCGCGCAGATCGATTACGGAAAATGCATCAGCTGTGCGGCCTGCGTGTCCGGCTGTCCGTTCGGCGCCATCACGGATCGCTCGAATCTGGTATCGGTGATTGAAGCCATCCGCAAAAAGGAAACCGTTGTGGCCGCGTTTGCCCCCGCGATTGAGGGCCAGTTTGGAGACGCCAACGTCGGCATGCTCAAAGCGGCGATCAAGAAGCTTGGCTTTTCCAGTGTGGTGGAGGTCGCGCTCGGCGCGGACGCGACGGCCTGGCATGAGGCGCAGGAACTGAAGGAAGCCATCCAGAATCAGATGAAGATGACAACCTCCTGCTGCCCCGCCTTTGTGGAGATGATTGAAAAGCATTTCCCGAAGCTGATTCCGAACATTTCCCATACGGGTTCTCCCATGACGCTGACGGCCCGGTACATCCGGGAGGCGGATCCGAAGGCCAAGGTGGTGTTTATCGGTCCCTGCGTGGCGAAAAAGCTGGAGATCCAGCGGGTGGAGGACAGCGCCGACTATGTCCTGACCTTCGAAGAGCTGGCCGCGATGTTTGACGCTATGGGCATTCAGCCCAATGAGCCGGCGGAAAACGAACAGGACGGAAGCAAGCTGGCGAAGGGCTTTGCGCAGAGCGGCGGCGTAGCCGCTTCCGTCTCCGAGGTGCTGGAGGAGGAAGGCTTCGAGCTGCCCTACAGCTGCGTGAAGTGCAACGGAGCGAAGGAGTGCAAGAAGTTCCTCATGATCATGAACGCGGGCAAGATGCCGGAGGATATTCTGGAAGGCATGGCCTGCGAGGGCGGTTGTGTGGCAGGCCCCGGCGGCGTGGAAACGCTGCAAAAGCTGCTGCGTGCGCGCACCAAGCTGGTCGCCGCGGCGGACAACCGCGGAATTGCGGAAAACATTCAGCAGCTGCATGATTTCTCGAAGATCGATATGACGGTTCATCGCCGTCCGTAATTCTTCCGAGTCGCTTCTGACAAATCCCGGGAGCACAAGCTTTCTGTGTTCCCGGGATTTTTTCGTGATGGGGAGCGTCTGCTTTTTCTGGAAAGGTTTTTAAAAGATTTCTAAAGAATCCCATTCCTTTCTGTATCGCTACCGGGCGCTATGCTATAATACGGTTATGAAACAGCGCCAGACGGGACGCGGTAAGGAGTGTGCGGCGGTTATGTCAGGTTCGATTGCAATTGACAGAAGAAAAACGGAGCATCGCGAAATCCGGCGGGAGCGTCTTGCCGCGCTTCCGGAGAACGTGCTTGTCGCGGAAGAAACTGCGGTACGGGAAGATCAGATGGTCCGTAAGGAGCGCAAGCGGCGCGAAAAGGAAGCAAAACGTGAATACCAGGAGCGGGGGAAGCAGGGGCGGCTGCTCTTCTTGGAAGAGGGGCGCGGTTTGGACATGTTTCAAAACCACATAGCTTTGAAGCAATGGGATGATACCAAAACCAAGCACATCGATCTCCCTTTGCGCAATCTGCTTGCTAAACAAGCTCCTGACAAGCGGTTTGCCCTCAAACTGTTTACGATTCTTCCCGAGCAGGCGGAACAGGGAAAACCTCTTCTCAGCCGGGAAGCGGCGGACCTGGTTTCCCAGGGCCAGGCGTTTTCCCTCTGTGCGGTGGAGGATGGCGAAGCTTGCGGCGCAATCTGCGCAAAATTTTCCGAGGGTTGGCAGGACGCGGTGGAGCTGATCCACCTTTATGTCGCTCCTTCGCACCGGCAGCGCGGAATTGGCGGAGCGCTGCTTTTGGAGCTGCTGGATGAACTGACGGATTTCACGGGCGGCGAGCTTTGCCGGGTGGAAGCCATGTTTTCCGAGACGGCGGAGGGAATGATGGAGTTTTTGCAGGCCGCTGGTTTTTCTCTGGAAACGGAGGAGACGGCCTGTGCCTGGAGGATTCCCGTCGCCGCGCTGGCAGATGCTCCCCTTCTGCAACGAAAAACCGCTTCCCATCCGCAGGGATTGTTTTCCCTGGAATCACTCGACATCCATCAGAGAAAGCAGCTCTATCACAACCTAAAGCGTTATGACGCTGATTATCTCTCCATGGAGGAGCTGGAGCACGCGCATCCCAAACTCAGCTATGTTTTGCTGGGAGCGGGAAATAGTCTGGACGCCTGTTCCATCCTGGATATGCAGGAGGAAGGAGTGTACTGTCTCAGACAGTTTTTCTGTACACCACATCACACCACGGCGACCCTGCCGGTGCTGCAAGCGAGCGCGCGGGCGCTTCTGACGTTTTGTCCGGGGGAAGCGGTGCTGGAAATTCCGACTGTTACGGAGCCGGCTGCTCAGCTGGCTCACCGTCTGCTCCCGAAGGGAACCGCATGCCGGCATATGATGTGTGCTGTTCTGAATTTGCATGAAAGCAGAGAATTGTTTCGCGGATTCTAGGAACCTGTGCGAAACAGAAAGAAACAGAGGGAGGAAACAAAATGGAAAAGGGAAAGCTCTTGTTTTCCGGATATACCGGAAACGAGGAAGAGATCCTTCTGATGGAGTGGACGCCGGAGGGGCTTGTCAAAAAGACAGGCGTGCGGCATGGGGGGAACCCTTCGTTTTGCTGCCGCTGGCAGGATCGCTTGTATGCGGTGTCCGAGCTGGCCGAGGGAGCGGCGGTTGTCTCCTATGATCTGCGGGGAGATACGCTGTCCCCGCTGGGAAAGATTTCGCTGCCGGGCAGAAAGGCGCTGTGCCATCTGACGGCAGTGGACGGCGTGATTTTCGGAAGCTGCTATGAAAGCGGACATTATTTTACGGTGGACGCGGATTTGACGCGGGTTCTGTGGGAGTTCCTGCCGTCCGGTACGCCGCGCGCCCATTGGGTGCAGCCTTTGGGGGACGGAATCTGTCTCGCGGATCTCGGCAACAGCCGACTGTACCGTTTCCCGCTTTCCGGAGGGGTGCCGCAGGGGGAGGCCCAGGTCATTTCTCTGCCCGAGGGCAGCGGGCCGCGCCAGCCAATCCCTCTTTCGGACGGCGGCTTTGCCGTTGTCTGTGAGCTGGACGGCATGCTGCGCTTTTTCGACAAGGAAGGCGGCTGTGTGCAGACAATTCCCGCCAGCGGGACAGGGAAGGAAAACGCGCCCGGCGGCGGATGCGTCGCGGGGGATGTTCTGTTTGTCGGAAACCGTGGGCCGAATACCGTTTCCGCGTTCCGTTTGACGAAGGACGGAGCCGTTTTGGCAGGGGAATGGGAAACCGGCAACTGGCCGCGCCATCTGGCGTTTGTGGGAGAGGATCTTCTGTTTGCCGCTTGTCAGAGAGAAAACAGCGTCTGGCAGTACCGGTGGGACGGAACGGCCCTGACAAAGCAGGCGGAATACCCGCTGCATCAGGCGTCCTGTGTGCTGGCGCTTTGAGCGAAAAGGCAGAGTTTGCGCCTTTCTTCGGATCCGTTATCGAGTGGGATCGATAACGTGTAGACAAAGAGCGGCGCGATCGTGGGAACCGTTTCCCGCGATCGCGCCGCTTTTCTGCGTCATTATAGATGGATATTTGTTGAACAGCTCTTTTATTTCACCAGGGTATTCAGATTCCGATCGTCCGCAAAGTTGGCGGTGCTGTAGAGAATGAGCACATCAGTGAAATCCTCCTGCTCCATAAACTGCTTCACGCCCAGATTGAAGTAGCGCAGATCAATCAGTGTGGTTTCCTCAAAATGATTGACCGCAAAGGGAGCGAAGCAGTGGGAATAGGAGTCCTTCACAATCAGCAGGCGGCGGCCAGGTTCGCCGGAGGACGACGTGATCTCAACCAAGGGATTGTTTCCGCCGAGGAAATAGGAGTATTTGTCCTTTCCCTCCAGCTTGGATTCGTCGTACAGGGAATCGCTCTCCCATTCTCCCAGATTAAAGGTGAGGTGGTAGGAAATCGGATTGCGCGGCGTGTACCGGATGATGCTGTCCGGATAGACCGGGAGGTTGATTTTGGAATGGGTTGTGCCGTAGAAATCATCCGCCACGGTTTCCTCGGAAAAATCCTCGCGTGCGTAGGGAGTCAGTCCGCAGCTTTCCGCCCATTCCGCGTAGCTGTAGTAAGCGCCGAGCGTTGTCCAGTGATGATCCGTGCGGTAGTAGATGGGTTCCTCCTTGTGCTCCTGGAGCACGGGGAGCAGGTTGAGGAAGGTTCCCTCGGGACACAGCTCCTCGGCCTGCGCCAGCATTCCCGCCTGATCAAAGTCGGAAGCAAACGCGGGCATCCGGTTGTCCAGTACGCCGCTGGCCGTGGGAACCAGCATCACGCGGACGTGATCGTCTCCCAGCTTGTCCACGGCGTAGTGTGTGAAGGAGGAAAGCTTTTGCAGATTATCCTGAATCCGTTCCTCCGAAAGCGTCCCCTTGTATTTGTCAATCAGCCATCCGTTTTTTCCGAAGAACACACCATTGATGTCCTTTTTGCCGAGCAGCAGCTCCGTTCTCGTTTTGAGGGAGATCCACTCGTCGCGCACGGGGAACTGATCCGCCAGGTATTTTTCATATTGTTCTGAAAAATCCCCATTGAGAAGCGTTTCTACGCTCAGCTCGGGAAACTGGGCAAGCGTGCGGTTTTCATTTTCAGAAAAGACGCGGATCGGGCGCAGCAGATTCCAGGCGGAGATTGCCGCCAGCAGACACAGGAAAACGCCGATGGGAAGCCATGCGGCAAGCTTTTCTTTCATATCGGACGCCTCCTTTCAAAAGCGGAAATAGAGAAACGGGTTATAGCTTGCGTCCACCAGATAAGCGGTGCTCAGAAGAAGCAGCAGGGCGGCGCAGACCGAGCGAAGCAAGGCATAGGGAAGGGGTCTGCGCTTGGAAAAGCGGGAGAAGGCTTCCCGGATCCGTTTTGGGATCCCTGCGGACGCAATGCAGAGAACGACAAGAAGAATCAGGTTGGTGTAGAACAGATAGACGGTTTCGTTGGAAAGCAGCGTTCCGCCGGCGCCAAAGAGAGCGGAAAGATAGGAAAGCCCCCGTGAAAGATCGTCAAAGGCAAACAGCACCCATCCGATCAGGATGAAGAAAAGGGCGTAAACATGCTGGAAGAAGGAGGGAAGCTTTTCCAGCATGCGGAGCAGGAACAGCTTTTCCAGAATCAGAAGGATGCCGAAATAGACGCCCCACAGCAGAAAATTCCAGCTTGCCCCGTGCCAGATTCCCGTCAAAGCCCATACAATGGCAATGTTGCGGATTTGCATCGCCGGTCCGCGCCGGTTTCCGCCGAGAGGGATATACACATAGTCGCGGAACCAGCTGCCCAGCGTGATATGCCAACGCCGCCAGAATTCCGTAATGCTCTTGGAGCGATAGGGATGATCGAAATTTTCCGGGAAATGGAAGCCGAACATCAGACCCATTCCCACCGCCATATCGGAATAGCCGGAGAAGTCAAAATAGATCTGGAACGCGAAGGCAAAAATTCCCAGCCAGGCCATCAGCACAGGCAGATCCCCGGCTGGCATGGCTGAGATTTCCTCCCACACCAGGCCGATGCTGTTGGCTAACAGGACTTTCTTTCCAAGCCCCTGCAAAAAGCGTGAGATTCCCTGGGAAAACGCGTCCCGGGACTCGCTGCGTCCGGTCAGCTGATCCGCGATGGAATGGAACTGGACGATGGGGCCCGCGATCAGCTGAGGGAAGAAGGAGACATACATGCCGAAGGCCGCCAGATTTTTCTGCGCTCTGGCCTCTCCCCGGTAGATGTCCACGGGATAGGACAGCGACTGGAAGGTATAAAAGGAAATTCCAATCGGCAGGGCGATCTCAAGCAGAGGGATTTCCCGTCCCAGAATGGCGGAGACGTTTTCGAGAAAAAATCCCGCGTATTTAAAAATGCCGAGCAGCAGAAGGTTGACCGCCACGGAGACGGCCACCACAACGCGCGCCTTTTTCCGCTCTTCGCGATCGCAGAAGCGCTGCACCAGCCAGCCCAACGCATAGTTGAGGACAATGGAGCCGACCATCAGCCAGATGGCCACCGGTTCCCCCCAGCTGTAAAACAACAGGCTGAACACCAGAAGGATCAGATTCCGGACGGTGCGAAAACGCTTGGGAACGACAAAATAGAGCAGGAGAACGAGAGGAAAGAACTGATAGAGAAAGATCAGGCTGCTGAATACCACGAGAGTTCCTCACCTTCTGTCGTAAAATAGAGGATTCACAGGAAAAGCAGAAACCGCGGCGCCATCCCGGCGCCGCGGCTCCAGATGCTGCCGGGATCAGCCCGCCAGTGTTTTGTCGATTGCGTCAATGGCAATCTGGTTCTGCTCCTCGTGGAAGGTGACCGCGGCCGGATCGTCCGCCAGCAGATCATCGGGAGCAAAGGCGCCGAGCATGATGAAGAACACATAATCGCCCTTCTGGTACACCTTGGAGGCGTTGACTTTGGGGATGTTCATGGGGTACTGCATGGAGTTGTTGACCAGATCGTCACGGTAAGCGTTGAGCGCGGAGACAACGTTTTCCGCTTTGCCCTCCTTGGCGTGAACGGCCACAAACGTGTCAACCTGTGTGCTCATCATGGCCACCTGTCCGATCGCTTCCGTATAGTCGTCGGCGTTCAGGCCAAAACGGGTCTTGAGATCCTCGGCCGTCAGATCCATGGAGGGAAGATAGTTCTCACCATAGGCGTTTTTCACAGCGTCCAGAACGGTGCTCAGAGCCACGGTGCTGGAAGCGGAAGCGTTGTTGGAAGAGGGAGTCTGGCTTGCCTGCGGCGCGGAGGACGGAGTGGAGGGCTTCTCAGAGGGAGCAGCCTGCGAAGGAGCGGCTTCAGAGGAAGCGGCTTCGGAAGATTCCGCCTCAGAGGACGCAGCCTGCGAGGATTCCGCCTCGGAGGATTCTGCTTCAGACGATTCCGCCTGCGAGGATTCCGTCTCGGAGGACGTGATGGCAGAGGAAGCGTCGGAGGATGCCGTATCCCCGCTGCTGGTGCAGGCGGCGAACAGGGAAGCGCACATGGCGCAGACGAGCAGGGCGGCAATCAGTTTCTTTTTCATCATTTGGAAATCTACCTTTCGTATGAAAATAAATAAATAAAAAGCGATGGTATGAATATCGCGGATCCACGGAAGTTTTTGGCACAAAAATTCTGGTTTTGAAATACATTGGTACTAGAGTAACGGCGGAATCCTGCGGCCTGCCGTGCGGGCAGAAAGGTTCCGAAGGCGCGTTCCCGGGACGTGCGGCGGACCCGGCGGCCGTGGGCTCCGGCGGTACTAACCCCCGATTTGTGTCATGCTAGGAGGATTCAGCTATGGATGATACCAGTTTTGTTTCGACGGGCTGCTCGTCGAATTGCTTTAAGGAAGCGGTCTGCATCGATGCGATGCGTGTGTATGACAGCTGCAGTGAACCGCAACCTTCCGGTTGTCACAGCTGTGACGCGTCGGGAGAGCAGCGCAGCTGCACCTCAAAGCAAACATGGTTTCCGTCCGGGCCGCGTTCGCTCCGGCAGAGAATGGAGCGGACCAGAAGACGCCAAAGCCTGTTTTCTTCGGCGGGAGACGCGCCGTTCAGCGCATCCTCCGCCGTCAAGGTTTTTTCGTCCCGCTGGTTGTCCGTCGCGGTGGACAGGCGGCTGAGCTGCTCCGATAGTTTTTCCCGCTGAGTAAGCAATATGCGGCGGCGTTCTTCGTAGAGAGCAGGGGAGTAAATCCCGGCTTCCAGCAGCGTGCACAGCCGTCCTTCCTGCGTGCGCAGCCGTTTTTCGGCATCCAGCAGAAGGCGTTCGCGTCTTTGATCGCAGGGATCAGGCGTGTCGGGCTGGATGGGGATCCGGCGAAGCAGGGGGCGTAAAGCGTTTCGAAGCGCGTCCGCGGCGTCGGAGAAATTGCAGGAGGGACAGCACCCGGCCCGCTCACACAGCAGATAGCCGCCCGGCCGGTTGGCGCGGGGGCGAAGCTGCATCAGACCGCCGCAGTTGGCGCATCGGATCAGGCCCGCAAAGGGGTTGACCAGCTCGCGCCCGGTGCCGGACGGCTTGCTTCTGGACTGCATGCGTGCCTGCACGCGGTCAAACAGCTCCTGCGCGACGATGGCGGGATGTTTTCCCCGCGTGATTACCCATTGTTCCCGGCTGTTCTCGATTTTCCGGCATCCGGGCGATTGCCCGCCGGAACGGAGAAAACGGCGGCGGTTCCAAATCACGGTCCCTGTGTAAACGGGGTTGCGCAGAATGTTCATGACAGCACCGCGCGTGAAGGATTCGCTCCGCCTGGGATGTGCGCCGCAGGCATTGAGAAAGGCCGCGATTGCCGGGGCCCCCTCGCCGTTTGCATAGGCGAGGAACATCTGACGGACGTAGACGGCCTCGTCCTCCTGAATTTTGAGCGTCGGCAGACGGCCTTCCCTGGTTTTTTCATACCCATAGGGGGCGTTTGCCAGATACCCGCCGTCAGCGGCGGTACGCTCCACGCCGCGCCGCATCCGTTTCTTGATCAGCTTGAGCTCCTTGCGGGCGAAGAAGGTTTGCAGCTCTGTGTAATCCTCGTCCATTTCATCGCGCAGATCATACGTTTTCTGCGGCGTGATGATCCGCACGCCCGCTTCCTTGAAGGTTTCCAGGATCACACCCTGCTGGCTCATGGTGCCGCGTCCCAAACGGTCAATGTCCATGCAGAGGACAGCTTCGCACGCGCCGTCTCTTACGTCGCGAAGCAGGCGCAGCATTTCCGGTCTCGCGTAGAGATCCTCGCCGCTGACGACCTCCTCGTAAACGCCGCAGATCGTCAGCTGCATCGAACGTGCCGTCTCCTCCAGCGTTTCCCTGTGGCGGCGCAGGGTGTCTCCGGTGGTGTCGGACAGATCCTCCGCCCGGGATTTGCGCAGATACATACAGGTTTTCAAGCTCCCTACCTCCTTTACAGAAGATAGGTATGAGAAAACGGAGGGAAATATTTTCGTTTCCCGCCTTGAATACCGGCGGAAAAAAGCGAATGTTACAGGAAAAGAAAAAATTTTTTCGCGGCTTCTGCTCTGTCATAAAAACCAAAGGACGGCGATTATCTTATATAAGTGGGAAGCGCGCAGAAAAACCGCCATGCGA
This sequence comes from Candidatus Caccousia avicola, assembly GCA_018712435.1. GTDB lineage: Bacteria > Bacillota > Clostridia > Oscillospirales > Acutalibacteraceae > Caccousia > Caccousia avicola. The sequence goes on from DVGZ01000041.1 coordinate 19,729, forward strand.
AATACGGCGGAACGGGCTTCCTTTTTATCTTTAAGGAGGCGGTATCCATGCAGCCGGAAAAAGGAAAAAGAAACCCGAAGGGGGAGAAAGAGCGGCGGAGAAGGCCGGTGTTTTGTGTGACGCTATTGCCGCCCGCTCAGGAGGAAAAGCAGGAGGAATGGCTTTGCGAGCTGGAGCGCGAAGCGGCAAACGTGATACGCGGGAGGTTGCAGTGATAAAGACTGTCTGGAAGATCTGCGCGTCTACTTCACACAGGACAAAAACGAGCTGATCGCAAACGCAACAAGCGCCCACCTTCGGAGCGTGGACGTGATCACGGTTTACCTGAACCTGGAACCGGTGCCGTTCAACAAGGGCTTTTATTCGGTCGACATGACGTTCTTCTTCGACGTCTGCCTGGACATATGCTCTGCTCCGGCCTCCGCGTCCGTGGTGGTAAGCGGCATTGCTATTTTCAATAAGAAGGTAATCCTTTACGGCGGAGAAGGAAACGTGAAGTCCTTCAGCTCCGATAACGCCTGCGAATCGGTCGATCCGGCCTGCAGCCGCGTGCTGCCCAAGGCCAGCGTCCAGGTAGCGCAGCCGATCGGTCTGGCCGCCTATGTGAAGGACTGCTGCTCGCACTGCGACGCCTGCTGCCATATTCCCGACGGGATCTGCCGCCGGTACGGCGGTGGGTTCGACTGCAACTGCCGCCGCGGTATTTATATCGCGGTGGGGCTGTTCACCATCGTGCAGATTGTGCGCAATGTGCAGATGCTAATCCCGACGTACGATTTCTGCATCCCGGAGAAGGAGTGCACCACCTCCACCTCCGACAGTCCCTGCGATATGTTCAGCCGCATTGATTTCCCGACCGATGAATTTTTCCCGCCCAAGGCCGGAGATTCCTTCTGTGAGAGCCATTGCTCCTGCTGCCAGACGAATCAGAATACTTCCTCGGGCTGTTCCGGCCGTTCTTCCTGCTCCAGATAAGAACAACAGGGACGCTAAAAGGGGCTGCATCCATATGGATGCAGCCCCTTCTTGCTGTTGCCGGAAGATACGCTTAGTCGAGATTCTTGACCGGGTTCACACGGGTTACGTTGACCTTGCTGCCGTCGGTTCCCTCGACGTTGCCGGTGTACATCACGGACACCTTATCCCCGATTTTCAGGCCGTTCGGCATGTTGTCGAGATTGGTATCCTCACCGATGGTGAAGGTAATGGAGCCGTCGTTGGTTTTGAGGACAAAGGTGTTCATGGTGGCGTCCTCAATGGTACCCTTCATCACATGCTCCATGGGGGTGGGCTCGGCAGACTCCGCCGCCTGGGAAGCCGCCTCGGACGCTGCCTCAGAGGCCGCCTCGGAAACCGCTTCGCTTGCCGTCTCCGAAGGGGTCTGCGCCTCAGACTCCTCCTTCGTCTCCGATTCCGTGCCGGAGGATGCCGTGGAGGAAACGCTTGTCCCGGAGGACGTGGTGGAACTGGTCGAGTCGGTATTTCCACAGGCAGCCAGCGTGGCGAGCATCGCGCAGAGAAGAAGCACTGCTGTCATTTTTCTCAAAATCTTGTTCATCATTCAACCTCTTTTCCGGGTTCCGCCCGAGAGCGGACAACCCTTTTGCTTTGATGTGGCTATTATCCTACCCCGAATTTGTGAAATTGGTGTGAACAAAACAAAAGGAATTTCTGACAACGTTTTACAGGCGGTTTGACAGGCATCCGCAAACAAAGTATACTGATTTTCAAAGAAAAGGCTGTGAAAACATAAGCCGAATTTGTCTGGAAGGAGCCTGATCGATCATGGCGCAGGAAATCTCGCAGGAGCGGCAGAGTGAAATTGCCCACGCAAACCAGCTTCAGGTGGAGGTGATGAAAGGCCTGCAATGCGGAGAGCCGGTGGAACGCCTTCTGCTCAAAGCCCTGGAAAGCATGGCGCTCAAGGAGAACGATACCGTATCATATCTTGAAGCGAAAAAAACGCTGATTGCCGTTTATGGCGACGCGCTCGGCCAGCCGGTTCCGCTTCAAATTGAATTGGAGGAATTTGAGACGCGTTTGGAGCGTCTTCGCCAGGCGTATGAGGAAGGGAAGGAGACGGAGCCGAAGGATACCCAGGAGCGTGTGAAAAACGCCATCATGGCGCACGAGAACCGCATCGCCCTGCTGAAGAAAAGGATTGAAAAAGAATGAGGAAAAAGGAAACAATCGAGAGCGTCCGGCGGTTTTCCACTCCGTTTGGCGAAGCGTGGCTGGGGGAGCAAAACGGCGCGCTGTCCGTTCTGTGTCTGGGAGAGCCGCCGGCGGATCTGCCGCAGAGGGAGACGGAGCTGTCGGAGGGGACGGTGCGCTGGCTTCACGCTTATTTTGACGGCGCGCGGACTCCGTTCCCGTTTCCGCTTCTGCCGCAGGGAACGCCGTTTCAGCAGAGCATCTGGCGCGGTCTGCTCGAAATTCCTTACGGAGAAACGCGATCCTATGCCTGGCTGGCGCAGCGCGCGGGGAGTCCCAAGGCGTTCCGGGCCGCCGGGGATGCATGCCGCCGCAATCCGATCTGGATCGTGATCCCGTGCCATCGTGCCATTGCCTCCAGCGGGGCGCTGACCGGCTACGCGGGCGGGCTTGCGATGAAGCAGGCGCTGCTTGCTTTGGAAAGGGGGAACGGCTGATGCTGTATCTCGGATGTCATCTTTCCTCGTCCAAGGGCTTTTTACAGATGGGGAAAACGGCCCTGTCCATCGGGGCGAACACCTTTCAGTTTTTCACGCGCAATCCCCGGGGAAGCCGGGCCAAGCAGATGGATCCCGAGGATGCTCTGGCGCTGCGGGAGCTGATGCAAAACAATGGCTTTTCGGCGATCGTGGCGCACGCGCCCTATACGCTCAACGCCTGCTCCTCCACGCCGGAAACGAGAGAGTTCGCGGAACAGACCATGGCGGATGACCTTCGCCGTCTGGAAGCGCTGCCCGGTACGCTCTACAATTTCCATCCGGGCAGCCATACAGGACAGGGAATGGAGGAGGGGATCCGCCTGATTGCGGATCAGCTCAACCGGATCCTGACGCCGGAGCAGCACACAACGGTGCTCCTGGAAACCATGGCGGGCAAAGGGACCGAGGTGGGAGGACGCTTTGAGGAGCTGCGGGCGATTTTGGATCGCGTGGAGCTGCGGGACCATCTCGGCGTATGTTTGGATACCTGCCATGTCCATGACGCGGGCTACGACATTGTGAACGATCTCGACGGCGTTCTGCGGGAGTTTGATCGGGTTATCGGATTGTCCCGTCTGCGCGCCCTCCATCTCAACGACAGCAAAAATCCGCTCGGAAGCCACAAGGACCGGCACGAGAAGATAGGGGAGGGATTTTTGGGACTGGATACGTTTGCCCGAATCGTCCGGCACCCGCAGCTTCGGGGGCTTCCGCTCTGCCTGGAAACGCCGAACGAGCTGCCCGGCTATGCGGCGGAAATCGCTCTCCTGCGCGGTTTGGAATGATTTTCCTTGAACGAGCCTGCTTTTTTTGCTATACTATATCCGTATATTGCTTTTTCCCGTGGAAACCGACAGAGGGGAAAAGCGGTGAATCCTGAGAGGAAAGGCTCTGATATTTTATGGCAACCGTAACGCTTCTGGCTTGTACGCCGGAGCCGGAAAAGCTGGTGGCTGCGGCGGCAAAGCTGTGCTATTCCCCATCCTCCATCGAGACGATTCGGGAGGGGCTTACCGAGGAGAAAACCTCTTCCTTTGTGCAGATGCTGGCGGAAATCGGCCACGAAAGCCCCATTGAGCACGCAAGCTTCACCTTCGGCATTGAGGGAGTGTCGCGCTCGTTTTTGGCGCAGATCACGCGTCACCGCATCGCGTCGTACAGCGTGCAGAGCCAGCGCTATGTGGCGGAGGATTCCTTTGCGTATGTCGTTCCGCCGGAGATCGAGGCGATCCCGGAGGCAAAGGAGGAGTTCCTGGCTGCCATGCGCGAGGATCAGGCGCATTACGAGCGTCTGACGGCTCTTTTAAAGGAAAAGCACCGCGAGGAGCTTCTGCGCGAGGGAAAGACGGAGAAGGAGGCGGATCGCGCCGCGGAGAAGCGCGCGATCGAGGACGCCCGCTTTGTCCTGCCCAATGCCTGTGAAACCAAAATGGTGTGTACCTTCAACGCCCGTTCCCTGCTCAATTTCTTCTCCCACCGCTGCTGCAACCGCGCCCAGTGGGAGATCCGGGACGTGGCCTGTCAGATGTTGGCGCTTGTCCGTGAAGCGGCTCCCCATATCTTTGAAAAAGCGGGACCGCCCTGCCTGCGCGGCGCCTGCCCGGAGGGAAAGATGACCTGCGGGAAGGCCGCCGAGGTGCGCCGGAAATTCGGAGGAGAGGTATGAGAGGCCTTCTGATCACAGTCGAGGGCCTTGACGGCAGCGGTAAGGGAACGCAGTCGCGGCTGCTGCTGGATTCGCTTCGAGAACGGGGGATTCCGGCGCGGCTGGTGTCGTTTCCCGATTACGAGCATCCGTCCTCCGCGCTGGTCAGGCAGTATCTGTCCGGCGAGTTCGGCAGCAAGCCCGGCGACGTCAACGCCTACGCCGCGTCCTCCTTTTTCGCGGTGGACCGCTTTGCCAGCTACCGCAAGTATTGGCGGGAAGCTCTGCTCGGCGGCGAATGCGTTGTCGCGGATCGGTATACCACCTCCAATATGGTGTATCAGCTCACGAAGCTGCCCCGGGAGGAATGGCAGGCGTTTCTGGACTGGATCTGTGATTTTGAATATGGAAAGCTGGAGCTTCCCCAGCCGGACTGCACGCTGTATCTGGATATGCCGGTGGAGATCTCGCAGCGCCTGCTGAGCAGCCGGTACGCGGGGGATGAAAAGAAAAAGGATATCCATGAAAGCAGTCTGGCGTATCTGGAGGCCTGCCGTGCTTCCGCTCTTTATACGGCGGAACGCTTCGGCTGGCGCATGATTTCCTGTGCCGCAGGGCAAAATCCTAAGACGGTGGAGGAGATCCACGCTGAGGTGCTTTCCTGTGTGGAGGAAGCCCTTGGCCGAAGGACGAACAACAAAGGAACGTGACGCAAAGGAGGAAGACGGCCTCAGGCCGCAAATGGTATGCTGAATTTCTATTATCCGGAACTCAAAGACCGTGACTGGGTGCAGCCGATACTTTCCGCTTCCGGCGGTCTTGGCAGCGAGCATGCGTTCGGTACGATGTATGTCTGGCGCTGGACGTATTGCCGCCGGATCTGCCGCTATAAGGATTTTCTGCTCTCCGGATTCGGGAAGGATCTGCGGGCTTATGTGGTTCCCGAGGGAACGGGCGACCTGCGCGAAGCGGTGGAAGTGCTGATCGAGGACGCGAAGGAACGAGGGATTCCGTTCCGCCTGTGGGGCGTGACAAAGGAGCGGCTTGAGGAATATGAAAGCCTGTTCCCGGGGAAGTTTGATTACATTCCCCTGCGCGACGACGCCGACTACCTGTACCGCTCCGAGGATCTGATTCAGCTGGCGGGACGCAAGCTGCACGGCAAGCGGAATCATCTCGCACAGTTCAACCGTTCCTATCAGTGGACGTACGAGGAGGTTTCCCGCGAGAATTTCAAGGACTGCATGGCGGTGGCGCATGAGTGGTGCCTGAAGCACGGAAGCTGCGGCGAGGACGGTCACAGTGAGGAAAACTGCGCCGTGGCGGCGGCGCTTCATGGCTTTGAACCGCTTGGCATGAAGGGCGGCCTGATCCGCATCGAGGGCAAGCCTGTGGCCTTTACCGTCGGAGAGGAGATCAATCCCCGCTGCTTTGTGATTCATTTTGAAAAGGCGGTCGACGGCTACAACGGTCTTTACGCGGCTATCAATCACGAATTTGCGGCCAACGCCCTTTCCGGATATGAATATATCAACCGGGAGGAGGATATGGGGATCGAGGGACTTCGCAAGGCAAAGCTTTCCTACCAGCCCGCTATCCTGCTGGAAAAATATATGGCGGTTCCCAAGGGGGAGACGCTGTGATAGGCCCCGCCCGGCCCGGGATGGAACGGCAGCTTCGGGAGCTGTGGCAGACGTGCTTTCAGGAACCCGCCCGCCCGGTCAATTTCTATCTGCGCACGCTGTACCGTCCGGAAAACTGCCTGGTCTACACCCAGGGAGACCGTCTGGCTTCGATGGTGCATCTGCTTCCGTGCCGTGTGCAGCTTGCGGACGGAGGAACGGCAAACGCGCATTATATTTACGCCGCCGCGACCTTTCCCGAGTTCCGCGGACGCGGATTTATCTCTTCGCTGCTGGCCTGCGCCGCGATGCGCGGCATGGAGCGGGGGCAGTCCTATTCGGCGGTTCTGCCCGCCCACGACGGCTTGATCCCGCTGTATGAAAAAGCGGGATACCGCCCGTATTACCGGGTGACGCGGCAGACGGTGACAGCGGATCAATTGCGCGCCGCCTGCACCGTTCCCTTCGCGGGACGCCGTCTCGCGTCCTGGCGGGAATTGTGCCGCCGCCGGGATCGCTGGCTGCAAACAAGGCCAGGCTCCGTTCTGTGGGGGCCGGACGCGTTTTTCTACGCGGCGGAGAGCGCCCGTCTGTATGGCGGAAAGCTTTTGATTGCGGGAGAGGGAGAGACGCTTTCCTACGCGCTCTGTGCGGGGGACGGAGCCTGCTGTGAGGTGACGGAGTGGGCGGTTTCTCCGCAGACGCGGGCGGAGCTGTTCGGGCTTCTTCTGCGCGACGCTCCCGCCGAAACGTATGCGTTCCGCCTTCCGGCCGGGGGAGCTCCCCTTTTTTCGGACGTCCCATGCGAGGAGCGGCCTTTCGGTATGCTCAAGCCTCTTTCCGGCTGTGAGCTTCCCGCGCTTCTCGCGGATTGTCCGCCCTATCTGGGACTGTCTCTGGATTAAAAGGTTTTATCACAAAGGAGGTTTTTTCAGATGATTTATGTGTTTTTGGCAAACGGATTTGAAGAGGTCGAGGCTCTCACGCCCGTGGACGTTCTGCGCCGTCTGGGCTGCGAGGTCAAAACCGTCGGCGTTGGCGGCCGGGTGATCACCGGTTCCCATGGCGTTTCTGTGACGGCGGATCTGGAGGAAAAGGACGTCGTGACGGATGGGGTGGAGATGGTGATCCTGCCCGGCGGCATGCCCGGCACGCTCAATCTGGAAAAATCTCCTGTGGTGCGCGCGGCAGTGGAAGCCGCGGCGCAGGACGGCGCCTGGGTGGCCGCGATCTGTGCCGCTCCCTCCGTGCTGGGGCATCTCGGCCTTCTGGAAGGACACACCGCGACCTGCTATCCCGGCTTCGAGCAGGAGCTCAAGGGAGCCAGGACAACGGGAGAGCCGGTGGAGGTCAGCGGGCATTTTGTCACCGGACGCGGCGCGGGAGCCGCAATGGCCTTTGCCCTTCGCCTGGGCGAACTCCTGTGCGGCGAAGAAAAGGCCCGGAAAATTGGGGCGGCGATGTGCGTCCCGGGGCTGTGAGCCTGTTTTCCGAAACACTGCGCAAGGATGGGTGAGCCCATGCGTACCAGGAACGTCAACATCAAGGAACTGAAAAATTCCCTGCGCCTGCACAGCCGCTCCTTTCGGGAAAGCATGGAGGAGAACAGGAAAAAGAAGGCGGATGCGTCCATTTTCCGCCGCCTGACCTCCCTGCGCGAGTATGCGCAGGCCCGGTGGATTTATACTTATGTGAGCAAGCCGATCGAGGTGGACACCATCGCTTTGATCCGCCGCGCTCTCGCGGACGAAAAGCATGTCGCGGTGCCGCGCTGTGTGCCCGGTACCCGGGAGATGGAATTCTATGAGATTCGCTCGCTGGAAGAGCTGGAACCCGGAGCCTTCGGGGTGCTTGAACCGGTGCCAGGCCGTTCCCGGCTGGTGCAGGAGGATACGGGCGGCCTGTGTGTGGTGCCGGGGCTCAGTTTTGATTCCGAGGGCTACCGGCTCGGCTACGGAAAGGGCTACTACGACCGCTTCCTTTCGCGCTTTCGCGGCGTGACGGTGGGAGCCTGCTACAGCGGCTGTGTACGCCGGATGCTTCCGCACGGCTATTTTGACCGTCCGGTGGATATCCTCGTCACGGAGCGCTGCATCCGCAATATTTCCAAACCGGCAGTTCGTCCGCATCCGGGAAACGGAGGAAACAGAAAGCATGAACGAAAACAATCATAACCTGCATCCCTCAGAGGAAGAACTCAGCCGCCGCCTGCGGGAAAAAAGGGTCAGCGGCTTTTCGCTGAATATTGCAGACGAGGAGTATGACAATACACAGGATTACGAGGAGTCCTCCTCCATCAGCAGCTACAGCGATCCCTCTGTCGCGCAGCAGCAGTCCGTACAGGCCGCGCGCGGCGAAAAACAGGCCAAAAAGCGCGCGGAGCTGGCACATAACGCGAGAAACCGTCAGAAGCGAAGAGGAAACCGTCTCTTTTTCCGTCTGGTCTGGCTGGTCGTGGTGGTTCTGGTTTCTCTGGTGGCCGGACAGTACGCGGTGAACGGTATCAATGACATGCTGGCCACCGGCCGCGAAGCCATTGACGTGACTGTGGATCTGCCGGTCGATCCGACAACGGATCAGGTGGCCGATATTCTGGAAGAAAAGGGGATTATCCGGGAAAAGTTCTTTTTCAAGCTGTATGCCCGCTTCACCAATTCCAGCGAGTATTACAGCAACGGAACCTTCCAGCTGGATACCTCGATGGATTATCAGGCCATCATCAATACCTTGCAGCGTTCCTCCAACCGTCTGGACACGGTTCGCGTGATGATTCCCGAAGGAACCAGTATTGTGGAGCTGGCCGCTCTTCTGGAACAGAACGGAGTCTGCTCGGCCAACGACTTTATGGAGGCCTGCAATACCACGGAGCTGGACGAAAGCTATGACGTGCTCGGCGCGATCGAGGACAGGGGCCAGCGGTACTATCATCTGGAGGGATATCTGTTCCCGGATACTTACGATTTTTATCAGAATGACGACATCTCCTCCGTGCTGATGAAGCTTGTCAACAATGCGAACAAAAAGCTGATGGACGAGGAGCTTCAGGAACAGATTGCAAACTCCGGTATGTCGATGGATGAGGTGCTTACCCTGGCTTCCATCATTCAGATGGAGGCGGCGGACGCCGACGATATGTATCTGGTTTCCTCCGTCCTGCACAACCGTCTCGAAAACGGCGCGCAGTACGACATCTACACACTGGACTGCGATTCCACCATGTACTATCCGTACCGCACAAAGGAGCAGGTGCCGGAAGATCAGCGGGAAACCTTTGTCAGCACCTACAACACCTACAATCTCGGCGGGCTGCCCGCGGGGCCGATCTGCAATCCCGGCCTGGACGCGGTGAAAGCCGCGCTGAATCCGGAGAGCACAAATTATTACTACTTCTGCCACGACGCGGAGGGCAACGCTTATTACGCCAGAACCTCCTCCGAGCATGAGCAGAATCTTGTGAAGGCAGGGCTGCGCTGATGAAAAAACCGGAGGTTTTGGCTCCCGCGGGCGATATGGATCGCCTGCGGGCTGCCCTGCGCTTCGGCGCGGACGCTGTTTATCTGGCCGGTTCGGAATTTGGGATGCGCTCGGCTCCGGCCAACTTTACCCCCGAAGAATTGAGGGAGGCTGTCTCGCTTGCTCACGCGCAGGGAGTGCGCGTCTATCTGACGTGCAACACCATTCCCCGCAGCGACGAGCTGGAACGCCTGCCCGCCTTTCTTGCGCACGCGCAGGAGGTCGGGGTGGACGCGTTTATTCTCACGGATCTCGGCGTGCTGGAACTTGCCAGAGAGTATGCGCCGAAGGTTGAGCTGCACATTTCCACGCAGGCCGGGGTGGCCAATTACGCCGCCGCAAACGCTTTGCACCGGCTTGGCGCTTCCCGTGTCGTTCTCGCGCGGGAGCTTTCCCTTGCGGAAATTGCCGTTCTGCGGGGGCGCACGCCGCCGGAGCTGGAGATCGAAGCCTTTGTGCATGGGGCCATGTGCATGAGCTTTTCCGGGCGCTGTCTGCTCTCGAACTACCTGACCGGCCGCGACGCGAACCGCGGCGACTGCGCCCAGCCCTGCCGCTGGAAATATGCGCTGGTGGAGGAAAAGCGGCCCGGCCAGTATATGGAGATCGAAACGGCGGGCGAGGGCTCGTATATTCTCAATTCGCGGGATATGTGTATGATCGAGCATATTCCCGAGCTGGTGAACGCTGGAGTGACCAGCCTGAAAATTGAGGGAAGGGCAAAGTCCGCTTACTATGTTTCGGTCATTACACATGCCTACCGGCAGGCGGTTGACTGGTGCTTTGACCATCCGGGCGAGCCGGTTCCCGCATGGATTGTGCGGGAGACGGAGGCGATCAGCCACCGGCCGTACAGCACCGGCTTTTATTTCGGTTCGGAGCCGGGGCAGGAGACGGTGCACGGCGGTTATGTGCGCGACTGTGAGGTCATTGCCGTCTGTGATGGGCGGCAGGGGAGTGATCTTCTTCTGACGCAGAAAAACCGATTCTTCCGCGGCGACGTGGCCGACGTGCTGGAACCGGGCCGCCGTCCCTACGAGGTTTCCCTTGACGCGATCTTCAACGAGGACGGGGAGCCGCTGGAATCCGCGCCGCATCCGGCCATGCGTGTGCGTCTGCGTTCGGACGCGCCCGTTTCTCCCGGTGCGATTCTGCGAAAGTGGTCGCCATCGGAAGGGAAAACAGAATAAAAACCGTCCGCGAGGGGAAACTCCTATTATCCGGGCGAGAGAAAAGGGGGCGCGCCGCGTCCCCTTTTTCGCGTCTGAAAGGGGGATGAACCGTGGAACGGCGGGTGGCAGGATTTTTTGGAATGGTAATGCTGGGGCTTCTGATTTGTATTTTGAGCGTTTATACGCTTTCGCTGGGCGAATCTCTCGCGGAGACGGCGCAGCGGCAGAGCAGCTACCGATTGACGGTGAACGAGACGCGCGGGACGATTTACGACTGCAATCTGCTTGCGCTCACCGGAGAGCAGGAGCGCTGGGTGGCCGCGGTGGCTCCCGGCGTTCAGACCGCTTCCGATCTCAGCCGCGCGATGGGGAGCGAGGGCGTCGCGGAAATTTCCTCCCTTCTGCAAAACGGTACGCCGTTTGCCCTGTCCCTTCCGTCGAACGTGTCCGGGGACGGGATTTTGACCTTCCAGATCCCGGAGCGGTACGGGGATTCCCAGCTGGCTGTCCATGCGATCGGATACCTTGACGGCTCCGGGCATGGCGTGGCGGGCATGGAAAAGGCGTACGATACATTTTTGTCGGAGCAAAAGGGGGAGATCTCCGTCTTGTATCAGGTGGATGCGCTGCATCGTGCGCTGGCGGGGGAAACGCCCACTGTGACCGATACGACGTATCTCGGAAAGGGCGGGCTGGTGCTGACGCTGGATAAGCGGATTCAGGAGCTGGCGGAGCAGGCGGCGGAAAAATCGCTGACAAAGGGAGCCGTTCTCGTGGCGGAGGTGCCGTCCTGCAAAATCCGCGCCATGGTCAGCCTGCCCACGTTTGATCCGAACGAGGTGGCCCAGCTTTTGGAGGACGAGGATTCCCCGCTGATGAACCGCTGTCTGGCCCCGTATAGCGTCGGTTCCGTGTTCAAGCTGGTTTCAGCTGCCGCCGCGCTGGAGTCCGGTCTGACGCCGGACGTTTCCTATGAATGTACCGGCAGCATCACGGTTTCCGGCGGCGATTTTCATTGCTACAATGAGGAATCCCACGGTGTGGAGGACATGCAGTCCGCGATCGCGAATTCCTGCAACACTTATTTTGTCCATCTGATGCAGCAGGTGGATCCCTCCCTGTTTCTCAATATGGCAAAACGCTTCGGTTTCGGTTCCGGGACGCAGCTTGCTCCGGGATACGTTTCCAGCTCCGGCATTCTGCCGTCGGAAAGCTCTCTGCGGGTTCCGCAGGCTCTGGCGAATTTTTCCTTTGGACAGGGAGAGCTCACCGCCACGCCCCTCCAGATTTTGGGGATGGTAAACGCAATCGCTTCCGACGGGGAATATACGGCTCCTTCGCTGGTGCAGGGGACGGTTGACGCTTCGCTTCAAACGGTGTCGGGCGTGGAGGAGCAGGAACCGACGCGCGTTTTGAGCGCGTACCACGCCGCCCTTTTGCAAAATTTCATGCGTGCGTCCGTGGAGGACGGCACCAGCACCAAGTATTCTCCCGCGCACGGCGGGGCGGGAGCCAAAACGGCGACGGCGCAGACAGGCCGCTTTGACGAAAATGGGGTGGAGCAGGTGCATTCCTGGTTCGCGGGCTTTTACCCGTACGACGATCCCCAGTATGTGATTGTGGTCTTTTCCGAAACGGGAACGGGCGGCGGCCCGACCTGCGGCCCCGTGTTTCAGGAAATTGCCGACGGTCTTTGGGAGCTGTTCCTCTCTCCGTGAAATGGCAAAAGGCGCGAAAAGGCGAAATTCTGTGAGATTTGTCGGTTGACAACCGGGGAGAATCCGGCTATAATTTTTATGTTTCATAGGAGCCTGGGGAACGGCTGCGCCGTGTCCGCAAGGCTTCCGGCATTGAAGGGAAACGCGCCGTGTCGGTTCGCGCAGAGAGGCCCTTGTCCTTCGGGACGCTGCGAGAGGGCTGCGAAAGGGTACGGAAGCGGCCGTCCCGGAGCCCCGTGCGAGGAGTACGGCGTTTTCCGCGTTAAGGAGCAAGAGAGGCGCTGCGGCGCAATTTGGGTGGTACCACGGGTTTCCCCGTCCCATATGGGAGGGGAAGCCCTTTTCTTTTTGCGCGGGCCGCAAATTATGATTTCAAAATAAGGAGTCGGGTCAAGTTATGCAGTGGACAGGATTAAACGAGCTGAGAGAAAAGTATCTGTCGTTCTTTGAGAGCAAGGGGCATCTGCGCCTGCCGAGCTTTTCGCTCATTCCGAAGGATGACAACAGCCTTCTGCTGATCAATTCGGGCATGGCGCCCATGAAGAAGTATTTCACGGGAGAGGTCACGCCGCCCCGCAAGCGCGTCACCACCTGTCAGAAGTGCATCCGCACGGGCGACATTGAGAATGTCGGCAAAACCGCGCGCCACGGCACTTACTTTGAGATGCTGGGCAACTTCTCCTTCGGAGACTATTTCAAGCATGAGGCCACCGCTTGGGCGTGGGAATTCTGCACGAAGGTGCTGGAAATGCCCGTGGATAAGCTGTGGGTGACGATTTATCAGGACGACGACGAAGCGTTCGAGATCTGGACGAAGGAAGTCGGCGTTGCCCCGGACCGCATTGTGCGCATGGGCAAGGAGGATAACTTCTGGGAGCATGGCTCCGGCCCCTGCGGCCCCTGCTCGGAGATCTATTTTGACCGCGGCGAGCAGTACGGCTGCGGAAAGCCCACCTGCGGCGTCGGCTGTGACTGCGACCGCTATGTGGAATTCTGGAACGTGGTGTTCTCTCAGTTTGACAGCGACGGCAAGGGCAACTACCCGCCGATGGCGCACCCGAACATTGATACCGGCATGGGCCTGGAGCGTCTGGCCTGCATTATGCAGGGCGTGGATAACCTGTTCCTCGTCGACACGGTGCAGAATATCATGAAGCATATCTGCCGCATTGCCGGTGTTACCTATGGCGAGGACGAGAAGAAGGACGTTTCCCTGCGCGTTATCACCGACCATATCCGTTCCACGACCTTCATGATCGGGGACGGCGTGATGCCGAGCAACGAGGGACGCGGCTATGTTCTCCGCCGCCTGCTCCGCCGTGCCGCCCGTCATGGCCGTCTCCTCGGCATCGATCGCCCCTTCCTCTCCGAAGTGGCCGAGACCGTGATCCATGAGAACCTGACCGCGTATCCGGAGCTGGATGAAAAGCGCGCCATGATCCTCAAGCTGATCCGTGTGGAGGAGGAGAGCTTTGCCAAGACGATCGATCAGGGCATGCAGATGCTCAACGATATTCTGGATCGCCTGGATACCAGCGTAATGACCGGCGAGGATGCGTTCCGTCTGAACGATACCTACGGCTTCCCGCTGGATCTGACGAAGGAAATTGCCGCTGAGCGCGGATTCACCATTGACGAGGAAGCGTTCCGCGAGAAGCTCCAGGAGCAGAAGGTGCGCGCCCGCAACGCCCGCAAAAACGCGGGAGCCGACGCATGGCTGGGAGAGAGCAATCTGCTCGACGGCGTGCCGGAGACGGAGTTCCTCGGCTATGAGGAGCTTTCCTGCCGCGCGAAGATCCTCGCGATTGTGAAGGATGGCGCGCGTGTGGATTCCGTGACAGCCGGCGACGAAGCTGTGATCGTGTGCGATCGTACGGTGTTTTACGGCGAGGGCGGCGGACAGATCGGTGATACCGGATCGGGCGAATCCGAGGACGCGATGTTCACCGTGGACAACACCACCAAGAACCATGCGAAGAATTATCTCCACCATATTTCCGTGACGGCGGGAGCCGTGTCTGTCGGGGAAGAGGTTTCCCTGAGTGTGGACGCGGAGCGCCGCGCCGCCATCATGCGCAACCACACGGCGGCTCACCTGCTCCAGGCCGCCCTGCGCCGTGTGCTGGGCGATCACGTTGAGCAGGCCGGTCAGTTGGTCAATGAAAAGCATGTCCGCTTTGACTTCACGCATTTCTCCGCGCTGACTCCGGAGGAGATCGCGCAGGTGGAGCTGCTGGTCAATCAGGAGATCCTCAAGGGCGTGGAGGTAAGCTGCCGCGAGATGCCGATCGAGGAAGCGCGCAAGCTCGGCGCGATGGCTCTGTTCGGGGAAAAGTACGGCGATATTGTCCGCGTCGTTTCCGTGGAGGACTTCTCGCGCGAGTTCTGCGGCGGCACCCATATTTCCAATACGGCGAAAATCGGTCTCTTTAAGATTGTGTCCGAATCCTCCGTGGCTTCCGGTGTGCGCCGGATCGAGGGCGTGACGGGTCTCGGCGTTCTGGGAATGCTGACGGACGCGACCGCGCTGATCGGCAGCACGGCGATGGTGATGAAGCTGAACAATCCCGCCGACATCAGCGTGCGCGCTGCCCAGCTCATGGGCGAGATCAAGGAAAAGGACTCCGCGATCGAGGCGCTCAACAGCCGGATCGCAGGCATGCAGATGGACGGCCTGTTCTCCGAGGCGAAGGAGATCAACGGCGTGAAGGTAATCACCGCGCTCTTCTCCGGCACGGAGCCCGCCGCGCTGCGGACCATGTGCGATCGCATCCGTGATCAGGCTTCTGCGATCGCGGCGGTTCTCGCCTGCACCAACGGCGGAAAGGGCAGCATCGCGGCGACCGTTGGCAAGGGCGCGCAGGCCAAGGGTCTGCATGCCGGACAGCTTGCCAAGGCGGTGGCGCAGATCACCGGCGGCAACGGCGGCGGAAAGCCCGATTTTGCCATGGCGGGCGCGAAGGATCTGACCAAGCTGGACGAAGCGCTTGCCGCGGCGGAAACGATCGTCGCGGACATGATGAAGAAATAAGCCCTTCCTTTCGGCAAAAGAAACGAAAAGATTCTTTTCAGTCCCCTTTTGATGTGCTATAATAAACGCAGTAGAGCCGTGGTGCGGGCGGTATCGCGCGCGAATCCATGCAAACCGGTTTGCCGGGGGATGCGTGCGCGATTGGTCCGCGTGAAGCTTCGGCACGGCAAAAGGAAAGTGGTGAGAATGAAAAATGAGCGATTGTATCTTTTGTAAGATTGCCGCGGGAGAGATCCCCAGTAAAAAAGCATACGAGGACGAACGCGTTCTTGCTTTCTATGATTTGGAGCCGCAGGCTCCCGTCCATGTCCTGATCATCCCGAAGGAGCATATTGCTTCCGTCGCGGAGATCACGGAGGAAAATTCCAGCATTGCGGCGCATATCTTTGAGGTGGCGGCCCGTTTGGCGAAAGAGCTGGGGCTGGAAGGCGGCTTCCGTCTGGTGGCCAACACAGGAGCCGACGGCGGGCAGACCGTGCAGCATCTGCATGTCCATCTGTTGGGCGGCCGTTCCATGAAGTGGCCTCCCGGCTGAGAAATGCCGTCCTTCATTTTGCAGGAAAAGAGGAGTTTGTATGAGCGATACGGATCGAAAGTATTATCATATGGAAATTGCCGGGTGCAGCCGGGAGCTTCCGATTTGCCCCATCAGCGATACCATGGATATCGCGGGCTTTGTGATGCTGGGTGACGTGGAGATCACGGAACATACGGCCAAGGCGCTGCTGGAAAAATGCCCGGAGCACGACGTTATCATCACCGCTGAGACGAAGGGAATCCCGCTGGCCTACGAGATGGCCCGGCAGGGATGCCGCCGATATGTGGTGGCCCGCAAGAGCGTGAAAGCGTACATGCGCAACCCGATCCATGTGGAGGTCAAATCCATCACGACGGATCATGTGCAGAAGCTGTTCCTCGCGGAAGATGATTATCGGGATTTGAAGGGAAAACGCGTGCTGATCGTGGACGATGTGATCAGTACGGGAGAATCCCTTGCGGCCATTGAAAGCCTTGTGCTGCAATTTGGCGGCGTGATTGTCGGGCGGGCCTGCGTGCTCGCGGAAGGCGACGCCATGCATCGGGACGATATTATTTTCCTTGAGCCTCTCCCGCTGTTCACCAAGGAGGAGAACGCTTGATTTTTCTGTTTTTGCAGAAGAACCCCGAAAAGTGACGCTGCCGCCAACAGAATAGGAGGGCGGCAGCCTGTAAAGGGGGCTTTTTATCCGGATGAAGCGGCCGCTGGCGCTGGTAGGTTTTTCGTATCTGCTGGCGCTGACGGTCGCTCTTTTCTTTGGTGAAAGACTGTCACCTTATTTGGCTTGCGGCGCGTCAATTCTGTTCACCATTTTCTTCCTTTCCAAACGGCTGCGAAAAGGTATGGTCCTTTCCGCTTCCATGCTGGCTGCGGCGCTTGCGTTCAGCAGCTTTTCCGCGGGATCCTCCCGCCTTGCCTGCGTGGAAAATCTTCACGGGATAGAGGCGGAAATCAGCGGCGTTGTGGTGGACCTTCCCTATGACGAAAACTATCGCACCTGTTATTTGCTGGAAGTGCGCCGGATCGAGAACCACGCGTTTCCCGCAAACGGCCGTATCCTGGTTTACGCGAAGGAGCCTATCGCGGATGGGCCGGGGGACTGTGTGGAGGGCGTGATGCGCTTGCTTCTTCCGGATGGAAACACCGGTCCTTTTGGCCAGCGGGCTTCCCTGGCGGCGGATGGAGTCTATTTATATGCATTTCCGGTGGAGGAAGGGGCTATCTCTGTTCCAGGCAGGGAGAATTCCCTCTGGATCTCCATCCTCTCCTGGAAGGAACGCTTGTATGATGCGGCGGATGCCGTCTTCTCCCGTTCTGATTCCGCTTTCGTGAAAGCTTTGCTGTTTGGGGACAAGCATGAGCTGTCCGAGGAGGTGCAGGAGGATTTCCGCGTGTCCGGTGTGTCGCATCTTCTGGCGGTATCGGGCTTTCACCTGGCTGTGGTGACGCAGCTCCTTACCCTTCTTCTGCGCGCGCTGCGTCTGCCGCGTCCTTTCTGCGTGCTGGGGGTGGCGGCGGGAATCCTTTTGTTTATGGCGACGGCGGGATTCTCGTTTTCCGTTTGCCGGAGCGGAATCATGTGTCTGATTTTGCTGCTGGGCGAATGCTGTTTCCGGCGAGCGGATACCTTGAATTCGCTGGGCCTGGCTGTGCTGCTGATTTGCCTGCATAATCCGTACGCAGCCGCGGACGCGGGTTTTCTTCTTTCGATCTCTGCTACCGCTGGAATCGCGCTCTGTGCGGGACGACTGCAAAAAGCGATGGAGCGGCTGCACGGTTCCGATGGTGTGCTGCACCGCCTGCTGCGTCCGGTCTATGCTCTTTTGGCTTCCACGTTGGGCGCGCTTCTGTTTACGCTTCCGCTGAGCCTTCCTCTGTTTGGAACCATCTCACCGGCGGCTGTGCCCGCCAATCTTCTGATGATGATCCCATCCTCTCTGCTGCTCCAGCTTTCTCTCCTTACGGTTTTAGCGGCAGCCGTCGCACCGGGAGCCGCTTCAATTGCGGCGATTCCCGTTTCCTGGCTCTGCCGGTATCTCAGAAGCTGTGCCGCTTTTCTCTCCGGTTTACCGTATGCCAGCTTTTCTTTTTCCGGGAGGGAAGCGTTTCTGTGGCTGGGATGTGCGCTGTTTCTTTTGGGATTGGCTGTATTGCTTGGGCGAGGCCGTCCGAAGCTCCGGCTTACCGGTCTGCTTTGTGTGATTTTGTTTTTGGTTACGCTTGTATCGCATCAGTTCTCCCTGCGCAATGTCACCTGTTGCTCGGTGCTTTCCTCCGGCGACGGGATTTCCCTTGTGCTGACGAGAAACGGCCGCGCGGCGGTTGTTGGGTGCGGAGGATATTCCCAGAGTCCTCTTTTGCGGGAACTGGATGCGCAGAACGTCAAGGAACTGGATTTGCTTGCCCTTGTGAGCGAAAGCTTTGAAGAGGGGAGCAATGCCGGGCATACACTGGAAAAGAAGCCCGCGAGCGTTCTTCTCTGCCGAGGGGAATCTCTGGCCAACGCAACGCTGCTCAGCGGCTCCGAAAAGGCGGGGGAGACCGTCTGCTATGGAGAAGGGTACACGGTTTTTCTCTGGGACGGTGCGGTTTCCGTGGAGCGCAGCGGCGATTTTGTCCGGATCCTGTGCGGGAATGAGCGGATCCTGCTTTGGCCGGAGGGGGCCGGGGAGGATACGCTGCCGGAGGACTGGAAGGACTGTACCATTCTGGTGATGGAGGAAACGCCGGATTCTCTTTCGGATTTCGCGCCGCGGTACGGAATCTTTTGTATGGATGAGGACGCTGTCAGCCGTGTCTGGCGTGCGGATTACAGCTTTCTTCCTCTTGCGACGGAGGATGGAGCAATTGAGATTCGGGTTGGTGCAGGAAACACAACACAGGTAAGGAGGGAGCTCTGAATGCCTCAGCATACGGAATTGGAATTGAAAAAACAATTGGATTCCGGTGAATTTGCCAGAGTCTATTTTTTCTACGGACCGGAAAAGTTTATGATCGAGAAATACACCAAACGATTTCTTGATAAAGCGGGAAATCTTCCTTTTCCGGATTTTAACGTACAGCGGTTTGACGGTCGGGAAACGTCCGTGGATACCATTGCGGACGCTGTGGAAGCGCTTCCCTTCATGGCGGAACGCAAATGCGTGACGGTCAGCGATTTTGACGTGGAGACCTGCGGAGCGGTGGAGTTGGGGAAGCTTCACGAGCTGCTGGAAAATCTTCCGGATTCCACTTCGCTGTTGTTTTACTGTCCCGGCCTTGCGGTCGATGTGAAAAAATCATCCAAATGGAAAAAATTTGCGGCGGCGGTCAATCAGGCCGGAGTCAGCACGGTGATGGAGCGGCGTACCGGCGCGGAGCTGGAAAAAACACTTTGCGCAGCGGCCGCGAAGCGAGGCTGCGATCTTTCCCGCCCCAATGCTTCCCGCATCGTTTCCTATGCGGGCAACGATCTGCGGACGCTCTATCATGAATTGGAAAAGCTGTGCTCCTATCAGGGAAAGGGAGAGATAACCGCCGCCCTGATCGATCGCCTGGTAACCAAGAATCTGGAAGCCAACGTATTTGCGCTGGGAAAAGCGATTATCGCCGGAGAGTACGATAAGGCATACCGTGTTCTGGATCTTTTGTTTTATCAGAATGAGGAGCCGGTTAACGTTCTGGCCGCGCTGTCCTCCTCGTATCTGGATCTCTACCGGGTGCGCGCTTCCATTCAGAGCGGCTTGTCCGCGCAGACTCCCGCACAGTATTTCGATTATAAGGGGAAGGAATTCCGTTTGCGCAACGCGGAACGGGATGTGCGCTCCCTTTCTCTGTCGGCCTTACGCGAAAGCCTGGACGTTCTTTTGGAAACGGACACCGCCCTGAAGGGCGCGAGGGGAAGCCGCAGAATTATCATGGAAAAAATGATAGCGCGGCTGCTTCTTGCCGCGCAGAAGGAGAAAATGGCTTGACAAAACTCAAAATAAAGGAAGCCGTCATCGTGGAAGGAAAGTATGACAAGATCAAGCTTTCCTCGCTGATTGACGGCCTGATTATTGAAACGCATGGTTTTCAGATTTTTCGGGATAAAAAGCAGCTGTCGTTTCTCCGAAAGATGGCGGATACCAGAGGATTGCTGGTTCTGACAGACAGCGACGGCGCGGGCTTTCAGATCCGCCACTATTTGACCGGGGCCATCGATCCTTCCAAAATCAAGCACGCCTATATTCCGGATATTCTGGGAAAAGAGCGCCGGAAAGAAAAACCGTCCAGCGAGGGAAAGCTGGGCGTGGAAGGCCTGCCGGTGGAGATCCTTCGAGAAGCGATTCTGCGGGCGGGCGTGTCGTGTGGGGAAGAACCGCGCGCTGTGTCCTCGCATCCCATCACAAAGCTGGATCTGTTTGAGGCGGGGCTTACCGGCCGTGATGACAGCGCGGCCAGACGGCGGCGCTTTTTGGCTTCCGTTGGTTTGCCGGAGCATCTTTCCGCCAATTCCATGGTTCCCGTTTTGAATTCCATGATGACTTACGAGGAGTTTATGGAAAGGTGCAGGGGACTTTAGAAAAAACTTCACCTGATGGAAAATAGTTTATTCCCCGCTATAGAGAGTCAAGGAATAGCGTCGGCTGTAAATGTCAAATTGTTCCACATAGGGAATTCCGTTGTCATAAAGCCACCGTTGGATGAATTTTGGCTCGAACAGGAACAGCCGCTCCTTTTTCAGCATGGAGTATCTCTGAAATGAGTTTGGAAAATGGGCTTGAAATGCCTGAATAAATTCCTCATTCTCCTGAGGGGTTCCGACTTCGCGGCAGATCCCCTCCATTTGAATGTTGCCGGCGCAAAGCGCCGCATGAGGATTTTCCATTAGTTGACGATATTTGCGGAAGGTGCAGTCTGTTTGAAAGAATAGTTTTTCTTTCAGAATAACGATGCTCATGCTCCGTGAACTGACGATACCGTTTAGGGAAGTGGACAGTACCATCACTTTGCCTGATCCCAATTCCTCCCAAAACTGCTGATACCGTTCTTGAAATACCGAATCCGTTTGTTCCTGTTGATTCATATTTTTTTCTCCTGTTTCAGGTGATGGAGCAGACCCTCACACCCTTCCTGAATATCGCGGTAGGTTGTTTCAAAATCCCCTGTATACCAGGGATCGGCTACTTCACGGGGAGAGTCGGTGAAATCGAGCAGGCGGAACAGCTTTCCGTCTGGATCGCCGCCGCAGATCCGCCGCATGTTGCGCAGATTCCAGTCGTCCATCCCAATCAGATAGTCATATGTTTCGTAGTCGCGCCGTGTCATCTGCACGGCGTGTTTTTCTGCGCAGGAAATGCCGAGCCTGCGCAAAATTTGCTGTGTTCCCCGATGAACCGGATTCCCGATTTCTTCCGTGCTTGTTGCGGCGGATGCGGTGAAAATTTGGTCACCGTATCCCTCGCGCCCAGCAATGTCCCGCATCAGATATTCCGCCATCGGCGATCGACAGATATTGCCGTGACATACAAACAGTATTTTGATCATCTCATACAGTTCCCTTCCTAAGCCTGCAAACCTTGCTATCTCTGGTTTACAGGCATTTTTCTTTTTTTGTAATTTCTGTACTGTCCATGCGGTTTATCAGCAGTTGGACTTTTCGTTTGTACGCAGCTTGCGGCAGTATTGTGTGCAGAGCTTGTCGGTACATTGTGAGCATTGCAGCGCAGCATTGGAATATTCCCAAAAGCGTTCCGGGTACATCATGAAGCACAGTTCCCATACCAGCCATGCCATGATAGATAACACCACAAGGGAAACGGCAAAAAAACCGCCCATGTAAATCAAAGGAGAAAACATCATGAGGTGATCCCAGTTGAAGATCCGGCACGTTGTGCAGCAGCGGTTTTTCATGATCAACCGGAAAGGACACCAGATCAGAACGCAGATTAAGTCACAGACATAAAACAGTACGGAAATCATGAATAGAGCGATTTTTGACAGGATGCCGGAATAGTAGAAGACGCCAATCATAGCAATCAAGGCGCACCAAATCAGGAAGACCTTGTAAGCGGCTTTTGTGGTAAAGATGATGTACTGCTTCAGCGCCTTATAGTTGATTTTTTCCCGGATAGGCTGGAAACGGTTGGCGAAAAGCTTTTGAGAGCCCAGCGGTACTCTGTTGCGGATTGGGACGATTTGCAGAATCATATCTGCCACCCAAATGATCCAGAGCAGATGCAGAGGGGAGAAGGAGCTGAAAAAATTCATACCGTCGAGCACCTGAAAGGAATCGCTGTGAAAGATGGCCAGAGCGGCACAGAGGAGCAGGATGCAGCCTTTCCGGGACATACTAATGAAGATGAGAGGAGGTGCGCCATGAAAAAGTGGGCCCGATATCTTTTGTTTCCCGCAGCGGCGCTGGCGGCGGGAGCATTGTCCGGATGGCTGACGCGGGAAGCGATGCAGACCTCGTATGAGACTGTAAAAAATCGCCGCTGACGCCGCCTGGATTTGTGTTCCCGATTGCATGGACGATTCTGTATGTGCTGATGGGAATTGGCATGGCCCTGGTGTGGGGAGAAGGGGGAGAGCGCAGAAAACAGGCACTGGCTCTCTGGATCGCTCAGCTGGCCATGAACTTTACCTGGAGCCTGATTTTCTTTAACGCGCAGAACTATCTGTTTGCCCTGGTGTGGCTCGTGGTCCTGTGGCTGCTGATTTTGGCCATGACGCTGGTTTTTTACCGAATCCGCCCCGCTGCCGGACTTTTGCAGATTCCCTATCTGATCTGGGTGGCGTTTGCGGGGTATCTGAACTATGCGATTTGGCAGCTAAACCCCTGATTTTGAAAAATGCGCGGTGCGTTTCTGCTGTTTGGCAAGGCGCGCCGCGCTTTTCTTTTCCCTTCCCGTATGAAATCTCCTGTTGCCTGCGCAATCGATCAATGCTACAATAAAATACCGGAAGGAAAGGGAAAAACATGAAGGAAAAAGGGGTGCGCACGAAGGCGCTGAAAGCGGCCTTCCCCTATACCATTCCCATTTTTGCGGGATTCTGGTTTCTGGGGATGGCGTATGGAATTTACATGAATGTATCCGGGTTCAGCTTCTGGTACCCGCTGTGCATGAGCCTGACCATTTTTGGAGGCTCGCTGGAATTTGTGGCGGTCACCATGCTTCTCAGCCCGTTTGCTCCGGTGCAGACGCTGGTGATGGCTCTGATTTTACAGGCCAGGCATCTGTTTTACGGCATTTCGATGCTGGAAAAATACCGTGGGCTTGGCTGGAAAAAGTTTTATCTGATTTTCGGCCTGTGTGATGAGACCTTTTCCATCAACTGTACGGCGGAGGTTCCCGAAGGGGTGGACAAAGGATGGTTCTATTTCTTTGTGACCCTGCTCAATCATCTGTATTGGGTGTCCGGTTCCACCATCGGCGGAATAGCGGGATCGCTCCTGCAATTCAATACGGAGGGGATCGGCTTTGTGATGACGGCCATGTTCACCGTGATTTTCCTGGAGCACTGGCTGGGGGAGAAGCATCACGACCCCGCTTTGCTGGGGCTTGGCGTTTCGGCTCTTTGCCTGGCTTTGTTTGGTGCGGATTCGTTCCTGCTTCCTTCGATGGCGTGCCTGCTCGCCCTGCTGACCTTCCTTCGCAGACCGATGGAGAGAAGGTGCGGCCTGCCATGACCACACTGGAACAAATTGTCACAATCGCCCTGTGTGCGGCCGGAACCATGGCCACAAGGTTTCTTCCTTTTCTGGTGTTTTCGGATCGGCGTCCGACGCCGTCTTATATCCGCTATTTGGGGAAGGCGCTCCCGGGCGCCGTGTTTGGGCTGCTGATTGTCTATTACCTGCGGGATGTAAATTTTTCCGCTGGGAGTCATGGCCTGCCGGAGTTGGCGGCGATTGCCGTTACTGTTTGTCTGCACTTGTGGAAACGAAAAATGCTCCTCTCCATTGCGGGAGGAACCATATGTTATATGCTGCTGATGCAGGTGGTTTTCTGAGGGGGATTCCCTCAAATCCGGAGAGAGAAGAGGAATGGAAAAGATGACATTAAAGGAATTGAAAGCGGGGAAGACAGCGAAAATCCTCACCGTTGGCGGAGAGGGCGCGCTGCGCCAGCATTTTCTCGATATGGGCCTGATCCCGGGAGCCGAGGTCACGATGGTGAAGCTGGCTCCGATGGGAGATCCCATGGAATTGAAAATCCATGGGTATGAGCTGACGCTTCGGCTGGCAGACGCGGAGAACATTGAGATTTCTCTCATGGATAAGGCAACGGAGGAAGCAGAGGCCGAGCCTGTCCGCGGAACGCCGCACCCCGGCTTCGGCGAGGGCGGCAAATATCACGTCAAGGCGGGGGAGAACCCGCTGCCGGAGGGAACGACGCTCACCTTTGCACTTGCCGGAAACCAGAATTGCGGCAAAACAACAGTGTTCAACCGTCTGACCGGCTCCAATCAGCATGTCGGCAATTTCCCCGGCGTTACGGTGGACCGCAAGGACGGCGTGATTCGGGAGCATCCCAACACGCTTGTCACGGACTTGCCCGGTATCTATTCCATGTCCCCCTACAGCAGCGAGGAGATTGTGACGCGTGAATTCCTGCTCAAGGAGAAGCCGAAGGGAATCATCAATGTCGTGGACGCTTCCAACATCGAACGCAATCTGTATCTGACGCTCCAGCTCATGGAGCTTGACGTTCCGATGGTGGTGGCGCTGAACATGATGGATGAAGTGCGTGAAAACGGCGGATCCGTCCTGATCAACGAGATGGAACGGCTGCTCGGTGTGCCGGTGATCCCGATTTCCGCCGCGAAAAACGAAGGAATCGGGGAAGTGGTCAGCCATGCGATCCATGTCGCCAAATATCAGGAAAAGCCGGGACGGGTGGATTTTTGCAGCGCGGACGATATTGGCAGCGCGGTGCACCGCTGCATCCATGCGATCATGCATTTGATCGAGGACCACGCCAAGAACGCGGGAATTCCGGTGCGGTTTGCCGCCTCCAAGCTGGCCGAGGGCGATCCGCTGATTTTGGAGCAGCTCAAGCTGGACGACAACGAGAAGGACATGCTCGGCCATATCATTCTGCAAATGGAGAAGGAGCGCGGACTGGACTGCGCGGCGGCGATCGCGGATATGCGTTTCCGTTTTATCCGCCGTGTGTGCGGCGCGGCCGTGATTAAGCCACGAGAGAGCCGTGAGCATGCCCGCAGCCGGAAAATGGATAAAATCCTGACAGGCAAGTATACGGCCATTCCCGCCTTCCTTGCGATCATGGGACTGGTGTTCTGGCTGACCTTCAATGTCATCGGGGAAGCGCTTTCCAGTCTTCTGGAGATAGGGATCGACTGGCTGACCGGAGTGGTGGACACGGCCATGACGGCGGCGGATATCAATCCGGTGCTGCATTCGCTTGTGATAGATGGAATATTCAGCGGCGTCGGAAGTGTGCTGAGCTTTCTTCCGATCATCGTGACGCTGTTCTTTTTCCTCTCCATGCTGGAGGACAGCGGGTACATGGCGCGCGTTGCCTTTGTGATGGATAAGCTTCTGCGCAAAATCGGGCTTTCCGGGCGCAGCATTGTGCCGATGCTCATCGGCTTCGGCTGCACGGTTCCGGGCGTGATGGCAAGCCGCACGCTCTCCTCGGAGCGCGACCGCAAAATGACCATTCTGCTGACCCCCTTTATGAGCTGCTCGGCCAAGCTGCCGATCTATGGATTCTTTGCCGCGGCGTTTTTCCCGGACCAGGCCGCCCTTGTGATGATTGGCCTGTATGTCCTCGGTATTGTCATGGGAATTCTCGCCGCGCTGCTGATGAAAGGGAGCCTGTTCCGGGGCGAACCGGTTCCGTTTGTGATGGAGCTGCCGAATTATCGGATGCCCGGGGCGAAAAATGTCGCGCTGCTGCTGTGGGACAAGGCGAAAGACTTTTTGCAGCGTGCCTTTACCGTGATTTTCGTCGCGACAATTGTCATTTGGTTCCTTCAGACGTTTGACCTGCAATTCAATCTTGTTGCCGACTCCCAGAACAGCATTCTGGCTTCGTTGGCGGGATGGATCTCTCCGATCTTCCAGCCGCTCGGCTTTGGCGACTGGCGGGTTTCCACCGCGCTGATTACGGGCTTTATGGCGAAGGAGAGCGTGGTTTCCACCCTTTCCGTTCTGATTCCGTCGGCAGAAGGAATTTCCGCCCTGCTTTCGCCGCTTGGAGCGGCCTGCCTGCTGGTGTTCTGCCTGCTGTACACCCCCTGCGTTGCGGCGATTGCCGCGATTCGCCGTGAGCTGGGAGGAAAATGGGCCGCCGCCGTGATGGTCGGCCAGTGTGTCGTGGCGTGGTTTGCCGCCCTTATCGTGCACCTGATTGGCGCCATCGCCGGACTGGTCTGATTGGCCCGAGAGTTCAAAAGCAAAGAGAGATGCATGAAATAGCGCGGGTTGGAATATGACTAAACTATAAATCTTGTCAGGATTGGATGGATTCCCCTTTACTTTACCAGTCGCTTATTGTAAAATAAAACGGAAGAAAATATCCCTTCGCGGAATGAAAACAGACAGGATCCGTTTTTGAAGGGAAAACAGGGGTGTTATATCTTGGAGCCAAAGTATAAACGCGTCCTTTTGAAGCTCAGCGGGGAATCGCTCGCGGGCAATGAGAAGCACGGCATTGACTTTGACACCGTGCTCGCCATCTGTGAGCCAATCAAGGCCTGTGTTGAAATGGGCGTTGAGGTTGCCATCGTGGTGGGCGGGGGTAATTTCTGGCGTGGACGCAGCAGCGGAAAGATGGATCGGACGCGCGCCGATCATATGGGTATGCTCGCTACCACCATCAACGCGCTGGGCGTGGCGGACGCGCTCGAGCAGCTTGGCGTTCCCGTCCGTGTGCAGACGGCGATTTCCATGCAGGAGATCGCGGAGCCGTATATCCGCAATCGCGCTGTCCGGCATCTGGAAAAGGGCCGGGTCGTGGTGTTCGGCTGCGGTACGGGAAATCCGTTTTTCTCCACCGATACGGCGGCGGCCCTGCGTGCGGCGGAAATTGACGCGGACATCATCATGAAGGCTACCATGGTCGACGGTGTTTACGACAGCGACCCCAAGAAAAACCCGGATGCGGTCAAATACGATACCCTCACCTTTATGGAGGTTCTGAACAAGAACCTGCAGGTGATGGACGGCACGGCCGCAACCCTCTGCCGTGACAACGGCATCCAGATTCTTGTATTTAACATCGATCATCCCGACAACATTGTGAAGGCGATTTGCGGCGAACCCGTCGGGACACTCGTGAAGGAGGCATGAACCATGCAGGAAATTTTGAAAAAAGCGGAAGACCATATGAAAAAAACCATCTCTGTTTTGCAGGAGGATTACGCGGCGATCCGTGCCGGACGCGCGAACCCCGCCGTGCTCGACAAGCTGCGCGTGGACTACTACGGAACCCCGACCGCCATTAACCAGCTTGCGGCCGTTTCCGTGGCGGAGGCCCGCGTGCTGACCATTCAGCCCTGGGACGCTTCCGTCTGCCGCGCCATTGAGAAGGCGATTCAGACGTCCGATATCGGAATCAACCCGCAGAGCGACGGCAAGATCATCCGCATCACCTTCCCGCAGCTTACCGAGGACCGCAGAAAGGAGCTCGCGAAGGAGATCTCCAAGATGGCGGAGGAATCCAAGGTGGCGGTGCGCAATGTCCGCCGTGAAGCTATGGATAAGCTCAAGCTGAAGAAAAAGGACGGCGAGCTGACGGAGGACGATCTCAAGCAGGCCGAAAAGAAGACGCAGGATCTCACCGATAAATACTGCAAGGAGATCGAGACGGTCGAAGCAAAGAAAAAGAAAGAAATCATGGAGATTTAAACGCTTATGGGAGAGACACTGCCGCAGAAGCTTCCGGTCCACCTGGGAATTATCATGGATGGCAACGGACGCTGGGCCAAGCGCCGCGGGCTGCCCCGTTCCGCCGGTCATGCCGCGGGGGCGGCCAACTTTAAAAAAATCACGCGCTATTGCGCTTCCATCGGCATCCGTTATCTGACCGTCTATGCGTTTTCCACGGAAAACTGGACGCGCCCCGCGGAGGAGGTTTCCGCGCTGATGGTGCTGTTCCGTCAGTATCTGGACGAAGCTCTGCGCGATTTCCGTGACGATGAAATTGCCGTGCGGTTTTTGGGAGATGTTTCGGCTTTCCCGAAAAAGCTTCAGGAGCTGATCCGGGAGACGGAGGAGATCTCCGTGGGGCGCACGGGGATGGTGCTCAACATTGCCATGAATTACGGAGGGCGCGCCGAACTGACGCATGCCTTCCGCACTCTGGCGCAGAAGGTGAAGGATGGTTCCCTGGCTCCGGAGGAGGTCACGGAGGAGACAATTTCCTCCGCGCTGTATACGGCGGGGCAGCCCGATCCGGATTTGATCATCCGGCCGAGCGGGGAGCATCGCACCAGCAATTTCCTGCTGTGGCAGTCCGCTTACGCGGAATACGTTGTCATGGATATCCTTTGGCCGGATTTCCGTCCGGAAGATCTGAATGCCGCCTTGTGGGAGTATGCCAACCGCAGCCGGCGCTTTGGAGGAGTTTAGTTTGTTGAAATCAAGAGTGATTTCCGCATCTTTCCTGATCCTGTTTCTCGCGGCGATTGTGGTCTTCAACGATATCTTCCCATTGGCGCTGAACATTGCGGTGGCGGTGATCAGCGTCTTTGCCGTGATTGAAATTGTGAAGGCGCTTGGTCTGGCCCGCAAACTGGTCCTTTTGACGCCGAGCCTTGTGTTTGCGGCGGTCACGCCCTTTCTGCCCGGTTCCTTCTGGCACTCGATCGCCTACTATGTGTATACCGTTGTGCTGTTCAGTTCTCTGATTCTGTATCATGACACCGTCACCTTCCGGGAAGCCGGTGTGATTTACAGCATGACCATTTTGATTCCCACCGCTCTGGAAACGCTGCTCTCGATCCGCACGATCGGAGGCAATCACGGGATGTTCTATGTGATCATCGCGGTGTTTGCCGCTTGGGTGTCGGACGTTGGAGCGTTTGCGGCCGGCAGTCTGTGGGGGAAACATAAGCTGTGTCCGTCCATCAGTCCCAAAAAGACTGTGGAGGGCCTGATAGGCGGCTTTGTCCTGAACATTGCCGCGATGCTGGTGTTTGGACTGGTGTTTTCCTGGTCCTACGGCGGTATGGTGCCCGTCAATTACCTGACGCTGGGGCTGATCGGTCTGTTTGGCTCCGCGCTTTCGGTGGTGGGCGATCTCAGCTTTTCGCTGATCAAACGAAGCTGCCATATCAAGGATTTCAGCAATATTCTGCCGGGACACGGTGGAATTCTGGATCGCTTTGACAGCGTGATTTTCGTGGCTCCGTTTGTTCTGCTTCTCGTTCAGGTTTTGCCGATTACTCCGGTGTAACGGTATATTTTCCGTGCCGTCACATAGGATCGGATGGATAAGGGAATCCTTAGAAGAAAGATGTGCCGAAGCCGCCCCGCAGGGGACGGCTTCGGTTCCGTCTTGGAAGGGCTTTGGTGTGAAAATGAAACAGATGCTTTCCATATTGGGCTCCACCGGCTCCATCGGCACACAGACGCTGGATGTCGTGCGCGGGCTGGGATTGTCTGTCTGCGCATTGGCCGCAAGGGGAAACGTCTCCCTGCTGGAAAAACAGATCCGGGAATGCAGGCCGCGTTTTGCGGCCGTTTTCGATCCGCAGGCGGCTAAAATGCTTCGCCTTGCCGTGCGCGATCTGGACGTCACCGTGGCGGAGGGGATGGAGGGCCTTTGCGAGGCTGCTTCCCTGCCCGAAGCGGATTTGGTCTGCAATTCCGTGATGGGAATGGTGGGTCTGGAGCCCACGCTGGCCGCGATTGAGGCGGGGAAGGATATTGCCCTTGCCAACAAGGAAACGCTTGTTGCGGGCGGCGCGCTTGTGATGACTCGTGCGGCGGAGAAGGGCGTGCGGATTTTTCCGGTGGACAGCGAGCACTCCGCGATTTTCCAGTGCTTGCAGGGCAGTCCGGGCGAACAGGCGGTTTCCCGTCTGATCCTCACCGCCTCGGGAGGGCCGTTCTTCGGCAAGAAAAAAGCGGAGCTGCAAAACGTCGGCCCGGAGCAGGCTCTGCGCCACCCGAACTGGAGCATGGGGGCGAAGATTACCATTGATTCCGCCACCATGATGAACAAGGGCTTGGAGATCATGGAAGCCTCCTGGCTGTTCCATATGCCTCCCTCTCAAATTGATGTGGTGATTCACCGGGAGAGCGTGATCCACTCGCTGGTGGAGTATGCGGACAATTCCGTGATTGCCCAGCTGGGTGTGCCGGATATGCGCATTCCCATTCAGTATGCCGTTACATGGCCGGATCGCTTTCCGTCGCCGGTGCGCCGGCTGAGCCTGGCCGATTGGGGGACGCTTACCTTCTATCCGCCGGATGAGGAAGCCTTCCCCGCGATGGGAGCGGCCAGACGGGCGCTTGCGCGCGGCGGTCTGGCTCCCGCGGCTCTCAATGGAGCGAACGAAATGGCGGTCAGCCTGTTTTTGGAGGGGAAGCTTCCCTTCCTGCGCATTGCGGAGCTGGCGGAGGAGGCCTCGCAGGCTCAGCCGGCGGGGGAAAGTACGGTGACGCTGAACGCGATTCTCGAGGCCGATCGGGCGGCCCGCGACTATGTCCTGGCCCATGCCGGGCTTTGAATTTGAAACGAGGTGGTTGGTATCACACAAGTACTGCTGGTGATCATTGCCGTTCTACTGTTCGGCCTTGTCATTACGATTCATGAATTCGGCCACTTTTTCACAGCGAAGCTGTGCGGAATCCGGGTCAATGAGTTTGCGGTAGGCATGGGCCCTCAAATTGTCAGCTTCCAGAAGGGGGATACGCTTTATTCCCTTCGCTTGCTTCCGATTGGCGGCTATTGCGCCATGGAGGGCGAACAGGAGGACAGCAGCGACGAGAGGGCTTTCAACAGAAAACCCGTATGGAAACGCATCCTGGTGGTCTGTATGGGCGCGGTGATGAACATCGTCCTCGGTCTGATCCTGATGGTGATTGTGCTGCTGCAAATGCCCTTGATGGGCTCCAATGTGGTGGCGCGGTTTGAGGAGAATTCCGCCTTGCAGGCGGCGGGAATTCAGGTGGGGGATGTGATCACCAGCATCGACGGCTACACGGTGCGGACCGACCGCGATCTCCAGTTTGCGCTGGCGATTCTGGACACAAGCGGATCGGAAGTGCTGGCGGATTTCACCGTCGACCGGGAGGGGCAGACGCTGCATTTCCCGGATGTGAAGATCAACACGGTGCAGGCGGAGGACGGGACAAAGAGCATCATCTTTGATTTCAAGGTGATGGCCATTCCCAAAACCTTCGGAACCGTTCTGCAAAAAGCGGCGGAGGATACCATCTCGATCGTCCGCTTGGTCTGGCAGAGCCTGTTCATGCTGGTGACGGGGCAGTTCGGACTCAACGATCTGGCAGGTCCTGTCGGTACGGCGTCGGCCATCACACAGGCCGCGTCCGCCGGTCTGGAAAGCAACGGCTTTGCCGGGGCTTTGAACAATATTGTGTATATCATCATGGTCATTACCGTGAACCTCGGCATCATGAACCTTCTGCCGATTCCGGCCCTGGACGGCGGGCGGCTTCTGTTCCTGATCATTGAAGCGGTGGTGCGCCGTCCGATTCCGCGCCGGTTTGAAGGGATCGTCACAGCGGCGGGCTTTATTTTCCTGATGGCTGTGATGGTGCTGGTGACATTCAGCGATATCCTGCGCCTGTTCACAGGGCAGGGGTTGGGAGCGTGACAACATGAGCAGACAAGTGAAAGCGGGAAACGTCCTGATTGGCGGCGGCGCGCCTGTGACCGTGCAGTCCATGCTGAACGTTCCCTCCACCGATTTGGAGGGAAGCGTTCGCCAGGCGAAAGCGCTGGAAGCGGCGGGCTGTGAGCTGATCCGTGCCGCTGTGCCGGATCGCGACGCGGTCCGGCTGATCGCCGCGCTCAAAGAGGCGGTCCGTGTTCCGATTGTCGCGGACATTCATTTTGATTACCGTCTGGCGCTGGAATCCGCTGCGGCCGGTGTGGACAAGATCCGCATCAATCCTGGCAACATCGGGGACGACAGCCGCGTGAAGGCGGTGGCGGATGCCTGCCGCGCCCGAGGGATTCCGATCCGCGTCGGCGTGAATTCCGGCTCGGTGGAGCGAGAAATCCTCGCCAAACACGGCGGGCCTACGCCGGAAGCGCTTGTGGAGAGCGCGCTGTATCACGCTTCGCTGCTGGAGCGCTTCGATTTTACCGATATCGTTTTGTCGCTCAAATCCTCCACGGTGGATTCCACGATCCGCGCTTACGAGCTTTGCGCGGCCCGCTGTGATTATCCGCTGCATCTCGGCGTTACCGAGGCGGGCACGGAGCGAATGGGTCTGATTAAATCCTCCATCGGGATCGGTTCTCTGCTGCAAAGAGGAATTGGAGATACCATCCGCGTTTCCCTCACGGCGGATCCGGTCCGGGAGGTGCGGGCGGGGCAGGATATTCTGCGCGCGCTCGGTCTGCGGCGCGGCCCGCAGCTGGTCTCGTGTCCGACATGCGGGCGGACGCGGATTGATCTTATTTCCATCGCCAATGAGGTGGAAGCCCGGCTGGCCTCCTGTACCAAGGATATCAAGGTTGCCGTGATGGGGTGCGTGGTCAACGGCCCCGGCGAAGCCAGAGAAGCCGACGTGGGCATTGCCGGCGGCAAGGGCGAGGGACTGGTGTTCCGCAAGGGGGAGATTCTGCGCAAGGTGCCGGAGGATCGCCTGGTGGACGAGCTGATGAAGGAAATCGAATTGTTATGAACAACTGGGCTCCGGACTTTTGTCCGGCGCCCTGTTTTTGAGAATGGTTGAGGGTGAAGAAAGCAGGAATGGATAAGACCTTTGGAGAGTTTTTTCGTCCTTTTATCAATTTTGAGGGGCTGCCGGAAACGATCGCGCAGGGCGTGATCGAGACGATGCAGGTGGATTCCATAAATCGTTGTGTGGCGGCGGCGGTGCAGTTTCCCTCCCTGGTGGAAAGGGAAGCGCTGTATGAGGCGGAAAAAAGAGTCGCCCTTTCGCCGGGGCTCCAGCTGACGCGGGCCAGCCTTCGTCCGAAGTTTCCGCCGGAAGCGTTCTGCGCGGAATATCTTCCGAGCCTGGTGCTGGAGATGAAGCGGCGGGACGCGAGCATCAACGGAACCTTTTCCGACGCGCAGGCGCGTTTGGAGGAGGGGAAGATTATCGTCACGCTGGCCCACGGCGGAGCGGAGCTGATGCGCCAGCGGCGCGCGGATCGCTTGATGAGCCGGATCATTTCCGAGGAATTCGGGCTGACTGTCGCCGTGGATTTTGACGGCGTTACCGAGGTGGATGTGGACAGCAGCGCCTATCTGGAACGCCAGCGGCAGACGGAAGAGCGCCTGCGGCGTGAAGCGGTGGTGGAAGCGGTTTCGCAGTATGAGAGCACCATGAACCGTCAGTCGCCCCACGAAAAAAAGGTGGCGGCGCGTCAGGCGGCAAACCAAACGCCGCGTGTCGGTACGGGCGGTTCCGCGGAGACATGGGGCGAGCGCGTGCCGCCCGTGGTGAACATCCGCAGCGGCGCGACCATGCTTCCGGCCATTCTGCCGGAGACGATGAAGGAGATCCATGGCCGCATGGGGCGCGTCCGCCTGATGCAGATTGCGAAGATTACGCCCGACGCGGGCAGCGTGGCTGTCTGGGGCGAGATCTTTTCGATGGAAACGCGGATGACCCGCGATCAGAGCCGGAAGATATACTCCATCAATATTACGGACTACACCGGATCGATCACGCTC
Source organism: Candidatus Caccousia avicola (assembly GCA_018712435.1). GTDB lineage: Bacteria > Bacillota > Clostridia > Oscillospirales > Acutalibacteraceae > Caccousia > Caccousia avicola. The sequence goes on from DVGZ01000041.1 coordinate 53,481, forward strand.
AAAATTTTGCAGGACGCCAAGCAGTGCCGGGCTCTCGACGAGCTGTCCAACGGAACGAGCATCGTGGTGCGCGGCGAGGTCGAATACGACAAATACGATCACGAGATCGTCCTGCGTCCGCGGGCCGTGGCCACGGTGGAGCAGGCCAAGGTGGTCGATGACGCGCCCGTCAAGCGGGTGGAGCTGCACCTGCACACCAATATGTCGAGCATGGACGGCGTGACGGGTGTGGGCGAGCTGATTGCCCGCGCGGCAAAGTGGGGCCATCCCGCGATCGCTATCACGGACCACGGTGTGGCGCAGGCGTACCCGGATGCGATGAACGCGGCGGCGAAGGTCAACAGCAAGGGCGGCCACATCAAGGTGATCTATGGTGTGGAATCGTATTTCATCAATGATATGGTTCCCGCCGTCAAGGGAGACTCGGACGCTCCGTTCAGCGGGGAGTTCATCTCCTTCGATATTGAGACAACGGGTTTGAGCCCGAATCAGGAGCGCATCACCGAGATCGGCGCGGTGCGTTTGCGTAACGGGGAGATCGTGGAGACGTTCGACACCTTTGTGAACCCGGAAAAGCCGATTCCTCCTAAAATCACCGAGCTGACGGGCATCACCAACGAGATGGTGAGGGATGCGCCCTCCGAGCGGGAAGCTTTGGAAGCGTTTTTCCGCTTCTGCGGCAGCGACGCGGCGATCCTGGTCGCGCACAACGCGGAGTTTGATACCTCGTTCCTGCGCGCCGCCGCCCGGCGCTGTGAGATGGAATTCCCCTATACTTATATCGACACCCTGCCGATGTGCCGTTCCCTTCTCAAAGATCTGAAAAATCATAAGCTGGATACGGTGGCCAACTATTTGAAGCTGGCTCCGTTCAACCATCACCGCGCGAACGATGACGCGGCCGTGCTTGGTGGGATTTTCGCCGCCCTTTTGCAGCGTCTCCATGAGGATACCGGGGCGGAGACGGTGCAGCAGATCAACACCTCGCTGACGGGCGGGGACTGGAAGAAGCTCAAACCGTATCACCAGATTATCCTGGTGCGCAACCAGACTGGCCTGAAAAATCTGTATAAGCTGATTTCGATGTCGCATCTGGATTACTTCTTTAAAAAGCCTCGTATCCCCAAAAGCGTGCTGATGCAGTACCGCGAAGGGCTGATCCTCGGCAGCGCCTGCGAGGCGGGCGAGCTGTACCGGGCTGTGTTCAACGGCGCGCCCTGGGATGAGCTGTGCCGGATCGCGGAATTTTACGATTACCTGGAAATCCAGCCGCTGGGCAACAACGAGTTTATGGTGCGGCAGGGCATGGTGCCGGACGAGGAGCGTTTGAAGGACTTCAACCGCACCATTGTGCGCCTGGGCGAAAAGCTGAACAAGCCGGTCGTGGCGACGTGCGACGTGCATTTCATGGATCCGAAGGACGCGGATTTCCGCCGGATCCTCATGGCGGGCCAGGGCTATGACGACGCGGACAACCAGGCTCCGCTCTATTTCCGCACCACCCCGGAAATGCTCCAGGAATTCGCCTATCTGGGCGAGGAAAAGGCGTATGAGATCGTCGTCAAGAATTCCAATCTCATTGCGGATATGGTGGAAGAGATTCGCCCAATCCCGGACGGCGTGTTCCCGCCCTTCATCGATGGGGCGGAGGAACAGCTGAATTCCATTTGCTGGAAGCGTGCGAAGGAGATTTACGGCGATCCCATGCCGGAGCTTGTGCGCAAGCGTTTGGAGCGTGAGCTGGGCTCCATCAACAAGCATGGTTTCTCCGTGCTGTACATGACGGCGCAGAAGCTGGTGGCGAACAGTGAGGAGCACGGCTATCTTGTTGGTTCGCGTGGATCGGTTGGTTCGTCGTTCGTGGCGAGTATGTCGGGTATTTCCGAGGTTAACCCGCTGGAACCGCATTATATCTGCCCGAACTGCAAAAACAGCGAATTCATTCTCGACGGCAGCTATGGATCGGGCTTCGATCTGCCGCCGAAGAAATGCCCGAAATGCGGCTCGGATTACGATCGGGACGGCCATAACATCCCGTTTGAAACGTTCCTGGGATTCGACGGCGACAAAACGCCGGATATCGACCTGAACTTCTCCGGTGAATACCAGAGCGGCGCGCACCGCTACACGGAAACGCTGTTCGGTAAGGACCATGTGTTCAAGGCCGGAACCATCGCCACGGTGGCCGATAAGACGGCGGTTGGTTTTGTGAAGAAGTATCAGGAGGAAAAGGGCCTGACCTGCCACCGGGCCGAGGAGATGCGTTTGTCCATCGGCTGTACCGGTATCAAGCGCACCACGGGACAGCATCCGGGCGGCATGGTCGTGGTGCCGAAGGGCTATGAGATTTACGATTTTTGCCCCGTTCAGCACCCCGCCAACGATCAGAATTCGGATAACATCACCACGCACTTCGATTTCCATTCCATCCACGACACCATCTGTAAACTGGATGAACTTGGACACGACGTGCCGACCATCTATCACTATCTGGAGGAATATACCGGCATTCCGGTGATGAAGGTCTCCATGAGCGATCCTGAGGTGATGGCGCTGTTCCATTCCACAGAGCCGCTCGGCGTTACGCCGGAGGACATTGATTCGCAGACGGGTACCTTCTCTCTGCCGGAGCTGGGCACGCCCTTTGTCCGTCAGATGCTCATGGATTCCCAGCCGCATACCTTCTCGGACTTTCTCCAGATCTCCGGCCTGTCCCATGGCACGGACGTGTGGCTCGGCAACGCGCAGGATCTGATCAAGAACGGCACCTGCACCATCTCAGAGGTGATCGGTACGCGTGACAGCATCATGACGTACCTGCTGCTCAAAGGATTGGAGCCGAAGATGGCGTTCAAGATCATGGAGATCACCCGAAAGGGAAAAGCCCCCTCTTTGTTGACGGATGAACACAAGCAGGCAATGCGCGACCACGGTGTGCCGGAGTGGTACATCGAGTCGTGCTTGAAAATCAAGTACATGTTCCCGAAGGCGCACGCGGCGGCATATATGATTTCCGCCCTGCGTCTGGGCTGGTACAAGGTGCACCGCCCGGTCGAATACTACGCCGCCTACTTTACGGTGCGCGGCGAGGACTTTGACGGGATTCTGGTGGCACAGGGGCGCGAAGCCGTCCGCCGCCGGATGAACGAGATCACCATGAAGGGCAAGGAAGCCAGCAAGAAGGAGGAGGACGCGTTTGCGACGCTCCAAATCGTCAATGAAATGCTGGCGCGCGGTATTCAGGTGCTGCCGGTTGACCTCTACCGTTCCCACGCGAAAAAATATCTGGTTGAGGACGGCAAGGTGCGTCTGCCGTTTGCCTCCCTTGGCGGCGTGGGGGAAGCCGCGGCAAACAGTCTCTATGAGGCGGGGCAGCAGGGCGCGTACATTTCGGTGGACGACTTGCAGGCCCGCTCCAAGGTGTCAAAATCGGTGATTGAGATGCTGAGCGAGGCGGGAGCCTTGAAGGATCTTCCCCAAAGCTCGCAGATGACGCTGTTCTGACAGAAAGACAATGGGAAACCACACAGGGCGGTTTCCCATTTTTCTTGAGTTCATCCAGCAAAAGTATGTGGAAATTATCCCTTGACGCGGATGATTCATCATGATATTATATTAGCGAACTAAAGCGAAAGGCCGTTCCCGAAAGGGACGGAGCGTACAGAAGATGAAAAAATACAGCAAAGTAACGCCGGAAGGGACAAAGGATCTTCTCTTTGAAGAGTGTCTGATCAATCGCATGGTGGAGCAGAAGCTGAGCCGTGTCTTTGTGTCCCGCGGCTTCCATGAGGTTGTCACCCCCGCGATGGAATTTATGGATGTGTTCGATCCGGAAACCTCCGGAATCGCTCCGGAGATCATGTATAAAATGTCGGACCGGCGCGGCCGCCTTGTTGTGATGCGCCCGGACTCCACCATGCCGATCGCGCGTCTGGCGGCAACCCGCCTGCAAAACGAGGAAAAGCCGCTGCGCCTGTATTACACGCAGCGCATTTACCGCAACAATCCGAATCTGACGGGCCGCAGCGACGAGGTGCTGCAATCGGGCGTGGAGCTGCTGGGTGCGTCGGGAAAACGGGCGGATCTCGAAGCCATTGCCACGGCGGTGGAAGCGCTCTCCCACTGCACGCCGGACTTTCGTCTGGAACTGGGACACGCGGGCTTTTTCCGCGCGATTGCCGCACAGCTTCCGATTTCTCCGGAGCAGCGCGAGGACATCCGTTCCACCATCGAGGCGAAAAATTATGCCGCGCTGAATACGCTGCTGGATGGTCTGGAACAGACCCGCTCCGTGGCGGCGATGCGCCGTTTGCCCCGTCTGTTCGGCGGGGAGGAGGTTTTTGCCGAAGCGGCTCCGCTGTGCGGGAGCGAGGAAGCGGCCTCCATGCTGGAATATCTCCATTCCCTGTACCGCAGTCTGGTGCAGCTCGATCTGGGCGATCGGCTGATGGTGGATCTGGGGCTGGTGCAACGCAACGATTACTATACCGGCGTGGTGTTCAGCGCCTACGCGCAGGACTGCGGAGACGCGATCCTGTTGGGCGGGCGGTACGATAACCTCTTGTCCCGCTTCGATCTCCCGATGCCCGCCATTGGTTTTTCCGTGAATGTGGACGCGGTGGTGAAGCTGCTGGCGGAGCAGGGCTACGCGCCGGACTGCCCGAAGCCGGATGTTCTGGTGTTTGGGCCGGAGGGCTGCGAGATGAAAGCGCTTCTGTTTGCCTCCGGCGTGGCCGCGCAGGGAGGAAGCTGTGAAACCTCCGTGTTTGAGACGGAGGAGGAAACCATCGCGTATGCGCGCCGCGGGGGAATCTCCCGTGTGGCCGTTGTGGACGATACGGTTCGGGAAATCCGTCTGGAGGACGAAACGGGAAAGGGGGAGGCCAGATGAAGCCGCTGCGCATTGCGCTGACAAAGGGCCGCCTGGAAAAGGATACGGTGGCCCTGTTTGAGAAAATCGGATATGACTGCGACGCGGTTCACAACAAAGGCCGCCGCCTGATCCTTCCCGTGGGGGATCGGCTGGAAGTGGTTCTGGCCAAAGCCGCCGACGTGATTACCTATGTGGAGCATGGCGTGTGCGATATGGGAGTTGTGGGAAAGGATACCATCATGGAGCACGGATCCAGCTTCTATGAGGTGCTGGATCTGGGCTTCGGACGGTGCCGGTTCGCGCTGGCCGCCCCCAAAGGGGCGGATTTTTGGAGCGGCTATTCCTCCCGTACCATCGCCACCAAATATCCCGCCACCGCCCGCGCATTTTTTGAGAGCCGCGGAATGGATGTGAGCATCATTAAAATTGAAGGCTCCGTGGAACTTGCGCCGCTGCTGGGGCTGTCGGACGCGATTGTGGATATCGTGGAGACAGGAACAACGCTCAAAGAAAACGGTCTTGAAGTGGTGGAAGAGATTTGCCCCATTTCCGCGCGGCTGATTGTGAATGTGGCAAGCTTGAAGCTGAGAAAGCAGGAGATTGAAACACTGGTGAGCCAGATGGAGCAGGAAACAAGAAAACGGGAGGGAACAACGCGGTGATCAAAATTGTGACGGAGGGCGGCGCGTCCGCCAGAGAATATGTCAAGCTGTTGAAGGAGAGAAACCGTGAGGCGGGCCTTAAAGTGGAGAACGCTGTCGCGGAAATTCTGGACACGGTCCGCCGGGACGGAGATTCCGCTGTGCGGATGTACGCCGACCGCTTTGACGGCGGCGCGCCGGAGAGTTTGGAGCTGCCGCGCGATCAGGTGGAAGCTTTGGCGGAAAAAGCGGATCCGCTGTTTGTGGAGTCGCTCAAAAAGGCGGCGGCCAATATCCGCGACTTCCACGAGCGGCAGAAGCAGCAGAGCTGGCTCACGACGCGGGAGGACGGCGTTCTCATGGGACAGCGGATTCGCGGTCTGTCGCGCGTCGGTCTGTATGTGCCGGGCGGTACGGCGGCGTATCCATCGTCCGTGCTGATGAACGCGATCCCGGCGAAAATTGCCGGTGTGGGCGAGCTGATCATGGCAACTCCCGTGAAGGGCGGCAAGGCGAACCCCGACATTATGGCGGCGGCTCTTGTGGCGGGCGTTGATCGTGTGCTTCAGGTGGGCGGCGCGCATGCCGTCGCGGCGCTGGCCTACGGAACGGAAAGCATTCCGAAGGTGGATAAGATTGTCGGCCCCGGCAATATCTACGTTGCCACAGCCAAAAAGCAGCTTTACGGCACGGTTGACATTGACATGGTGGCCGGGCCGAGTGAAATTCTCGTTCTGGCCGATGAAACGGCGAACCCGCGCTATCTGGCCGCCGACCTCATGAGCCAGGCGGAGCATGATCCGATGGCTTCCGCCATTCTTCTGACCACGTCCGAAGCCATTGCCCGCGAGACAGCGGCGGAGCTGGAACGCCAGGTGCAGACGCTTTCCAGAAAGGATATCATTCTGGAATCTCTGTCCAACTTCGGGGCCATTCTGGTCTGCTCCACCATGGAGGAAGCCGTCGGCTTTGCCAACGAGCTGGCGCCCGAGCATCTGGAAGTCTGCGTGCGCGATCCGATGGAATACATCGGCCGTCTTGATAACGCCGGTTCGGTGTTCCTTGGGAACTACTCGCCGGAACCGCTCGGCGATTATTTCGCGGGGCCGAACCATGTGCTCCCCACCAGCGGGACGGCACGCTTCTTCTCGCCGCTCTCCGTGGACAGCTTCGTGAAGAAGTCGAGCTTTATCTATTACACGCGCAGCGCCCTGCTGCCGCAGGCGGACGATATCATCCGTCTGGCGCAGGCCGAAGGGCTGACGGCGCATGCAAATTCCATCCAGGTGCGGAAGGAGGAGCCGTGATTCCATGTATGAGCTGAACGAAAAAATCCGGGATCTCGTTCCGTATGAGCCGATCGCGGGCGAATACCCCGTGCGCTTGGACGCAAACGAGTCGTTTCTTCCGCTTCCGGAGGAGGTTCGCGATCGGATTGCCAAAGCCGCCGCACAGACAGCCTTCAACCGGTATCCGGATCCGCTTTCCCGCGAGGTGACGGAAGCCTTCGCCGCTTATTACGGCATTTCTCCGGAGCTTGTCACAGCCGGAAACGGTTCGGACGAATTGATCTCCATCCTTTGCAGCGCCTTCCTGATGAAAGGGGAGGCGATGATGGTGATCCTGCCGGATTTCTCCATGTACCAGTTTTACGCGTCCATCTCGGAAGGGCGCGTCGTGACCTGCGGCAAGCGCGAGGATTTGACGATTGATGTGGACGCGGTCATTGAGAAGGCGAAGGCGGAAAATGTCCGCATGATCGTCTTTTCCAATCCCTGCAACCCGACGTCTCTCGGCCTTGCGCGGGAGGAGGTCCGCCGCCTGATTCGCTCCGTGGATTCTCTTGTGGTGCTCGATGAAGCATACATGGATTTCTGGGATCAGAGTCTTCTGAACGAGGTGGAGGAATACGACAATCTCGTGATTTTGCGCACCTGCTCCAAGGCCATCGGCATGGCGGCCCTGCGCCTGGGCTTTGCGGTGGCTTCTCCCCGTCTGACGCGGGTGCTCCGGGCGGTGAAGTCTCCGTATAATGTGAATTCGCTTTCTCAGGCGGTGGGAACGCTCGTTTTGGGAGAGCGCGAATGGGAGCAGCAGGCGCGCGCACAGATCGTGGAATCCCGCCAATCGCTGCAAAAGGCCCTTATGCGTATGCAGGAGGAGCATCCCGGCGCGTTCTCGCTGTATGAGAGCTGCACCAATTTTGTTTTTCTGAAAACCGATCGCGCCGAGTCTCTTTTTCAGGGACTTCTCCAGCGCGGTATTGCCATCCGTCATATGGGGGGCTATCTGCGCGTGACGGCGGGGAATGAGGAGGAGAACGCGGCGTTTTTGCGGGCATTCGGTGAACTGATAGCAGAGGAGGAAACAAAGTGAGACAAGCAGCGGCGGAGAGAACCACAAAGGAGACGGACGTTTCCGTTCAGCTTTGTCTCGATGGGGGAGACGTTTCCATTTCCACCGGGATTGGCTTTTTCGACCACATGTTGAACGCCTTTGCGGTACATGGAGGTTTCGGCCTGACGGTTCGCGTGAAAGGGGATTTGGAGGTGGACGGCCACCATACGGTGGAGGATACCGGCATCGTGCTGGGGCAGGCTCTGGCAAAGGCCCTCGGCGATAAGTCCGGTATCGCCCGTTTCGGCAGCTTTTTTATTCCCATGGACGAAAGCTTGTCGTTTGCGGCGGTGGATGTCAGCGGCCGTCCGTTCCTGCGGTTTCAGGCGGAATTTTCGCAGGAGCGCTGCGGCGAATATGACGCCTGTTTGACAGAAGAATTTTTCCGCGCGTTTGCGATGAATGCCGGAATCACGCTTCATCTGCGGTTGGAATATGGAGCAAACGCCCATCATGAGATCGAAGCGATGTTCAAAGCGGCGGCGCATGCGCTTCGCCTTGCGGTTTCTGAAAAGAAAGGCTTGCTTTCTACAAAAGGTGTATTATAATAGAGATAGATTCTGATGATTTATTGCTGTATTTTTGGAAACACGCCATAAAAAACGAGGCTTTTTTCCGTGTAATGCGGCACTGTTTCATAGATACACCGGAGAAGGAAAGCTTCTCTTTATTTAGAAAGGCGAGGGTGAATCGTTTTGATAGTAATTCCTGCGATTGATATTATGAATGGCTGCTGCGTGCGTCTCGTGCGCGGCGATTACGGCACAGCGTATAAGGTGGCCAGAGACGCGGTCAATACCGCGCAGGAGTTTGAAAAGGCAGGCGCACAGTGGCTCCATATCGTGGATCTCAACGGTGCGATTGCGACAGAGCCGGTCAACACGGATCTGATTTTGAAAATCATTGCGGGCTGCGGTCTGAAAATTGAAATTGGCGGCGGCATCCGGCGGATGGAAACCATTGATTTCTATTTTGATAAGGGCGTTTCCCGCGTGATTCTCGGTTCGGCGGCGATCAACAATCCCAAGCTGGTCGAGGAAGCCGTGAAAAAATACGGGGATAAGATTGCGGTCGGCATTGACGCCAACGAAGGAATGGTCGCTGCGGAGGGATGGACGGAAACCTCCTCCATCAACTATCTGGAGCTTGGAAAGCGCATGGACGCGATCGGTGTGCAGTATATTATCTTCACCGACATTTCGCGCGACGGCACGCTGTCCGGGCCGAACTTTGCGCAGCTGGATCTGTTGAACCGCGCCGTTTCGTGCAATGTTATTGCGAGCGGCGGCGTGAGCAGTCTCAAAGATATTGTCACGCTGGCGGATCTCAAGCTGTACGGCGCGATCTGCGGCAAGGCCATTTATTCCGGAGATCTCAGTCTGCGTCAGGCGATCGCCTTGTGCCGGACAGGAAAGGTGTAAACCCATGACACAGAGCGATTTTTCTTTTCTTGAAGATTATTTTCAAAAATCGGAGCTGCTTCCCGCCATCGTCCAGGAGGATGGGACGGGAGAAGTTCTCATGCTTGCTTATATGAATCGCGAATCCTTCCGTAAAACGCTGGAAACGGGCTATACCTGGTTTTTCAGCCGCTCGCGGCAGGAGCTTTGGAACAAAGGCGCAACCTCCGGCCATCTGCAAAAGGTGGTTTCCATTCACGGGGACTGTGACTGCGATACGCTGCTTGTACGGGTGGTGCAGACGGGCCCGGCCTGTCATACCGGGAGTCACAGCTGCTTTTTCCGACAGATTGTTCCCTCGGAGCCGTCGTAACCGGCGGGGGAGATCGGTTTGCGCTTTCTCGCCCTGGACAGGGATTTGTCAGAAAGGAACAAGAGGAAATCATGAACGACGCATTGAAGCATTTGTATGATACCATCCTTTCCAGAAAAGGGGAACAGCGGGAGGGATCCTATACCTGTTATCTGTTTGAAAAGGGAACGGATAAGATCCTGAAAAAGTGCGGAGAGGAGTGCAGTGAAGTGATCATCGCCGCGAAAAACGGCGACAATCATGAGACTGTGCTGGAAATTTCCGACTTGCTGTATCATTTGATGGTGCTGATGGTCAATGAAGGAATTTCACTGGATGATGTGGAGCAGGAGCTGGAGAAACGGAGTGAAAAAACCGGCAATCTCAAGCAGTTCCATCAGGTAGACAAAAATACATGAACGGATGCATATGAAAAATCGCCGGGAAATCCTCCCGGCGATTTTTTCCGTGCGAAACAAGGGCAGCGCTGTTTATTTCCATTGCTCAAATTCTTTTAAGAACCATACGTCGCCCGCCGTAAATTCGCGGCCGTTGAGATAGTCGAGAATTCCGCCGGGCGTGGTGAAGGCAAACCGTAATTTGTAGGAGCAGAGCGCCTGATAGCGAAACCCCGTTTCGCGGTTTAATGCGTTGGTGCCGTATTTCCCGTCTCCGGCCAGCGGATGCCCGATGGAAGCCAAGTGTGCGCGGATCTGATGGGTGCGCCCGGTGAGCAGTTCCACTTCAAGCAGGCTGAATTTCTGCTTTTCCTGCAACACACGATAGCGCGTTTTGATGCTTTTTGAGTCGGCGGAGGGCTTTCGGGAGATGTACACGCGGTTCTGGCTCTCGTTTTTTTCGAGATACCCGGTCAGCGTGGCCTCCCGTGGCTCAACATGCCCGCAGACAATGCAGAGGTACAGCTTGACCAGCTCGCGGTCGCGGACCTTCTGGTTCATAATGCGGAGCGTTTCGGCATTTTTCGCTGCCATCACGATTCCGCCTGTATTGCGATCAATACGATTGATCAACGCGGGGGTGAAAGAGTTTTCCTGTTCGGGATTGTATTCGCCCTTGTCGTACAGATAATGCTGCACGCGGGCGATCAGAGAGTCGAAATGATAGGTTTCGTCGGGGTGAACAATCAACCCCGGCTGCTTGTCCAGCAAAAGCAGATTTTCGTCCTCATAAACGATGGAAAGCTTTTTGGGGGCTTTGAGAAAGTCATACTCTTTCGGAGCCGTTTGGAAAAACTCATCCTTGAGGTACATGGTCAGCCGGTCGCCTTCCTGCAAGCGTGTGGAAATTTCACAGCGCTTCCCGTTCAGCTTGATGTCCTTTTTCCGGATGCTCTTATACAGCATTGACTGCGGCAGATTGGGATAGGCTTTCGTAAGAAATTTATCAAGACGCTGACCGGCGTCGTTCGCTCGAATCACAACTTCTTTCATGGTGGAACCCCGTTTCCAATGAAATAATACGCCTGCGGTGGGCAAACCACACGCCTGTGGTGGGCAAATCGCGCGCCTGCGGCGAGCAAGTCGCGCAGCGCCGTTCCGGCGTTAAACTTTGCGCGGAAAATAACCAAGCGGCCCGCGTTGCTGCCATACTAACGCGCGGGCCGCAGCGTGCAGGCTCAGGCTACCCTGCACATTATAGCATACAATTGTGGATTCGTCACTCCAGCGCGGGTTAACAGGAGAAGCATTTTCACATCATGACGGCTTGTGCTGTGATTTGTGATACAATAGAAATAGAACTTTCTGGTAAGAAAGTGGATTTCAGGAATAAAGCAATACAAAGGAAAATAAGGAGGCGTATGCGTTTGGCAAAAGAAGAATTGTCGCCGCATTCCGGCCATAGAAAACGAATGAGAGATCGCTTTTTGCGGGATGGAATTGATTCCCTTCAAGACCATGAGGTGCTGGAGCTGCTGTTGTTTTATGCGATTCCCAGACAGGACACCAACGAATTGGCACACCGCCTGCTTGCCAAATTCCGCACGCTCTCCGGCGTCTTTGACGCGCCGATTGAGGAACTCAAGCGTGTGGAGGGGATAGGCGGAACGACAGCGGTTTTCCTTAAAACCTATCCGGAAGTGTTCCGGCGTTATATGGGAGACAAGAAAAAGAATGTAAAACGGCTGTGCAGCTATAAGGAGATAGGCGAGTATGCCCAATCTTGTCTCTTTGGACGAACGCGGGAAGCGATCCTTCTGGTTCTTCTGAATTCTTCCGGGCAGATTCTGTTCAGTGACATTGTGTATGAAGGCAGCGTCAATGCCGCTGAAATTTATTTTCGCGATCTGGTTCGTCTTGCGTCCAGCTATGACGCGGTGGGCGTGGTTCTTGCTCACAACCATCCAAGCGGAGAATGTCTCCCGTCGCGGGAGGATATGCTGACCACCCGGATGGCAGCGGAGGCTTTGAGCAAAATTGACGTGACGCTGGTGGACCATGTCATTGTGGCGGGAGAACATTTCCTTTCGCTTGCTTCCTCCCAGATCCTGCCAGAAGTCTTTTCCCAGGAGGAAAGAGCTCCGAAAAAAGTGGCGGAGCGCAGAAAGAAAAAGGAGCTTCCATAAAGCAAGACAAAATTGCTGCAATCAAAAGGGAAACTTTTCGAAAATATAAAAAGGTAGTTGTTTTTTACCATAGCCTGTGCTATAATATCCCCTGTTCCGAAAGTAATTGAAAACGGGGAGCGAGGTTATGAAAAGAAACGGAAGAAAAGCTTCCGTTTCACCAAAATAACCCGGAAAAGGATCGAAAGGGCGGATTAGCGTCGTTTCGATCCTTTTTGTTTGCTTGTTTCTTTACTTTTGAGAGAATGCGGGGAGCAGACGGCGCAGATATTGTCCGGTGTAGGAAGCCGGATTTTGAGCCACCTGTTCCGGTGTGCCGCAGGCGATAACTTCGCCGCCGCCGTCTCCGCCCTCCGGTCCGAGGTCGATGATATGGTCGGCTGTTTTGATCAGATCCAGATTGTGCTCAATCACCACAACGGTATTGCCGCTGTCCACCAGCTTTTGGAGCACTTCAATCAGCTTGTGCACATCCGCGATGTGCAGGCCGGTGGTGGGCTCGTCCAGAATATAGATGGTTTTTCCTGTGGAGCGCCGGCTCAGCTCTGTTGCCAGCTTGACGCGCTGGGCTTCGCCGCCGGAAAGGGTGGTGGCCGGCTGACCGATCTTGATGTAGCCGAGACCCACATCCTGAAGCGTTTGCAGCTTGCGCGCGATCCGGGGCAGACTGCTGAAAAATTCCAGCCCCTCGTCCACCGTCATTTCGAGCACGTCATAAATGCTCTTTCCCTTATATTTGATTTCCAGCGTTTCCCGGTTGTACCGGCGGCCCTTGCAGACGTCGCAGGGGACGTAAACGTCCGGCAGGAAGTGCATTTCAATCTTGATGATGCCGTCGCCCTGGCAGGCTTCGCACCGTCCGCCTTTGACGTTGAAGGAGAAGCGTCCTGCTCCGTAGCCGCGCAGCTTGGCGTCCTGCGTGGAGGCATACAGCTCACGGATGTCCCCGAATACGCCGGTGTATGTTGCCGGGTTGGAACGGGGAGTCCTGCCGATGGGGGCCTGGTTGATCTCGATCACTTTGTCCAGAAATTCCACGCCCTTGATTTGCCGGAATTTTCCCGCACGGTTGCGCGCGCCGTTGAGAACGGCGGCCAGATGCTTATACAGAATTTCGTTGATGAGGGAGGATTTGCCCGAGCCGGAAACACCGGTCACGCAGACAAATTCCCCCAGAGGAATGTCCACGGTGACATTGCGCAGGTTGTTCTGTGCGGCTCCGATAATCCGCAGTTTTTTCCCGTTGCCCTTGCGGCGCTGTGCGGGAACCTCCACCTGCTTTCTGCCGCTCAGATATTGTCCGGTGATGCTCTTGTCACAGTGCATCAGGCCTTCCACGTCACCATTGTAGACCACCTCGCCGCCGTGAACGCCCGCGCCGGGACCGATGTCCACAATGTGGTCAGCCGCGCGCATGGTATCCTCGTCATGCTCCACTACAATGACCGTGTTGCCGAGATCGCGCAGATGTTTGAGTGTGGCCAGCAGCTTGTCGTTGTCCCGTTGATGCAGGCCGATGCTCGGCTCGTCGAGAATATAGAGCACGCCCATGAGGGAGGAGCCGATCTGGGTGGCAAGCCGGATGCGCTGGCTTTCTCCGCCGGACAGCGTGCCCGCCGCGCGGGAGAGCGTCAGATAACCCAGTCCCACGCTTTGGAGGAAACCGAGACGGCTTTTGATTTCTTTGAGGATGGTTCTCGCGATCATGGTTTCCTTGTCGGTCAGCTGGAGATTGTCCACAAACGCCAGCGCTTTGAGGACGGAGAGATCGCAGAGCTCCGCAATGTTCAGCCCGCCGACCGTGACGGCCAGACTCAGGGGGGAAAGACGCTGACCGTGGCAGGCGTCGCAGGGGATGGCGCTCATGTAGGATTCGATCTCTTCCTTGATCCACGCGCTCTGCGTTTCCCGGAAGCGCCGGTCAAGGTTGTTGATGATTCCCTCGAATTCCGCCTGATACGTTCCGCTTCCGCTTGCTGTTTCCCGGTGCAGCGTCAGCTTTTCGCCCTTGGTGCCGTAAAGCAGGATATCAATGATTTCCTTCGGCAGATCGCTCAAAGGAGTGTCCAGCGAGAAGTGGTAGCGCTCGGCCAGCGCGTTCATATACATGGCGGCAATGGTGTTGCCTTCCATCGCCCAGCCGCTGCCTTTGAGACCGCCGTCGTGGATGGATTTGCTCCAATCCGGAATCACGCGGTCCGGGTCAATTTTCATGAAAACGCCGAGGCCGGTACATTTCGGGCACGCGCCGTAGGGGTTGTTGAAGGAGAACATGCGGGGCGTCAGCTCTTCAATGCTGTAGCCGTGCTCCGGGCAGGCGTAATTCTGCGAGAAGGTATAGTCCTCTCCGTCCTGTACACTCACAACGGAGATTCCGCCGGTCAGTGAGGAAGCGGTTTCAATGGAATCCGCCAGCCGGGAACGGATGGATTCCTGAATCACCAGACGGTCGACCACGATCTCAATGGTATGCTTGTTGTTTTTTGCCAGCTTGATTGGTTCGGACAGATCGTAAAGGATCCCGTCGCAGCGCACGCGGACAAAACCGCTGCGGCGGGCGTTGTCCAGTTCTTTCACATGCTCGCCCTTGCGTCCGCGGACAATGGGGGCGAGGATCTGGATTTTGCTCCGCTCCGGCAGCGCCATGACCTGATCCACAATCTGATCAATCGTCTGCTGGCGGATCTCACGTCCGCACACAGGGCAGTGCGGAATGCCGATCCGCGCGTAGAGCAGGCGCAGGTAATCATAAATTTCCGTCACGGTGCCCACGGTGGAGCGGGGATTCTTGGATGTGGTTTTCTGATCGATGGAAATCGCGGGGGAGAGGCCTTCAATGTAGTCCAGATCCGGCTTTTCCATCTGTCCCAGAAACTGACGCGCGTAGGAGGAGAGCGATTCCACATACCGTCTCTGGCCCTCCGCGTAAATGGTGTCGAACGCCAGCGAGGACTTTCCGGAACCGGAAAGTCCTGTAAACACAATCAGCTTATCGCGGGGAATGTGAATGTCGATGTTTTTCAGGTTGTGCTCCCGCGCGCCTTTGACAAAAATATCCTTTGAACTCAAATTCCGGTCCCAGCCTTTCCCGCGGCAGTAGGGTGCCGCCTATTCGGGAAGGGGAGCGCTGTTCAAAGCGTGCCCTTCTCCTGTAATTTTTTGATTTTATCACGCAGATATGCGGCGTGTTCGAATTCGAGAATCTTCGCGGCAGCCTTCATCTCGCGTGTCAGCTGCTCGATCATCTGCTTTCTCTCGGCGGCGCTCAGACGGCGTTTCTTTCCGCCCTTGGCCGGCGCGTCGTCGTCCTTGTGCGTGGAAATTTCCAGAACGTCCGATACCTTTTTGACGATGGTTTTCGGGGTGATCCCGTGTTCCTCGTTGTATTTCATCTGAATAGAGCGGCGGCGCTCCGTCTCGCGGATGGCGGCCTCCATGCTGGGCGTTACGCTGTCCGCGTACATGATGACCTGTCCTCCGGCGTTTCGCGCCGCGCGGCCGATGGTCTGAATCAGAGAACGCTCCGAACGCAGGAAGCCTTCCTTATCAGCGTCCAGAATGGCCACAAGCGAAACCTCCGGGATATCCAGGCCCTCGCGCAGAAGGTTGATGCCGACCAGCACGTCGAATTCCCCGAGACGCAGATCGCGGATGATCTCCATACGCTCTACCGTGTCGATATCGTGGTGCATATACCGCACGCGGATTCCAACGTTTTCGAGGTAGGTGGTCAAATCCTCCGCCATTTTCTTTGTCAGCGTGGTGACCAGGATGCGCTCGCCTTTCGCGGTGCGCACATTGATTTCGGAAATCAGATCGTCGATCTGCCCGTCGGTGGGCTTGACCGTGATTTCCGGATCCAGCAGTCCTGTGGGCCGGATCACCTGCTCCACCACCTGAGAGGAATGCTCCTTCTCAAAATCGCCCGGCGTTGCGCTGACAAACACCACCTGGTTGACGTGGCCGTAAAACTCGTCGAAGTTCAGCGGACGGTTGTCGTAGGCGGACGGCAGACGGAAGCCGAAGTCAATGAGGGATTTTTTGCGGGCCTGATCGCCTGCGAACATGGAGCGGACCTGCGGCAGGGTCACATGGGACTCGTCCACAAACAGCAGGAAATCCTCCGGGAAATAGTCCAGCAGCGTGCACGGCATGCTGCCCGGCGCACGTCCGGAGAGCACACGGGAATAGTTTTCGATCCCCTTGCAGAAACCGATCTCCTCCAGAAGCTCCGTGTCGTACTGCGTGCGTTCCCGGATTCTCTGCGCTTCGATCAGCTTGCCTTTTTCCTCAAAGAATTTGACACGCTCCTCCATTTCCGCCTGAATCTCCTTGACGGCGCGGAACATTTTTTCACGCGGCACAATGTAATGGGACGCGGGGTAGATGGCGGCATGTTTGAGGTTGGCTTTGAATTCTCCGGTGAGGGCGTTGATCTCCGTGATGCGATCGATTTCGTCTCCGAAAAACTCCACGCGCAGGATGGTGTCTGTGCTTTCCGCCGGGAAGATCTCCACCACGTCACCGCGCACGCGGAATTTGTTGCGGACCAGATTGATGTCGTTGCGTTCGTACTGAATTTCCACCAGCTTGCGCAGAAGCTCGTCCCGGCTTTTTTCCATGCCGGGACGCAGGGAAATGACCATCGTCCGGTAGTCGATCGGATCGCCCAGACTGTAAATGCAGGAAACGCTGGCGACGATAATCACGTCCCGCCGCTCCGAGAGGGCGCTGGTGGCGGAATGGCGCAGCTTGTCGATTTCCTCGTTAATGGCGGAATCCTTTTCAATATAAGTGTCCGTGGTGGCAATATAGGCTTCCGGCTGGTAGTAATCGTAGTAGGATACAAAGTATTCGACCGCGGATTCCGGGAAAAATTCACGGAACTCGCTGCACAGCTGAGCGGCGAGCGTTTTGTTATGCGCCAGAACCAGAGTGGGTCTCTGCATCCGCTCGATTACATTGGCCATGGTGAAGGTTTTGCCGGAGCCTGTTACGCCGAGGAGCGTCTGCTCCCGCATTCCGCTTTGAAGCCCCTGCACAAGATGATCGATAGCCTCCGGCTGATCGCCTGTCGGGCGGTAGGAGGAACGGAGGACAAAGCGATCCGGTTCTTTTTGCTGTGCCATGGTGTCACCTGCTTTCCGTCTGTCTTTTCGTTTTCCCGCAAAGGACGATTGCTTCCGGCGGCGCTGTGGGGAAAGCAGGACCGCTTTAGGAACGTTTGTTTGATTCTGATATTGTACTATGTTTCGCCCTTTCTGTCAAGATCGGGGGAGCGGCTTTCCATAGACTGAGACAAAAAAGAGAGCGGCGCTCCGTCTTGGAGCACCGCCCTCACACGTTCAGGAAGCCCAGCCGCTGATACGGGAACAGCGCTGCATCAAATAGCTGAGAATCAATTCGCGATCCCTGGGATCTTCCACACGCAGCTCCGGGGAAAGGTAGCCGTCAGGGAACTGGTTCATCAGCATACGCAGCGCGTAAAGCTGTGAAAGCTTGCTGTTAATCGCAAAAGCTACGCCGTCCTCCATAATAAGGGCGACATTTCCTTTCACACGTTCCATCAGCGCGGCAAGCTCTCCCACTGTAAAATGATAGAGTTTCATCGGAAATATCCCTCCTTTGTCCCCGATCATAGCACGTTCCCTTTCGAAAAACAAGAAGATTTCTGTAGGAATCCACGAGGGGGAGAAGGAGTGATTTTTGTATAGTGAGACGAAAAAATGAATGAAAATCAGTTGAAATCAAAATTTTCTGTGCACAAAATACAATAATCCGGTGAAAATCAATGGCAAGGAAACGTCAGTCCCCGGCCGCGAGTCCCAAAGCGCCCATGACGGTGGCGGCAGCGCCGCAGAGCACCGTGACAATGCCGATAATAAAAACGACCATCGAAAGCCCTTTTCTCATAATGTTTCCTCCTTTCTCTGAAACATACATGACTGCCCAAAACAGTGTCGTTTCCGCCGCTTCCCGCGCGGCGTCGATTTCTGTCTCATTATAGCATTTGCGTTCCCGAGGGGTCAAGCGCGTGCGGCCTGTTCCGGGGCTGTGAAAAGGGGTTTCGGAAAATTTACAAATCGTTAATTTCCAAAGAGGGGTTCTATAGTAGAATAATGGAAGATTATCGGGCGGGAGGCGCTGCATGTTTGGGTATGTCCGACCTTGGAAGCCGGAGCTGCTTGTGAAGGAATGGGAACAATACAGAGCCGTGTACTGCGGCCTGTGCCGCCGGCTGGGAGAAACCTGCGGAGCGGTTTCCCGGCTTTCTCTCAGCTATGACGGAACCTTCCTCGCCATGCTTTTGCTGGGGCTGGAGGGAGGCTGTACCGGCTTTGAGCAGAAGCGCTGCGTGGTGAATCCCGCAAAGCGCTGCGGTTTTTGTCAAACACGGGGAGACTCGCTTGACGTAGCGGCCGCGCTCACGGTAATTCTTGCCTGGTATAAGCTTCGGGATGACCGGAAGGACGAAGGCGCGGGCAAAAAAGTGCGATCCGTGCTTTTGACGCCTCTGGCGTCGCCCGGACATCGCAGGGCGAAAAAAAGATTCTCCCATCTGGAGGAGCTTGCGGCCGCTTATCTGGAAGCACAGGACAGAGCGGAGCGGGATCCGGAGGCTGGACTGGACGCCTGCGCGGATCCGACGGCTCATCTTCTGGAGGAGGCTTTGGTGTACGCCGTGTTTCGCGAAAAACCGGAGGACGCGGTATTGGGCCGCGTGCTGCGGCAGCTGGGGTATCATCTGGGCCGCTGGATTTATCTGATGGACGCGGCGGACGACTGGAAGGACGATCTGCGGCGCGGATCGTTTAACCCCTTTATCCGGAAGTTTTCCCTTTCCGGGACTCCGGATGAGGAACAGGCTGTTCGCCTGCGTGATTACGCGAATGAAACGCTGAACATGTCCATGGCACAATTGAACGCGTCGTTTTCACTGCTGGACCTTCAGCAGTTTGAACCCATTCTGCGCAATATCATTACACAGGGAATGCCGCAGATGCAGCGGCAAATTTTGTATCAGGAAAAGAAGGAGAATGGCAATGTCGGATCCGTATAAGGTGCTGGGTGTTTCCCCTACTGCGACAGATGACGAGGTGAAAGCCGCGTATCGGGAGTTGGCAAAGAAATACCATCCCGATAATTATGCGAACAGTCCTCTGGAGGATCTGGCAACGGAGAAAATGAAAGAGGTCAATGAAGCGTATGACCAGGTGATGGCAGAGCGCAGAAAACGGCCTCAGGGAAATCAGGGCGGCTATCAGGCGGGCGGTTATCAGAACGGCGGTTACCAGGGCGGCAGCTATCAGAACGGTTCCGCCGGGGGCTATTCCAATTACGGCGGGTCCTCCTTCCGCGATGTGCGCAGCCTGATCATGAACGGCCGGATCGCCGATGCCGAGCAGATCTTAAACGGCGTTCCCACGGATGGACGGAGCGCCGAGTGGTATTTCCTCAAAGGAACGGTTTTGTATAAGCGCGGCTGGCTGGATGAAGCGTACAACCATTTCTCCCGTGCGTCGCAGATGGAGCCGGGCAACATGGAGTACCGTTCGGCGATGAACCAGGTGATGAACCAGCGCAGCGGCGGCTACGGCGGGTATCAGCCCGGGGGACAGGTGGGCGGCTGCTCCGCCTGCGACGTCTGCCAGGGATTGGTTTGCGCGGACTGCTGCTGTGAATGTATGGGCGGTGACTTGATTTCATGTTGCTGAAGCAGGGAGAAAAAATAGCCTTCTGCGGAGTTTTGTGCGCCTTATCCACCGTCTTTGTGGTTGGCGCGGGACTGTTTCCCACCATGACCTACGCGCTTCCGGCCATCGCCGGTGTTCTGCTGGTGGCGGCTGTGATGGAGCTGGGGAAAAAATGGGCCTTTTTCAGCTATGTGGTGGTGAGTCTTCTCTCGCTCCTCTTGGGCACGGACAAGGAAGCATCGTGCTTTTTCTGTCTCTTTTTCGGATATTATCCCACGCTCAAATCCCTTCTGGATCCCCTGCGCAACCGGGTGATTCAGTGGCTGCTCAAGCTTCTGGTGTTCAATGCGGCCGCTGTCGTGCTGTATCTGACAGCGATTTATCTGCTTGGCCTGCCGCCGGAGTCCTTCTCGGTGGCCGGAATCCCGGCGGAATGGCTGCTCTTGCTGGCCGGAAACGCGGTGTTTGTTTTGTATGACAAAGCCGTGGGCGGCGTGGCCTTCTTTTATTGGAACAGGCTTCATCCGGCGGTTGCCCGGATTTTCCGAAAGTGAGCTGTTGGATATGCAGAGGCTGCGGCCTCTGCTTTCTTTATGATAAAGAAAAAGAACTTGATTTTCATGCGAAAACTATTTAATATTGTAATGAAAAGCTTTTCGCGGCGTCCGGGCGGCTTTGGATCCGGACGCCGCGAAGCGGCTTTCTGTTTGTACGCACAGAAATCAGCAGGGGATGAAATGCAGGAATGAATAATTTACTGACGGTTCGGATCCAGAATAACATGGCAACCTTTTCCAAAGGACAGCGATTGATTGCGAAATATATTATGGAACACTACGATCGCGTGGCCTTTATGACGGCGTCGCGGCTGGGCGCGACGGTAGGCGTCAGCGAATCGACCGTGGTGCGGTTTGCCACCGAGATCGGATACACCGGATACCCGGAGCTGCAGCAGGCCATGCAGGAGATGATCCGCAACAAGCTGACCAGCGTGCAGCGGATGGAGGTGACGGCGAACCGGATTGGTTCCAACGATATCCTGGATTCCGTGTTTACACAGGATATGGATATCATCCGGCGTACGATGGAGGAAACTTCTCACGAGAATTTTTATGCCGCCGCGGAGGCGATCTCCAACGCAAAACGGGTGTACATCATGGGAGCGCGCAGCTCGCTCGCGCTTGCCACATTCATTTCCTATTATCTGAAGCTTTTGCTTGAAAACGTGATTCTGGTGCAGTCCACCAGTGAGGCGGAAATTTTCGAGCAGATGATCCGCATCGACGAGGGCGACGTGGTGATCGGCATCAGCTTTCCCCGGTATTCCCGCAAGGCGGTCAAGGCGCTGAATTTTGCCCGCAAGAGCGGCGCGAAGGTGGTCGCCATCACAGACAGTTCGCTTTCTCCGTTGGCCGAGCCGGCGGATTATCTCCTGCTGGCACGCAGTGATATCGCCTCCATCGTGGATTCCCTGTGCGCGCCGCTGAGCCTGATCAACGCCCTGATTGTGACCATTGCGATGAAGCGCAAGCAGAACGCGGAGGAAACCTTCACCAAGCTGGAGCATCTCTGGGACGAATACAACGTATACGAAAAGGTGGATGAAAAGAGCGAGCATGAGTCTTGATCTGATAGTGGCCGGAGGCGGCGCGGCCGGAATGATGGCTGCCGGACGGGCGGCGGAGCTGGGCTGCTCCGTTTGCCTGCTGGAAAAAACGATCGGCTGGGCCGGAAAATCAATATTACCGGCAAGGGCCGATGCAATCTCACAAACAACTGCTCCGTGCAGGAGCTGATTGCTTCCGTCCCTTCCAACGGACGCTTCCTGTACGGCGCGGTTTCCGCGTTTTCGCCGCAGGATACCATGGCCTTTTTTGAGGATCTGGGAGTTCCTGTCAAAACGGAACGCGGGAACCGGGTGTTTCCGGTTTCCGAGCGCGCCGCCGATGTGTCCGCCGCTCTGGAGGGCTGGCTGCGCGAAAAAGGCTGTCAGGTGCGTCAGGCTGCCGTGAAGGAGATTCTTCTGGAGGAAGGGCGCGCGGTGGGCGTGCGTCTGGAAAACGGGGAAGAGCTGCGCGCCGGAGCCGTTCTGGTGGCCTGCGGCGGCGCGTCTTATCCGGGTACCGGCTCCACCGGGGATGGTTACCGTTTGGCGGAGCATGCGGGCCATACTGTCACGCCTCTGCGCCCGTCCCTTGTCCCGCTGGTGGAGGAGGGCGATCTGTGCCATGAGATGATGGGCCTTTCCCTGCGGAACATCGGTTTGTCTGTGTGGGACAGAAAGAAGAAAAAGGAGATCTACTCCGATTTCGGAGAGCTTTTGTTTACGCACTTCGGATTGTCGGGCCCGGTGATTCTGAGCGCCAGCAGCCATATGCGGGAGATGGAACCGGGGCGGTATACGATCCGCATCGATCTCAAGCCGGCCTTGACGCCGGAACAGCTGGACGCCCGGCTGCAGCGCGATTTTTCGGAAAACAGGAACCGGGATTTCGCCAATTCGCTCGGGGCGCTGCTGCCGCGCAAGCTGATCCCCGTCGCGGTGCGCCGATCGGGGATCGAACCGGATCGCAAATGCAACGCGATTACCCGGGAAATGCGCTGGGAGTTTCTGCGGATGCTGAAAAGCTTTTCCGTGGACATCAAAGGGTTCCGTCCTCTCGCGGAGGCGATCGTCACCTCGGGCGGCGTTTGTGTGAAGGAGCTGAACCCGAAAACAATGGAATCCAGGCTTGTGCCAAATCTGTTTTTTGCAGGCGAAGTGATCGACGTGGACGCATATACCGGCGGTTTCAATTTGCAGATTGCTTTTTCCACAGGACGGGCGGCGGCGGAAGCCATTGCATCACAAGGAAATTAAAGGAGGAATTCTGCAATGACTGCAGTTGCGATTGATGGGCCCGCCGGTGCGGGAAAAAGCACCGCCGCGCGCGCCGCGGCAAAACGGCTGGGATTTGTTTATGTGGACACGGGGGCTATGTACCGCGCGGTGGGCTGCCATATGCGCGCTCTGGGGATCTCCGTCAAGGAGACGGAGCGGGTTGAGCAGGCTTTGGAAGGCCTGGAGGTTGCGATCCGTTTTGCAGATGGAGAGCAGCGCGTGCTGGTCAACGGGGAGGACGTGACGGGAAGCATCCGCACGCCCGATGCATCCCGCGCGGCTTCAGAGTTTTCCGCGCTGCCCTGTGTGCGCCGGTTTCTCTTTGATTTGCAGCAGGATCTGGCGAAAAAGAACAGCGTCATCATGGACGGACGCGATATCGGCACGGTGGTTCTGCCCTGGGCGCAGGTCAAAATCTTTCTGACGGCTTCGCCTGAGGAGCGCGCCCGCCGCCGCTTTGAAGAACTGAAGGCCAAGGGAGAAGAGGTCGCCTATGATGAGATCCTCTCCGATATGAAGGAACGCGATTATCAGGATTCCCACCGGGAAATCGCCCCTCTGCGCCCTGCGTCGGACGCTGTTCTGCTTGACAGCACCGGCCTGACACTCGACGAGGTGGTGGAACGGATCGCCGCTCTGGTCGAAGCAAAGAAGGGGTGAGAGGAAATGAAGAGAAAAAAGACCCCGCTTTACGCTTTCGGAAAGATTGTGGCACAGCCGGTTGTCTGGCCGTTTATTCCGTATACCGTCAAAAACTGGGAGAACATACCGCAGGACAGGAATTTCATTCTCTGCGCCAACCATCTCGCCATTTCCGATCCGCTTCGTCTGGCCAGCATCGAAAAGCGCCAGATTTTCTTCCTCTCCAAGGCCGAACTGTTTCAGAACAAACCGCTGGCCTGGCTGCTGCGTTCCCTCGGCTGCATCCCGGTGCAGCGCGGCCGTGGAGATGTGGAGGCCATCGACCATGCGGGCGAGATCCTGCGTCGTGGGGATATCATGGGGATTTTCATTGAGGGAACGCGCTCCCGCAGCGGCGAGCTGGGACAGCCCAAGGCGGGCGCGGTGATGCTGGCGCATCAGCATCAGGTTCCCATTCTTCCGGTGTGTATTACGCCCGTTGGAAGCAAGCTGCCGAAGCTGTTCCATCGTGTGGTTGTTTCCTATGGCAAGCTGATCGAGCCGCAGGATTTGGGTATTCGTGAAGGCAAGGGCGCAGAATACCGCAACGCCAGCCGTTTGGTGATGGGAGAAATCGCGAAGCTCCGGGAGCGGGATTTGAAGGAAATGAACGGATGAAGCTCTATTTTTTCCTGCTTCGCCTGCTGGGACCGCTGGCCCGTCTGGTGTTCCGGGTGGAATACAGGGGCACGGAGCACATCCCGCGTGATGGCGCGCTGATCGTGTGCGCCAACCACCGCTCGGTGATCGATCCGCTTCTGCTCGCCGTTCCCTTTCGCCGCCCAATCCGGTATATGGCAAAGTCGGAGCTTTTCGAGGATCATGGCCGTTTGGCGGCATGGTTCCTGTATGCCATGGGAGCGTTCCCTGTCCAGCGCGACAAGGGCGACGCAGGCTCTGTGCGCACGGCGCTGGAGGTTTTGGAGAAGGGGGAGGTGCTGGGGATCTTTCCGCAGGGCCGCGTCATCTTTGACAATTCGCCCTTTCAGCCGAAGGCGGGCTTTGCCCTTCTGGCGGAGAAATCCGGCGCACCTGTCCTTCCCGTAAGTATTTACTGCCAGGGGGAGCTGCTGCGCCCGCGCAGCCATGTCACCGTCCGTTTTGGGGCCCCGATTCCGGCTTCGGCGCTCTTTGCGGCGCAGGGGGAGCGCATCGGCCTACGGCGTGCGGCGGCGCGGCTGTCCCGGGAAATCAACGGAATGTTGGAGGAAAAGCATTGAAGATTACAGTGGCAAAAACAGCAGGATTCTGTTTTGGGGTCAACCGTGCCGTGGAGACGGTGAACCGTTTGCTGGACGAGGGGGAAAAGGTGTGGACGCTGGGTCCCATCATCCACAATCCGCAGACGCTGGAGTCTCTGGCAGCGCGCGGTGTGCGGATCGCACAGACGCCGGAGGAAGCGCGCGGCGGCGTGCTGGTCATCCGTTCCCATGGTGTGGCGCGCAGTGTGCTGGAGGAGGCGGAGCGCGGCGGTGTCCGATTTGTGGACGCGACCTGCCCGTTTGTGGCGAAGATTCACCGCATTGTCCAGCAGGCGTCGGCCGAAGGACGCTTTGTGCTCATCGCGGGGGACAGAACGCATCCGGAGGTACAGGGGATCGTAGGACACTGTGACGGCGGGTGCTTTGTGTTTTCCGGGGCGCATGAGCTGGAAGAATTTACAAAAAACCATGAAGATTTGAGCAAAAATCCAGTTTGTGTTGTATCTCAGACGACTTTTTCTGTGGCAGAATGGAAAAATAGTTTGAAAATCGTAAATAAGGTATATACAAATGCCGCAATTTTTGATACAATATGTAATGCTACTGCAAATCGTCAATCGGAGGCGGAAGCCCTCTCCCGTACCTGTGATGCGATGGTCATTGTCGGAGGAAAACAAAGCTCCAACACCGCAAAGCTGTTTGACGTGTGCAGAAGGAATTGCGCTTCCTATTTTGTGGAGGACGCGCGGGAGCTTCCTCTTGAAGCGCTGCGGGGAGCGGATACCGTTGGCATCACTGCTGGTGCATCCACACCGGCAAGCATTATAAAGGAGGTACTTGTTACCATGACAGAAATCAAGGAAAATCAGGATCCCAATGTGATGGAGGATGGCGCCAGCTTTGAGGCGATGCTTGAAGAATCCCTCAAAAGTTTTAATACAGACGAAAAGGTTCGCGGTGTGGTTGTCAGTATTGCGCCCAACGAGGTCTATGTTGACGTCGGAAGAAAGCAGGCTGGTTTCATTCCGGTGGACGAGCTGTCCGCTGATCCGAACGTGAAGCCCGAGGATATCGTCAAGGTTGGCGATGAGATCGAGCTGCTGATCATGCGCACCAACGATCAGGAGGGCACGATCATGCTCTCCAAGAAGCGTCTGGACGCTGCCAAGGGCTGGGAGGCCGTGACCGCCGCTGCTGAGGACGGAACGATCCTCGACGGCACCGTGACCGAGATCCTGCCCAAGGGCGGCATCATCGCCGTGACGAACGGCGTGCGCGTCTTTATCCCCGCTTCCCAGGCGACCGCTTCCCGCGGCGAGCCGCTGGAGGGCCTGCTGAAGAAGGACGTGCGTTTCCGCATCATCGAAGTTAACCGCGGCCGCCGTCGTGCGGTTGGTTCCATCCGTTCCGTGCTGGCGGACGAGCGCAAGGCTCTGGCCGACAAGTTCTGGGAGACGGCTGAGGAAGGCAAGGAGTATACCGGTACGGTTAAGAGCCTGACCTCCTACGGCGCTTTTGTGGACCTGGGCGGCATCGACGGCATGATCCACATCTCCGAGCTCTCCTGGGATCGCATCAAGCATCCGAGCGAGGTTGTGAATGTGGGCGATACGGTTGAGGTTTATATCAAGGGCCTGGACCGCGAGAAGGGCAAGATTTCCCTGGGCTACAAGCGTCAGGAGGACAATCCGTGGGAGGTTCTGCGCCGTGAGTATCCTGTGGGCAGCGTGGTCGACGCGACTGTCGTGGGCATGACCACCTTCGGTGCCTTTGCGAGAATCATCCCCGGCATCGACGGCCTGATTCATATTTCTCAGATTGCGGATCACCGCATTGAGAAGCCCCAGGACGTGCTGAAGATTGGCGACGTCGTGAAGGTGAAGATCACCGAGATCGATTTCGAGAAGAAGCGCGTCAGCCTCTCCATCCGTGCTCTTCTGGAAGAGGAGTCCGCGGGTGCGGAGAATTCCGTGGAGGAGTAATTCCACACAGGAAGTTTGATTGGCAAGGAAAAGCGGCGAAGCCCTTAAAGGTTTTGCCGCTTTTTTTGTGATCTTGCAGAAAGATGAAAGTTTATAAGTTTTTTACAATTAAATATTTGCATAAGAAACGAATATCATGTATAATAAGTAACAAATGTGAATGCAGCGAAGCGAATGCAGAAAGGGCTTTTGGCGGAATTTGAGTCAGGAGCGCCGAGGAAGAGAGGAGAGATACGGTATGGGAAAAAACGAAGAGTTTGATTTGTTCGCCATCACACCGGAAATGGAGCGCTATGCAAGCCTTTGCGAGGAGCACAGTACCATTGACACGAGCCTGTATGAAAAGTACGATGTGAAGCGCGGACTGCGTGATATCAACGGAAAAGGCGTTCTGACAGGTCTCACGGAAATTTCGGATATTCAGTCCAGTAAGATTGTGGACGGGAAGAGCGTTCCCTGCGACGGCAAGCTTTTCTATCGCGGCTATGACATTGAACAGATTGTAGCCGGGTTCATCAAGGAAAAACGCTTTGGATTTGAGGAAACCATCTATCTGCTCCTTTTCGGCGATCTGCCCAAGGAGGAGGAATTGGCGGATTTCCGTGCTCTTCTGGCGCGTTACCGCTCTCTGCCCACCAATTTTGTGCGGGACATTATCATGAAGGCCCCCACAAAAGATATGATGAATACGCTGGCCCGCAGCGTTTTGACGCTGTACGCCTACGATGAAAAGGCCAACGATACCTCGCGCGCCAATGTTTTGCGCCAGTGCATCGAATTGATTGCCCTTTTCCCGCAGCTCGCGGTGTATGGCTATCAGGCGTACTGCTATGACAACGATCGGCTGAACAACAGCTTTTTCATTCATTCCCCGCGTCCGGAGCTTTCCGTCGCGGAGAATATCCTGCATATGCTGCGCATCGACAGTAAATATACGGAGCTGGAAGCCCGCATCCTGGATCTGGCGCTTGTGCTTCACGCGGAGCACGGCGGCGGCAACAACTCCACCTTCACCACGCATGTGGTCACGTCCTCCGGCTCGGACGTTTACTCCGTGATTGCGGCGGCTCTCGGCTCGCTCAAGGGTCCGCGCCACGGCGGCGCCAACATTAAGGTCGTGGAAATGTTTGAGGCCATGAAGGCGGAAATTGATGACTGGACGGATGAGAACAAGGTAGCGGATTATCTGCGCGCGCTCTTACATAAGCAGGCATTCGACAAGGCCGGTCTGATTTACGGTATGGGACACGCGGTGTACTCCATTTCCGACCCGCGCGCCAACATCTTCAAATCCTTCGTTCACAATCTGGCCAAGGAAAAAGGAATGGAAAAGGAGTACGGCCTGTATTCGCTGGTGGAGACTCTGGCCCCGAAGGTCATTGCGGAGGAACGCCGCATTTACAAGGGCGTCAGCGCCAACATCGACTTCTACAGCGGCTTTGTGTATCATATGCTGGGGCTTCCCACGGAGCTGTTTACGCCGGTGTTTGCCATGGCTCGTATCGCGGGTTGGAGCGCGCATCTGCTGGAAGAGCAGATCAACGTCGGCAAGATCATCCGTCCTGCTTATAAGAGCATTTCCGAGGTCCGCGATTACATCAGCATGGACAAGCGCTGAACGGTCCGTTCCGATTCCCGTCCGGGAACGATTGACAAGTTTCTTGTTTTTTGCTATTCTTATGAATACAAGCATCGGCTTCGGGCATCCGCAGAGGATGCTCCGTGCTTGCGATTCCAGAGAAAGGAGACTGATTTTATGAAGCGGATTCAGACCCTGAACTCCAGAAACCTGAAGGAGACCCTGAAGGTTGGCGGCTGCGGCGAGTGCCAGACCTCCTGCCAGTCTGCCTGCAAGACCTCCTGCACGGTTGCGAACCAGCACTGCGAAAACAAGAAGAAATAAGAGCAGTCTCTATGAGTATCGCTGCCCCGGTCCCTGGCGGCGCGCTTTGTGCGCCCTGGATCCGGTGCGGCGATATTTGTTGTGCATATAGATTCGGAAAGGGTTAGAGGAAACGAAAATGGTTCATCAGTATAAAAGCAACGGATATAATATTGTCCTGGATGTTAACAGCGGCTGTGTCCATGTGGTGGACGATCTGGCCTACGATGTAATTGCGCTGTGGGAGAAGAGCACTCCGGAAGAGATTACCGCGGCGATGCTGGAAAAGTATGCGGATCAGCCGGATATCACACAGACGGAAATTGAGCAGGTGATTGCGGACGTTCGCTCTCTGCAGGAGGACGGCTCGCTGTTCAGCGAGGATGTGTACCGGGACGCTGTGATTGATTTCAAGAAGCGAAATGCGGTGGTGAAGGCGCTGTGCCTGCATGTCGCGCACGACTGCAATCTGGGGTGCAAATACTGCTTTGCCGACGAAGGCGAATATATGGGCCGCCGCGCTCTGATGAGCTTTGAGGTTGGAAAGCAGGCGCTGGATTTCCTCATTCAAAATTCCGGAAGCCGCGTCAATCTGGAAGTGGACTTCTTCGGCGGCGAGCCGCTGATGAATTTTGATGTGGTCAAGCAGCTGGTGGCCTATGGGCGCAGCCAGGAGAAGGAGCACAATAAGAAATTCCGCTTTACCATCACGACGAACGGCGTTCTGTTGAACGATGAAATTCTGGATTTCGTCAACCAGGAGATGGGGAACATCGTCCTGAGCATCGACGGACGCAAAGAGGTCAACGATCGGATGCGTCCCTTCCGCAACGGGAACGGAAGCAGCTACGATCTGATTCTCCCGAAGTTCAAAAAGGTGGCGGAAAGCCGCCAGCAGGACCGTTACTATGTGCGCGGAACCTACACGCATTTCAACAAGGATTTTGCGAGCGACGTTCTGCATTTGGCCGATCAGGGCTTTGAGCAGATCTCGGTGGAGCCGGTTGTGGCCCCCGCTTCCCAGCCGTACGCCATCCGGGAGGAGGATGTTCCGGAGCTGTGCGCGGAGTATGATAAGCTGGCAAAGGAGATTCTGGCCAGACGTAAGGCGGGGAAGGGCTTTAACTTCTTCCACTTTATGATTGACCTGACCGGCGGTCCCTGCATTTACAAGCGCATTTCCGGCTGTGGAGCAGGTACGGAATATCTGGCGGTTACGCCGTGGGGCGATCTGTATCCCTGCCATCAGTTCGTGGGAAATACGGATTTCCTGCTGGGCAATGTCTATGAGGGAATTAAAAATACCGAGCTTCAGGATCGCTTCAAGCTCTGCAACGTCTACGCCAGAGAGAGCTGTAAGGATTGCTTCGCGAAGTTCTGGTGCAGCGGCGGCTGTTCCGCCAATGCCTACCACTTCAGCGGCGATATCAACGGCAACTATGAGATCGGCTGCGAATTGCAGCGCAAGCGCATTGAGTGCGCCGTCATGATTAAGGCGGCGGAAGCCGCGCAGGACGCGGAACAAGCCGAAGAATAACAGAACCGACGAAAACGGCGAGCTGGCAAGGCCCGCCGTTTTTGCCTGCGCAAAACAGCGATTTCAAAACGGCGAAGGGGGAGAGAGGATGCGTCTGTTTTACGCCATTTTGCTTTCGGAGGAAATGAAACGGGCTCTTGTTGGGGCACAGGATTTTTTGAGGGCACAGGGAATACAGGGAAATTATACACGCCATGAAAATCTGCATCTGACTCTGGCTTTTTTGGGAGAGACGGATCGTCTTTCCGCAGCCCGCCGGGCGGCGGAACAGCTGGGGGAGGAACCCTTTCGCCTCTCACTGAAAGGTGTGGGAAGCTTTCGCCGGGGAGACAGTGAATTATTCTGGGCGGGCGTGAATTTGACTTCTGAGCTGAAACGGCTGCAAAGCGTTCTTTCTGGATGTTTACGAGAGGAAGGCTTTTCGTTGGAAAACCGCCGCTTTCAGCCGCATCTGACACTGGCGCGCGAGGTTCGGGTTCCCGCGTCCTTTGATCGGGAAGCGTTTTCATCTTCGGTTTCTCCGACAGAGATGGAAGTGCGCGTCGTGAGCCTGATGAAATCGGAGCGGATCCGCGGCGTTTTGACTTATACGGAAATTTTCCGCGGTTCTTTGATATCCAAAAAGTAAATATCTTAAAATTAACAATTGGATGGTAGAAAAATCAGGAAACCTATGCTATATTGACAAAAGATAATGCGGACAAGGGAAAGCCCGGAGCTTTTGCGGCGGCAAAGGGGAATTTAAAAAAGGAAGGTGCACTGTGCGTGGAGGATCAGAAAAAAACACAACTTTTTGAACAAACGCCGATTCCCAGCGCCGTGATGAAGCTGGCGGTTCCCACCATTCTCAGCTCGCTCGTCATGGTGATTTACAATCTGGCGGATACTTATTTTGTCGGAATGCTCAATGATTCCGTCGAAAACGCGGCTGTCACACTGGCAGCACCGGTTCTTCTGGCTTTTAACGCTGTCAACAATCTGTTTGGCGTTGGAAGCTCGAGCATGATGAGCCGGGCTTTGGGCCGAAAGGACTATGAGGTTGTTTCCAAGAGTTCAGCTTTTGGATTCTACTGCTCTGTGATCAGCGGAATTCTCTTTTCCGTGCTTTTTACGGTGTTTTCCGACCCGTTTCTGGTTCTTCTGGGCGCCAGTCCGGAGACCGCGGGCGCGACGGCGGCCTATCTGAAATGGACTGTGACGTTTGGTGCAACGCCTGCCATTTTGAACGTGGTCATGGCGTATCTGGTGCGCTCCGAAGGCTCCGCCATGCACGCCAGCATTGGAACCATGAGCGGCTGTCTGCTGAACATCGTGCTGGATCCCATTTTTATTCTTCCCTGGGGACTTCATATGGGAGCAGAGGGAGCCGGGCTTGCCACCTTCCTCTCCAACTGTGTGGCCTGTATCTATTTCTTTGTCCTGCTGTTCTGTAAGCGCGGACGCACTTATGTCTGTATTGATCCAAAAAAATTCCGTCCCAACCGTTCCATCGTTTCCGGCGTGTGCATCGTGGGAATTCCGGCAGCTATCCAAAATCTTTTGAATGTAACCGGGATGACAGTGCTGAACAACTTCACCTCCGCCTATGGTGCGGGTGCGGTGGCTGCAATGGGAATCGCGCAGAAGATCAACATGGTTCCCACCTATATTGCCATGGGAATGTCGCAGGGCATCATGCCGCTGATCAGCTACAACTATGCCAGCGGGAACGCTAAGCGTATGAAGGGAGTCATTCTTTTCTCCGTGAAAATCGCTATGACCTTTACCGTGCTGGTGGCCGCGTGTTATTTCCTTTTCTCGGAACAGCTGATCCGTCTGTTCATGCAGAATGAGGAGATTGTGGCGTATGGTTCCAATTTCCTGCATGGATTTTGTCTGGGGATTCCGTTCCTCTGCCTGGATTTCCTCGCAGTTGGCGTTTTCCAGGCCACAGGAATGGGAAAACATGCCTTCATTTTCGCGGTTCTGCGAAAGATTGTTCTGGAAATTCCGGCGCTGTACCTGCTGAATCTGCTGTTCCCGCTGTATGGCCTTGCTTACGCGCAGTTTGTCGCGGAGGTTATTCTCGCGATAGCCGCCGTGGTCGTTTTGACGCGGCTGTTTCGCCGGATGCAGAAGCGGCAGGACAATCTGCCCGCCGCACCACAGGAATAAAAAAGAAACTGTCCCCGCCTTTTTCAGGGCTGGGGACAGTTTTTTGCGATTTTATGGTTTTAGACGCTCCATGATCCAGCGGTCCGCGAGAACGGCGGCCTGCTGTGGAGTCAGACTCGTAGTGTCCAGAAGAGTGATTTTAGGGTTGGTTTGACCGGCGTTTTCGCGCAGCCATCGGTTGAAATCAAGGGAACTGCGGATCCATTTTTCATCCGTTACGCCCCGGCCCTCACAAATTCGGCGGCGCATTTCCGCGTCGCTGCATACCGCGGCCAGATAATGAGTTTCCGTGAAAAGAGAGCGTTCCGGGAGCGCTTCAAACTGCTCCGGAATGGCGCAGCCGCAGAGAACCACGGGCAGGCCGATTTGCGAAACGTTGGAACAGATCCGCATCCAGACCTGACGGAAGGCGCGGTAATTATCCTCCGGCGTATCGTACACCTCACGCCAGATGAGGTCGCTTTCCAATACGATGTATGCCGTTTCTTTACGAAAAAGTTCCTCACAGAGAGTGGATTTGCCAACGCAGGATGCACCGCTGATCAGAAAAAGCTGCTTCTTGCGGGTAGGAGTCATCGTTTTCCCTTCTTCCCTGAAATGATTCTCTTTTTATACTTGCGGTGAGCAAGCTGCGCAGGCGTCGGGCACGCCCGATGCCCGGCTGAGTGGGTCCGTGTGTTTAGCATCCCGCGTTGTTACCGCAGAGTGATACGGGAGGGGGGGAGACCGTCCCGCGTTGCCGAGGATTGCGTTTCAGCACTGCGCTAACGCGCGGGCCGTTAGGCTCAGCCTGCTCCATTATACTATGGCTTGTTTTCAGAAGTCAATGGGACGAAAAACGCGGAAGGGATCGTCTGAAAATCCTTGCAGAGCAGGAGAAAAAAGGCTATGATAAAGAAAAGAACGGAACAGTGAAGGGAGAGCGGAAACATGGCCCAAATAGGAATGATTGGCGCGGGCAGCTGGGGAATTGCCCTGACCTGGCTTTTGCTTCAAAACGGACACCAAGTAACGGTCTGGTCGGCTTTGGAAAAGGAAATCGAAATGCTGAAACGCGATCGGGAGCAGAAGGAAAAGCTTCCCGGTGTGGTTTTGCCGGAGGGCGCGGAGTTTACCACCGATCTGGCGGAAGCTGTCAGTGGTGCGGAACTTCTGGTGCTTGCCGTTCCTTCTCCATTTACACGCAATACGGCGGCCAGGCTTTGCCCGTTTGTGCGGGAGGGACAAATTCTCGTTAATGTGGCAAAGGGAATCGAGGAAAAAACGCTCCTAACGCTCTCCCAGGTGATTGAGGAAGAGCTTCCGCAGGCAGACGTGGCGGTGCTTTCGGGACCGTCCCACGCGGAGGAGGTAGGAAAGGGCATGCTCACCGCAATCACAGCGGGAGCATACCGTAAGGAGACCGCGGAACGAATTCAATCCATCTTTATGAATGATGTGTTCCGCGTTTACGCCAGTCCGGATGTGCTTGGAATCGAACTGGGCGCGGCCCTGAAAAACGTCGTGGCGCTGGCCGCTGGAATCGCGGACGGAATCGGCTGCGGCGACAACGCAAAGGCGGCGCTGATTACGCGCGCCATCAAAGAGATTGCCGGTTTGGGTATCAAAATGGGCGGCCATATAGAAACCTTTTTCGGTTTGTCCGGAATCGGAGATCTGATTGTTACCTGTGCCAGTATGCATTCCCGCAATCGAAGGGCAGGTATCCTGATCGGACAAGGGTACAGCATGGAAGAAGCCATGAAAGAAGTCAACATGGTGGTGGAAGGGGTGTATTCCGCGAAAGCGGCTTTGGGGCTGGCTGCCCGTTATGGCGTACAGCTTCCCATCATCGAGCAGGTGAACGAGGTGTTGTTTGCCGGAAAGCCCGCCGCGCAGGCCGCGCGGGAACTGATGATGCGCGATAAGAAAATTGAGATCACAGACGATGTGACATGGGGAAAAAGGGGGGAGGGAGAGCAACCCTCACTGAACTTGGAGCTTTGAGAAAAGGGCCGCTTGCATTTCTGCAAGCGGCCCTCATTAAGTTTTCGCCCGCCTTTTCTAAAAGGCGGCGGGGGATGGGGCAGAGCCCCATAAAAAATCCCGTGCAACCAGATTTTACGCTTCTTTGCAGGCGTTTTGAATCGCGGTGAAAGCCTCGTGGAAATCAGCCTCTGTGACAAGGATGGAAATGTCAACGTCCGAGGTGGTGACAATACGAATATCCGTGCTGGACG
The DNA here is from genome assembly GCA_018712435.1 of Candidatus Caccousia avicola. Taxonomy (GTDB): domain Bacteria; phylum Bacillota; class Clostridia; order Oscillospirales; family Acutalibacteraceae; genus Caccousia; species Caccousia avicola. The sequence continues at coordinate 87,960 of DVGZ01000041.1, forward strand.
CGGATGCGGCGGTAAAGACCTTGGCGGCCATACCGGGAGTATCCTTCATCTTCTCGTCGTAGACGTTGATCTTGCTGTTTCCGCCGCTGATGATCGGCTTGATATCCTTTTCCTTCAGCTTGGAGAGGAACTCCAAAATCTCCCCGAGATCATCGTCGTTGATGGTGAAGGAAACATCCATCTTGGAGCCGTGATTCGGCGCAAGGGAAATCATATCAACCACAACGCCCAGGTCAGCGATTTTGGTGAACACCCTTCCGCAGAAGGCGATATCGGGCGGACAATTCTGCAATGTTACAAGCGTGATGCTGCTTGCGGATGTAACGGTTGTCATGTGGAAAGCCTCCTTTTATTTCAGTGTGTCACTGGAACGCCGACCGGCTCTCAGGTCTGGCTGAGCAGATCGGACATCTGATACATGCCGGGCTTCTGCGTGCTGAGAAATACAGCGGCATTGACCGCGCCTGCCGCAAAGACTTCCTTGGAATACGCGGAGTGGGAAAGACGGATGACCTCATGGTGACCGGCAAAGATCACCTCATGCTCTCCGACAATCGTACCGCCGCGCACAGAATGAATGCCAATCTCGTTGCGTTCCCGCTTGGCGCGTCTGGAATGACGGTCGTACTGGTAAGTCATCGGCTGCGGCTCCACCTCGCTGATAGCGTCCGCCAGCATCAGGGCGGTGCCGCTGGGAGCATCAATCTTCTGATTGTGGTGCATCTCCACAATCTCGATGTCAAAGCCTTCGCCCAGCACCTGCGCCGCCTTTTTGGAGAGCTCAATCAGCAGGTTGATGCCAAGAGACATATTGCCGGAGGAGAAGACGGGGATTTCCGCGCTTGCGGCCCGCACCGATTCTGTTTGCTCCTTGCTGTAGCCCGTGGTGCACAGAACAAGGGGGAGATGGTGCTGCTTTCCGTACTCCAGCAGAGACGCCAAAACGCTGGGGTGGGAAAAGTCAATCAGCACATCGGCTTCTCCCGGAAAATCAAAAATAGAGGAATACACGGGATATCCTTCATGACCGGTAGAGGAGAGATCGATTCCCGCGCAAATTTCGCAGTCGTCACGCTCCTCCACAAGAGCGGAAACGGCGTGGCCCATTTTTCCGCTGCATCCGCTCAAAAGAATTCTGGTTTTCATTGTAACGTCCTCCCGTTTGGGAAAATTTTCAGATCAGGCTGTGCTTTTTCAGGACGGCAAGAAGCTTTTCCTGAGCAGCGGGCGTCATGTCCGTAAGCGGGAGACGGCAGGGACCGGCCTCCATGCCCATCCGGTTCATGGCTTCCTTGACCGGAATCGGATTGACGTCATAGAACAGCGCGTTCATCAGGTCGAGCCAGTTGAGGAATTCATGCAGGCTCTGCTCCTGCTTGCCCTCGAGATATCCGGCCGCAATGTCGTGCATCTGGCGCGGCAGGATGTTGGAGAATACGGAAACAACGCCTTTGCCGCCAAGTGCCAGAATCGGGATCACCTGATTATCGTTGCCGGAAAAAACGGGCAGATCGTCTCCGCACAGCGCGATGGTTTCCGCGATTGCGGAAATGTCTCCATTGGCTTCCTTTGTGCCCACAATGCGCGGGTGATTGGCAAGCTCGCGGTAGGTTTCCGGCTTGATGTTGCATCCGGTGCGGGAGGGAACGTTATACAGCAGAACGGGCAGGTCAATCCGATCGGCCACATAGGTGAAATGGCTTACCAGACCGGCCTGAGAGGTTTTGTTGTAATAGGGGGTCACGAGCAGAACGGCCTGGGCGCCGATCTCCTGCGCGCACAGCGCAAGCTCCAGAGAGTGAGCGGTGCTGTTGCTGCCGGCTCCCGCAATGACGGGAACGTGCCCCTTGCCCTTCTCCACAGCGATGCGAATGAGATTTTCATATTCATCCTGCGTCAGGGTCGGCGTTTCGCTTGTGGTGACGCAGACGAACAGGGCGTCGGTCCCGTTTTGCAGCTGGAAATCCAGCTGGCGCTCGAATGCCTCGTAATTGACGGATCCATCGGCGTGAAAAGGCGTGATAAGCGCCGTGCCGGAACCGGTAAATAAAGGCTGTTTCATGGAAATAAAACCCCCAAAAAGAATTTAGTCCAGATATCCCTTCGCGCAGAGCAGCTCCGCCATCAGGACGGCGCCGCCGGCAGCGCCGCGCAGCGTGTTGTGGGACAGGCAGACAAATTTGATATCATACTGCGTGTCGGGGCGCAGACGGCCGATCGACACGGCCATGCCGTTTTCCAGGTTGCGGTCGAGACGGCTCTGCGGCCGATCGTCCTCGCGGAAGTAGTGCAGGAACTGCTTCGGGGCGCTGGGCAGATTCAGCTCCTGCGGCGCTCCCTTGTAGTTTTCCCAGCGCTCGATGATTTTTTCCATCGTGACTTTCTTTTCAAAAGAGGCAAAAACAGCGGCGGTGTGACCGTCGGACACCGGCACGCGCAGGCACTGCGCGGTGATGGCCGGGGAGGAGGCGTTGACAATCACGCCGTTTTCCACATGGCCCCAGATTTTCAGAGGCTCGTTCTCGGATTTTTCTTCCTCGCCGCCGATGTAGGGAATCACATTGTCCACGCTTTCCGGCCAGGTGGCAAAGGTCTTTCCGGCGCCGGAAATCGCCTGATAGGTGCAGGCCAGCACCTTGGTGACATTCAGGTCGAGCAGGGGATGGATGGCGGGCACATAGCTCTGAAGGGAGCAGTTGGATTTCACGGAGATAAAGCCGCGCTTTGTGCCAAGGCGTTTGCGCTGGCTCTCAATGACAGCCGCGTGATCCGCGTTAATCTCCGGAATGATCATCGGGACGTCCGGCGTGCCGCGGTTCGCGCTGTTGTTGCTCATCACCGGGCATTCCGCCTTTGCGTAAGCTTCCTCCAGCGCCTTGATCTCATCCTTCTTCATGTTGACGGCGCAGAAGACAAAATCGCACAGGGACGCGACCTTCTCCACATCCTCGGACGCGTTAAAGATCGTCATATCCGCCATGGCGGCCGGCATGGGGGTGGTCATCAGCCAATGATCGCCCACAGCCTCGCGGTAGGTTTTGCCCGCGGAACGAGCGCTGGCGGCCAGGGCCGTCACTTTAAACCAGGGATGGTTTTCCAGCAGGGTAGCGAAGCGCTGGCCGACCATGCCGGTCGCGCCGATGATGCCTACACGATACGTTTTCATTTTCACATGCCTCCAATTTGTCTTTCCATGCCAGAATATTCGCACAGGTATTTTTCTGTGCATGCAGAAAAGCTACTTTTTGAATCAAAAAGGAAATAAAAAAACCGGTTGAAAACCGGTCATCAATTTACTATAATAAATACTATTCAGGCCATCCGCAAAACGGATACGTCTGGATAGCGCTCCATCATACCAAAATGATGACAGTTGCCGTATTCTTCATGCCGGCAACCAGGGCCGCCTGCCAAGCGGACACCTTCGGCGGCGTTACCTTTCCGGTTTTCCTCACCGGCCCTGGCAGGCCTTGGAAAACCCTACTGATTAAAACCGCACCTCTATCCTTTTCTATTCAAATGAAAAGTACGCTGCCGCGTCCCTTTTGGGCTCTGCCGGGCGGCGTTGCCTTAATCATACCATGGAAAGGCAGAGGTGTCAAACGAAATTTGTGATTGGATGATGTTGATTTGAAAACAGAAATGAAAACAAGCGATTTTTACTATGATTTGCCGCAGGAGCTTATCGCGCAGACCCCCATGGAGCCGCGCGACGCTTCCCGTCTGCTGGTGATGGATCGGAAAACGGGAGAGCTTTCCCACCGGCATTTTTATGACGTCGTGGATTATCTGGAACCGGGGGATTGCCTGGTGCTCAATGATTCGCGCGTGCTGCCCGCCCGTCTGTTCGGCGTGAAGGAGGATACGGGCGCGCATGTGGAGTTTCTGCTTTTAACGCATCGGGAAGGCGACGATTGGGAAGCGCTGGCCGGTCCGGGACGGCGCGCCAAGCCGGGAGCCCGGTTTACCTTCGGGGATGGCGAGCTGCGCGCCGAGGTGCTGGATGTTCTGGAGGGCGGAAATCGTCTGCTTCGCTTCTCGTATGAGGGAAATTTCTATGAAATCCTTGACAAAATCGGCACGATGCCGCTTCCGCATTACATCACGGAGGAGCTTAAGGATCAGGAGCGATATCAGAATGTGTATTCCCGGGAACGCGGTTCCGCCGCCGCTCCGACCGCCGGGCTTCATTTCACGCCGGAGCTGCTGGAGCGCATCCGCGCCAAAGGCGTGCGGATTGCGTTTGTGACCCTTCATGTCGGCCTGGGAACCTTCCGTCCCGTGAAGGTGGAAAATATCGCGGAGCACCGGATGCATTCCGAGCATTATGCGCTCACGGCGGAAAACGCCGCCCTGATCAACGCGGCTAAGGCGGAGGGCAAGCGGGTCATTGCCGTGGGAACGACAAGCTGCCGCACGCTGGAAACCATCGGCACCCGGGAGGGCTGCATCCGCGAGAGCAGCGGATGGACGGATATTTTCATCTATCCGGGATACACCTTCAAGGTGCTCGACGGCCTTGTGACGAATTTCCATCTTCCGGAGAGCACGCTGATCATGCTGGTTTCCGCCTTTGCGGGCTATGAGAATACCATGAATGCCTATAAGGTGGCAGTGCAGGAACGCTACCGCTTCTTCAGCTTCGGGGATGCGATGCTGATCCGATAGTTTGCAATAGAGAAAAAAGCAGGCCGCACAACGAAACATAAAGGGCAGCGAAAGCATTTGCGCTTTCGCTGCCCTTCTTTGCATTTTGCGGCAGACAATTAAGGACGAATACGGAAGGTGCGCGGGGCGAAGAAATACACCAGAACGCACGCGGCAATGCAGTAAAGAACACAAAAGAGAATAGCCAGCGCCCCGAACAGAAGAATCGGAATCCTCTGCTGCATCAGGAAGAAGCAGACCAGATAGGTAGCGGACAGAACGAAGCGGTAGGTCCCGCTTTTCAGCTCTGTTCCCGCGTTATAGGGCTGCAAGAGATAATAGATGGTCAGATAGTGAACGGAGAAGAACATGCTCATGCACAGAATGGACACCAGAAGGATTGCGTAATTGAGAGGGTTATCCGTTCCGCCTGAGAGATAGAGCAGAGCGGTGAGTCCTCCGCCGATCACAATGGCGGGCAGGAGATTGATCTTCATGATTTCCCGCAAACGGATGCGGAACAGCCGGAGCACCATATCCGGTTTTTTATAGAAGGGATAGGTGAGCAGGCTGTGATCGCAGTTGATGAACAGAGCCTGTGTGAAGCCGGTTCCACGGTTGATGGCGTACATGATGAAGGTGAAATAGGGAAGATAGACCAGAAGCAGGGCGTTGACTTCCTCCTTTGCCTCCGGGAAAAAGAACAGAGAGGCAGCAGCCGCGATAAACAAGACCAGAGCAACGGCGGCGATCCGTTTGGAGGATTTCCAGAGAATTTTCTGGTGACGCCGGATAAAGAGCTCGTTTAAAAACTCAAAACCCTCCTTGCGGCTGGTGACGGAAGCGTCCGTGCTGATCATTTTCTCCGTGCGGGTTCGGGTGGCTTGTGTGAGATTGGCCCGCTGGTTCATGGCCTGCGGCAGAAGCTGCTGGTACATGCTGCGGAATTCCCGGAAAGTCAGAAGCTTTCGCAGAGACAGCAGTCCGGCCAGAATACCGGCGGCAAAGATCACAGCCGAAGCCTGCCACGGCAGAAGGATCCCGAGGGCGGGCAGCGCGTAGGCGGCGGCAAGCAGCAGAGCGCCGATGATCCAGGTAAGCTTGCCGAGCTTGTTTTCGTTGTTTGCGATTCCTCTGCGCTCATAGTCGGCCAGCGAGATCCAAACCACCACCAGCTTACAGCCCGCCACAAAGAAGGGGAACAGCAGGCAGATCCACAGCGGAAGCCCGGAGGGAAGGCCGAGGGCCAGAGTAGCGGCCAGCATTCCCACAAGCACCTTGAGAAGCGCGTATCCATAATCGGAGAGAGCATAATCGCGCGCATTCATCCGAAGAAGGATGACGGCATAGTATTTGTCGCGCGTTGGATTGAACAGATAGGTGTTGACGAACGCGCCGAGAATGGTAAGCGGAATGAGAATGTGCAGGAAAAGCGTCTCGTAGGGCAGAGACTCCCAAATCGCGCAGGGCAGCACAACCATCAGCGCAAGATAGAGGAACTTCCCGGCAAAAATGGTGAGAACCTCCCAGATTCCGGCCAGGACGTTCGCAAAGATTTTAAGTCCCTGCACACTGTACAGCGAATCGGGCAGCAGTTTGCCAATCAGCGGGATCTGCTTGATGGCGTACAGAATGGCGTTGACACGATAGGTGTTTTTGAGGGAGAAGGATTGCAGAAAAGCGTTAAGCATGGTTTTCCTCCCGCAGAGCAGACAGAATTTTCTCCTTGAAGGCTTCGTCGTCGAGCGTGGCCTTGTCCACACGTTCCAGCGTGCCGTGGCTCAGCAGGACGATCTCATCACACAGATCCACCGCCAAATCCAGCAGGTGGGTGGAGAAAATGGTGACACGTCCTTCCTTGAGCGAACGGAGCCGCTCCTTCATCTCCTCGGCGACCACAACGTCCAGCGAGGTCAGAGGTTCGTCCAGCAGAAAGAGGTTGGGCTGAGCCACGATGTTGATCAGCATCTGCATTTTATTTTTCATGCCGTGGGAATAATCCTTCATCAGCTTGTCGCGATCCTCGGGATCGATGCTCATGCTTTCGAAGTATTCGTCCAGCGGCTTGGGATTCGGGATGCTTGCGCGGTTGATGTCGAGGAAGAATTTGAGGAATTCCCGCGCTGTCAGGAATTCCGGCACGGTCGGCGTGGAGAGGACATAGCCGATATCCTCCGCGGCGACTTCGCGGGGGCCTTCCTCCGTTTCCAGATAGAAGGAGCCGCCGTCCGAAGTAATGTCGCGGTTCAGGCAGTTGAACAGCGTGGTTTTGCCCGCGCCGTTGCGCCCCAGCAGTCCATAAATTTTTCCGCTTTCAAAGGAAAAGCTGATATCGCGTAAAACTTCTTTGGATCCATATTTCTTCTGTAAATGATCGATAACCAATTTCATTTTCATAAAACTCCTTGCTCGGATGGTTTCCCGTACAGGGCCTGATCGGTATGGTTTTATTATACAGGGAAGCGGGAAATTGTAAAGCCGCGGAGAGACCTGAGCGGAGGAGCGGTACCGCGCGGCGCGGACGGGGGAGATCGCCTGTTTTCTTCCCTGTCGGAGAAAGGCGTTTTTTGCCGAAAATGACGAAAAACGGCACAAGCTTTCCTGTGGAGGAAAACTTGTGCCGTTTCAGATAGAGAAGAAAGGAATTATCAATCGCCGAAGGAGATTCCCAAATCGCGTGCGGAGCGGACTTCCTCGCAGTCCACCGGCACGCCTTTGAGCTTCCCGGCAATTTCGCTGAGCGGTACGCCGACAATCTCCGTTCCCTTGAGGGCGACCATCTTTCCATAGTCCTCGTTGGCGATCAGCTGTGCCGCCGCCGTGCCAAAGCGGGTGGAAAGCACACGGTCATAAGCGCAGGGGCTTCCGCCGCGCTGAAAATGTCCGGGAACCGTGACGCGGATCTCCTGTCCCGTCATCTGGCCGATTTCGGCGGCAAGGCGGTAGGAGATGGAGGGATACTGCATTTCCAAACGGGCGTTTTTGAATTCCTTCTTGGAAAGCTTGGACTCCTCCAGCGACAGAGCTCCCTCTGCCACGGCCAGAATGGAAAAGCGTTTTCCGGCCTTGTTGCGCTGCTCCAGCGTTTTCACAATGGATTTGATCTGATAGGGGATTTCCGGCAGCAGGATCACATCCGCGCCGCCCGCGATACCGGCATACAGCGGCAGCCAGCCCACCTTGTGTCCCATGATTTCGACGATAAAGACGCGCCCGTGGGAGGTGGCGGTTGTGTGGATGCAGTCCAGCACGTTCGTGGCGATCTCAACGGCGGAGTGGAAGCCGAAGGTCATGTCCGTTCCCCAGACGTCGTTGTCGATGGTTTTGGGAAGCGACACCACCGGGATCCCTTCTTCGCTGAGAAGGTTGGCCGTTTTTTGTGTCCCGTTGCCGCCGAGGATCACAAGGCAATCCAGCTTCATTTTGCGGAAGTTTTCCTTCATAGCCTTGACCTTGTCCACGTTATCCTCGCCGATCACACGCATCTTTTTGAACGGCTGGCGGGAGGTGCCGAGGATCGTGCCGCCCAGCGTGAGGATTCCGGAAAAGTCCTCGCGCGCCATACGGCGGTAATTTCCCTCAATCAGTCCGCGGTATCCGTCCTGAATGCCGCAGATCTCGACTTTATCCCCCCATTTGACATAAAGGGCTTTTGCCACGCCGCGGATCGCCGCGTTCAATCCCTGGCAGTCGCCTCCGCTTGTAAGAATTCCAATCCGTTTCATAAGACATGATTCCCCTCTCGGATTTATTTTTTCTGCGCCTCTTCTATGGTATAGACGGGACGCAGGGGTTTGCTGAGATCCTGTTCTTCCAGTGCATGGAGCGCTTCCGAGGCCAAACGGGAGAATTCACGCTGGCAGTTGACGGAAGCCTTTCCGCGCCGGTCGATATGGACATAGGAGGTGTCCGGCTGCATGAGACGGGCGTTTGCATTGTCGCTGAGCATCAGATCCAGGATGGAGAAGGCGCGCTCCCGGAGACGTTCGTCCTCGATGGGGAACACCAGCTCCACGCGGCGATCCAGATTACGCGGCATCCAGTCGGCGCTTCCCATGAAAATGTGCGGTTCGCCGCCGTTTTCAAAGCGGAAAATCCGGCTGTGCTCCAAAAGCTGGCCCACGATGCTCCGAACCGTGATGGTTTCGCTGATTCCCGGCAGACCCGGAATCAGGCAGCAGATGCCGCGCACAATCAGCTGGATCGGCACACCGGCCTGCGAAGCCTCGTACAGCAGCCCGATGATCTCCGGATCCACCAGGGAGTTGACCTTGGCGGTGATGCCGGAGGGAAGGCCGCGCTTGGCGTTCTCCGTTTCCCGGCGGATGCGCTGCTTGAAGAATTTGCGCATTCCCTGCGGCGCGACAATAAAGCGGTTGTATTCCGGCGGCATGGAATAGCCGGTCAGTACATTAAAGAGGGAGGAGGCGTCCGCGCCGAACGGCTCGCGGCAGGTGAACATACCGATGTCCGTATAAATGCGGGCGGTCGAGTCGTTGTAGTTGCCGGTGCCCATGTGCACATAGCGCCGGATTCCGTCCTCGTCCTGCCGGACCACCAGCAGGATCTTGCAGTGCGTTTTCAGACCGGCAAGGCCGTAAATAACGTGGCAGCCCGCCGCTTCCAGCTTCTTTGCCCAGAGAATGTTGTTTTCCTCGTCGAAGCGGGCTTTCAGCTCAACCAGCACCGTCACCTGCTTGCCTGCTTCCGCCGCCTTGATCAGCGCCGCTACAATGGGAGAGTTTCCGCTGACACGGTAAAGGGTCTGCTTGATGGCAAGCACGTTTTCATCCTCCGCAGCGCGGCGCACAAATTCCGTCACGCAGTCAAAGGTTTCGTAGGGGTGGTGAACCATCCGGTCCCCTTCGCGGATCGCTTCAAAAATATCGCTGTACCCCCAGAAATCGGCGGGCGGGGAGACGGGGACAATCGGCTTGAAGCACAGGGAAGCGCAGCCGGGGATTCCGGCCACCTTGGAGAGGAAGGTCAGATCCAGCGGGCCGGTAAGCTCGTAGATATCCTTCTCGTTGATCTTGAGCATTTCGATGAGAAACTCCCGGATCTCCTTGTCGCAGTGCTGTTCCAGCTCCAGACGGACGGGACGGCCGCGCTTTCTCTTTTTGATCGATTTCTGCACCTCGATCATGAGATCCTCGGCTTCCTCGTCGATCTCCAAATCCGAATCGCGGGTCAGCCGGAAGGGACAGGCCGCCTTGATTTTATGCAGTTCAAACAGCTCGGGAAGCATCATATCAATGACGTCTTCAAGCAGGAATAATCCACGCCGCGATTCATCCGGCATGGGGATTTCAAGAAAGCGCGGCAGGATTCCCGGTACCTGCACCACGGCAAAGCAGGGCTCGCCGCTTTTTTCCTCCAGCCGCACGGCAATGTTCAGGCTTTTGTTGGAGAGCATGGGGAAGGGGCGGCTCCGGTCCACCGCGAGAGGTGTGAGGACAGGGAAAAGAACCTTTGAAAAATAGCGCTGCAAAAACGCGGTCTGTTCCTCGTTCAGATCCTCCGGTTCCACAAACTCAAATCCATTGTTGCGCAGCACGGGAAGAATGGAACGGTTGAAGCAGGAATACTGCTTTTCCATAAAGAGCGCGATCTTTTCGCGCAGGCTGTTGAGAAGCTGCTGCGGGGTCAGGCCGGAAAGATCCGGGGTTGTGTATTTGGAGCGCACCTGTTCCATCACGCCCGCCACACGGACCATAAAAAATTCGTCCAGATTGGAAGCGGTGATGGCCAGAAAGCGCAGACGTTCGAAAATGGGATTTTCTTTTTTAAAGGCTTCCTCCAGCACGCGCACGTTGAAGTCAAGCCAGCTGAGCTCGCGGTTCAGGTAAGGAAGCTTTGTTTTTTCCTTTTCAATGGCGTTTTTCATGAACGGTCACACCTTTCTCTGCTTTGCTGTTTTGACGGGCGCGTCACGCACGGTTAATTCCGGATGCACGCCGAACACATCCTCGAAAAACGGGACGGCCTGGCTGAAAGCCCACTCTTCGAGGGAAGCGCTCTCTATGCTTTCCGCTGTGATCAGCAGGCGGTTTTTGTCCAGCCTGGCTTTCAGGTTTTTCAGTTTCTGCTTCTGCGATTGATCCAGCGAATCCGCCAGACGGAAAATGGCCGCCAGCTTGGACACGATCAGCTGCTGCCGGGCGGACAGGGAGTCCGCGGCCTCGGGACTGTCGGCAGGAAGGAAGGTGGAGGCCACCAGATACAGCTCTTTTTCCGCGATTCCGTAAATATCCATGCTTCGAATCACATGGAAGGTGCTGTTGGAATACTGGCGCGGATGTGTATAGTAGCCGCACTCGTGCAGGAGGGAGGCTACTTCGAGCAGAAGACGGTTGCGGGAATCCAGACCGTGGATTTCCTTCATCCGATCAAAAAGAAGGCCGGAAAGCTCCGCGATCCGCTCCGCGTGCTCCATGTTGCACTGAAAGCTTTTGCCAAGCTCCCGCACACATGCCAGCGTGCTGCGGCGGACACGGTCGAAGGCCAGTTCCCTTGTCTTGGGAAGAAGGATCTCCTGTAAAATGGGACGCAGCAAATCTACCTGAGGTGCATAAATAGATTTTACACCCGTCAGGTTGATTAAGTAAAGATAAATCGACAAAGTTGTGTAAAGAAGTTCCGCATCGGACTCGGAAATTTGGTAAGAAAAGCTGATTTTCTCGGGCGTCATGTTGCGAATGGTGGCATAAAGCTCGCGCACGGAATCCGCCTGGATGGTGTAAACGCCGCCTTTTTTCTCCGCCTTGCAGAGCGAAGCGATCAGCGCGCTGCCGTTATCCGCGAGGACAAGCTGGGAGACGGAGGGGAAGCCGCCCGGATAAACGGAAAGAAAGCGGCCGACGGCGACATGGATATATTCTTCGAGCACTTCATGAAAATGGATGCTCGAAGCTTGCAGGCTTCCGAGCATATCATGAAGCTTTAAGGCGCCCACCGGAATGTTTTTGGAAAATACGGCGGTTTCATCCCGGATCACCGCAACGCCGATGCTGCCCGTGCCGATGTAGGCGATCAAGGTGTTGCCGTCTTTGAGACGTTCCGGGAGCTGTTTGAGGATTTCACCATATACGAAAGCTTTCTCCTGGTTATCCTCCAGGATTTCCACCTGCACGCCGTTCTGGATTTTCAGCTGATCCACCACAAAGGCGCGGTTTACCGCCTCGCGGAGCGCGGTGGTGGCGACGACACGGCAGGAATCCACTCCGTATTCCTGCATCAATGCGCAAAAGCCCCGCAGAGCCGAGGAGATGGAGCGAATGCTTTCAAAGCTGATTTTCGTATTGCTGAACACCTCATGGCCGATGGAAATCGGGTACTCGAGCGATTCGAGTTCAGAGACTTCGCCTTTTCGCAGCTGGGCGATCCGCATCCGCAGCAGCTTGGAGCCGATGCCGACAGCGGCCGCGGTGCGCGTTCCTTTTTTCTTGACGCTTTTGACTGTTTTCACAACGTTTCCTCCCTGAGCACAGTAGTGTTGAGGACAGCGAAAAAATTTACCGGATCCGCGGAAGCGGAAAAATTTGGGTTCCACGGATATAATAGTATTATAGCAATAATTCTGCAAACGCACAATTCCTTTCCCCGCCATTCCGGCCCAAAAGCGCGCCGGAAAGCGAAGTTTTACAGGATTTTTACGTTTCCCGATCGAAAGAAAAAGATACTTGAAAAATTTTTTTAAAAAAGGGCTTGATTTTTGATCGGAGTTTTGATATAGTAATAGAGCACTCGGGAGACCGGTGTGAAAAGAGAATCCTGTTCTACACGGAGAGGTATTCTAATGGTAAGGAGCCACATTGGAAATGTGGTGTGCCGCAAGGCATTGTGCGTTCGAGTCGCATCCTCTCCGCCAAAGGCCAGACAAATTGTCTGGCCTTTTTTCATACCCTGGCAAACTTCTTGCTTTTCCCAGCGTTTGCTATTATAATGAAAAGAAGCATTTTGCCGGTCGGTGGCCGGCGGTATGCTTTTCAATTCACTTCACAAAAGGAAGGTATGGTGCTTACGAATGAAACGGACAGAGATCAAGGAGCTTTATCAAAGCTCGCAAAGCCTGAGCGGCCAGCGCGTCACGGTATGCGGATGGGTTCGCACAATTCGCGATTCCAAAGCGCTCGGCTTTATCGAATTGAATGACGGAAGCTGCTTCAAGGGCGTGCAGATCGTGTTTGAGGACGCAAAGCTTTCTAATTTCAAGGAGATTGTCAAGGTCAACGTAGGCGCCGCCCTTGTTGTGACAGGCGAGCTTCTGCTGACCCCGGAGATGAAGCAGCCCTTTGAGATTCATGCGGAGGAGATTGTGGTGGAAGGCGCTTCCACTCCCGATTACCCGCTGCAAAAGAAACGCCACACGCTGGAATATCTGCGCACGGTCGCCCATCTGCGTCCGCGCACAAATACTTTCAGCGCCGCGTTCCGCGTGCGTTCCGCCGCCGCGTTTGCCATTCACAAGTTTTTCCAGGAGAACGGCTTTGTCTATGCCCACACGCCGATCATCACCGGAAGCGACTGCGAGGGAGCGGGGGAGATGTTCCATGTCACCTCGTTTGACCTGAACGAAATTCCCCGCCTGGAGGACGGCACGCCGGACTACAGCCAGGACTTCTTCCAGAAGAGCACCTCTTTGACGGTTTCCGGCCAGCTGGAAGCGGAGTGCATGGCGCAGGCGTTCGGCAAGGTGTATACCTTCGGCCCGACCTTCCGCGCGGAGCGCTCCTATACCCAGCGCCATGCGGCGGAGTTCTGGATGGTGGAGCCGGAGATCGCGTTTGCGGATCTGGAGGACGACATGGAGCTGGCCGAAGCGATGATGAAATATGTCATCCGCTATGTGCTGGATGTCTGCGCGGCGGATATCGCTTTCTGCAACCAGTTTATTGACAAGGGCCTTCTGGAGCGCCTTAACCATGTGGCAAACTCCGATTTTGGCCGTGTGACCTACACCGACGCGATCGAGCTTCTGAAGAAGAACAACGACAACTTTGAATATAAGGTGGAGTGGGGCGTCGATTTGCAGACGGAGCATGAGAAATACCTGACGGAAAAGGTATTCGGCCGTCCGGTGTTTGTCACAGACTATCCGAAAGAGATCAAGGCGTTCTATATGCGCCTGAACGATGACGGCAAGACGGTGGCGGCAGTGGATCTGCTGGTCCCCGGAATCGGTGAGATCATCGGCGGCAGCCAGCGTGAGGAGCGTCTGGAGCTGCTGCAAAAGAGAATGCAGGAGCTTTCTCTGAACGAGGAGGACTACTGGTGGTATCTGGACCTTCGCCGTTACGGCGGAACGAAGCATGCCGGATTCGGCATCGGCTTTGAGCGCCTGATCATGTATTTGACCGGCATCTCCAACATCCGCGACGTCCTGCCCTTCCCGCGCACGACCGGCACAGCGGAGTTCTAACAAAGGTACAAAATCCGGAACCTGTTTTGAGTTGTTTATGGCTCAAACAGGTTCCGGATTTTTTTAAGCGGTTTCTTTTTGCGGCAAACAGAATATTATATTGTGATTTTTTGCACCTCCCAAATTGTATACTTTACCAGAAAGGCGCCTGATTCCCGCCTGTTCGTGCGGCAAAATGAAGGAATTGCATTTTAGACTTGCATTTTTCGTGGGGATAGATTAAAATAATACAAGACTTTACCAGGCGTTTTTGCATTTTTTAAGAAGGAGATGCGCAATTTGGAGTATCAAGCAATGTCTCGGGAAGAGCTTTCCCAGCTGAAGAAGGAACTGGAAAACCGGTATCATGAAGTGCAGGCGCAGGGCCTGAACCTGAACATGGCGCGCGGAAAACCGAGTGTGGAGCAGGTGGAGCTTTCCATGCCGATGCTCGATACGCTGAATTCCCGCTCCAAGATGACGGCCTCCACTGGGGAGGACTGCCGCAACTACGGTATGGCGGACGGCCTGCCGGAGCTTCGCCTTCTGTTTGCCGAGATGATGGGTGTGGACGACCACAACATTATTGTCGGCGGAAACTCGAGCCTGAACATGATGTTTGACGTGATCTCCTGTGCGATGACGCATGGCTTCAGCAACTGTGAGCCGTGGATGCACCAGGGACATCTGAAATTTCTCTGCCCCTCTCCCGGCTACGATCGCCATTTTGCTATTACGGAATATTTCGGCATGGAGCTGATCGAAATCCCCATGACGCCGGAAGGCCCGGACATGGATGAGGTGGAGCGCTGGGTTAACAACGATCCCCAGGTCAAGGGCATCTGGTGTGTGCCGAAGTACAGCAATCCCCAGGGCTACACCTATTCCGATGAGACGGTCCGCCGTTTTGCCGCTCTGCGTCCGGCCGCGAAGGATTTCCGTATTTTCTGGGACAACGCCTATTGTGTGCACGATCTGACCGATACGCCTGACAAGCTGCTGAATCTCTGGTATGAGTGCCGCAAGACGCATAATATTGATCTCCCGATTTTCTTTGCTTCCACCAGCAAAATCACCTTCCCCGGAGCCGGTGTGGCGGCTGTCGGCGCGAGCGAGGTCAATCTGGAAATCCTGCGTACCCATTATTCCTATCAGACCATTGGGCCGGATAAGCTCAATCAGCTTCGCCACATTTATTTCCTGCGCGATATGGAAGGCGTCACGGCGCAGATGCGGCGGCATCGGAAAATTATCGAGCCGAAATTCAAGACAGTGCTGTCCAAGCTGGAAAATCAGCTGGGGGGCAAGGGGATTGCCGAGTGGACCAACCCGAACGGCGGCTACTTTGTCAGCGTACAGGTGTTGGACGGCTGCGCCAAGCGTGTCGTACAGCTGTGCAAGGAAGCAGGCGTGCAGCTGACCAGCGCGGGAGCCGCGTATCCCTACGGCAAGGATCCCAGAGACAGCAACATCCGTGTGGCTCCCACTTATCCGCCGGTTTCCGAGCTGGAAATTGCGATGGATTTGTTCTGCCTCTGCACAGAGCTGGCAGCGGTGGAGAAGCTTCTGGAAACGAAATAAGCTTGTTTCCGCGAAACGCTACATTATATATGTAGAATTTGTGAATTGCGATATTCCCGGCAGCGGCAGCCTGATTGGCCGCTGCCGGGCTTTTTTCGCGGGATTTGGCGCGGGATGTCGTAATTTTGTTGACTTTTTAAAAAGATAACCATATAATAAGTCTGTTACGTCCGCACGAGCCTGCGGAAATACAAACACACTTTTGGAGGCTATGCGCATGAAGCGAGTAGGAAAACCGGCATTTTTCATCGTTGCCCTCCTGATCCTTGCGCTGGCAGTGACCTCTGTCTTTGGTATTCATGTCCAAAACGGAGACAACACTGTCACATACATCAAGGGGATGGGCGACATCCGTTGGGGTATTGACATCAACGGCGGTGTGGAGGCTACCTTTGTTCCGGATACGGACGAGGCTGTGACGCAGGAGGATCTGGAATCCGCCAAGGCGATCATTGAGACCCGTCTGACCAGCCAGCACATCACCGACTATGAACTGTATACGGATCCGGCCAACAACCGGATTATTGTCCGTTTCCCCTGGAAGAGCGACGAGACGACCTTCGATCCCGAGGCCGCTATCCAGGAGATTTCCGCCACTGCTGAGCTGACCTTCCGTCCGGGCGCGGAGTATGAATCCACCGAGATGAGCGAGGACGGCGAAATGCTCTATAAGACGCCGACCGGCGAGACGGCTGAAACCGTTCTGATGTCCGGCAGCGATGTGGATTCGGCGGAAGCGCAGATTTATCAGGATCCTGATACCGGAGCCACCGAGTATGTGGTCGCCCTGAAGCTGACCGAAACGGGTTCTGAAAAATTTGCGGCGGCAACCGAGGAATATCTCAACGAGACCATCTCCATCTGGATGGACGATGTGATGATTTCCGCCCCGACCGTGCAGAGCACGATCACAGGGGGAGAGGCGCAGATCACCGGTGTCGACGCGGAGGAAGCTACCGTCCTGGCGCGTCAGATCAACGCGGGCGCTCTGCCGTTCCAGCTGACAACGAAGAACTTCCGCACCATCAGCCCGACGCTCGGCGCTTCGTCCCTTGACGCGATGATGATTGCCGGTGTGATTGCGTTCATTCTCATCGCGCTGTTTATGATTATCGTGTTCCGTCTGACGGGCTTCGTGGCGGTGATTTCCCTGATCGGCCAGGTGGCGCTCTGCTTTGCCGCCGTTTCCGGGTATTTCCCTGCCTTCAACAGCTTCACGCTGACCCTTCCCGGTATCGCCGGTATTATCCTCTCCATCGGCATGGGCGTTGACGCCAACATCATCACGGCAACGCGCATCAAGGAGGAGCTGTGGGCCGGCAGAACGCTGGACGGCGCCATTCAGAAGGGCGACGACAACAGCTTCTGGGCGATTTTTGACGGCAACATCACGACCATCATTGTCTCCCTGATCCTGATGGCTGTCTTTGGACCGACCAACATTCTGTCTGTTCTGTTCGGTGCTTCCACCACCGGTTCCATCTATTCCTTCGGCTATACGCTTCTGATCGGCAACATCGGAAACTTCATTTTCGGCGTCGGCACCACCCGCCTGATGACGAAATCTCTCTCCGGGTTCAAGCCGCTGCGTAAAAAATGGCTGTTCGGAGGTGCTGCAGAATGAAAAAGTTCAACATCAAATTTTACGAGAACCGGAAGATTTATTTCGGAATCACAATCGCCCTCTTTGCGATTGGCATCATCTTCAATATCATTTTCGGCACGACACTGGACATCCAGTTCAAGGGCGGTGCAATGCTCGATTACACCTATACGGGTGAGATCAGCACGAGCGATGTGGAGAGCATTGTCGAAGACGTGACCGGCCAGAATGTGGATATCCGCGTGTATTCCAGCATGGTGGACACCAACGGAGCCAACACCAACGGAATGTCCATCACCTTCGCCGGAACGGATTCCATCACCGTGGATCAGCAGGATGCCATTTCCTCCGCGATTCTGGAGAAATATCCGGACAGCGCGCTGACGGTTGAGGAAACCTCCTCTGTGGACCGCACTGTCGGCACCAGCTTTTTCGCGAAGTGCCTGATCGCCGTTGCGATTACCTTTGTCCTTCTGGTCATTTATATCGCGTTCCGCTTCCGCAAGATCGGCGGCGCGTCGGCTGGTATCATTTCGATCATTGCCCTGCTGCACGACGTCCTTCTGGTGTACTTCACCTTTGTGATCTTCCGGATGCCGATCAACGATAACTTTATCGCGGTGATTCTGACGATCCTCGGCTACTCGCTGAACAACACCATCATCATCTATGACCGTATCCGCGAGAACCGTCGTGCGCTCGGCCCGAAGGCTCAGACCTCGGAGCTGGTCAACCTGAGCATCAACCAAACGCTGACCCGTTCCATCTACACCTCCCTGTGCACCTTCGTGGCGATTGGCTGCGTGTATGTGGTGGGTATGGCTTACGGTTTGACGAGCGTCACCACCTTTGCGCTGCCGATGATGGTAGGTATTTTGGTGGGCTGCTATTCTTCCGTCTGCATCACCGGCCCCCTGTATGTGATGTGGAGAAATTATAAGGACAAGACTTCTGTCAAGGCGAAGTGATGTTTTGCTTTTCCCGCCGGTTTATTTGTAAGCGGTTAGGGGAGAGCGCATCATCGGATTGTCCCATAGAATGTATTTTGAGCGGCGCATGGTTTTATCCATGTGCCGCTTTTTCATGCCCTGCATCCCCCGAATCCGGCAAGAATTCCCGCAATTTTCCAGCAAAGCCGCCCGCTCAGAGACACCAGGCGCACATTCTTTTGCATAAACTTTGATACCTCGCACCATCTCCGGTTTCGTGGGGAGTTTAAGTTTTTTTCGTTTTCTCTTTCATCTTTCTCTGTCATGAGATATAATAAAGAAAATATCTCCTGAGAAGGCCCCCGTGTGCTGGCCGCTGTCAGGAAAAGGGCAGGTGTTTTTTCGTGCCAACGAATTTTACTGTTTCGCTTTCCAAGGTAATGAAAGAGCTCTCGCTTTCCGTCCTCTATATGCCGGAGGATCCGGAAAAGATTATGATCTGTTCCATGGACGTGAACCGTCCCGGGCTGGAGTTGAATCGTTTTTATGATTATTACGACACAACCCGCATATTGATTTTTGGTAACGCCGAGACAGCTTTCCTCAATTCTCTTTCCACTGAGGAGAGACGCGAGGTTCTGGACGCTGTGTTCTCCAAGCACCCGCCGGCTGCCATCATTGCGCGGAATCTCCAGCCCACCCCTGAAATGCTGGAAGCCGTGCAGGAGAACAACGTTCCGCTGCTCAGCACGGCGGACACCACTTCCAGCCTGGTGGCTTCGCTTGTCTCGTTCATGAATGTGGAGCTGGCTCCGCGCATCACCCGCCACGGTGTGCTGGTGGAGGTCTACGGCGAAGGTATCCTTCTGGTCGGAGACAGCGGCGTGGGAAAAAGTGAGACGGCGATTGAGCTGATCAAGCGCGGCCACCGTCTGATTGCCGACGACGCCGTTGAGATCCGGCGTGTTTCCGCGAAGTCTCTGGTCGGGCAGGCGCCGGAAAATATTCGTCATTTCATCGAACTGCGCGGAATCGGGATCATCAATGCCCGCCGCATTTTCGGTATGGGCGCGGTTAAGATGACGGAAAAAATTGATATTGTCATCAATCTGGAAATTTGGGATCATCAAAAGGTCTATGATCGGATGGGTCTCGACAACGAGTATACGGAGATTTTGGGCATCAACGTGCCGGTTTTGACTATCCCTGTAAAGCCGGGCCGTAATCTGGCTGTGATCATCGAGGTTGCCGCCATGAACAACCGCCAGAAGAAGATGGGCTACAATGCCGCGACGGAGCTGCTCACCAGCCTTGGTATGGATATCGATGTATTGCAGGAGGAAGACAAGAAGCTTAAGCTGGATCTGTAAGCATGAAAATTTACAATCAGGAGGAATCGTATGCTGCCTTTGGAGGAACTTGAGAGATCCGCGGTCGCGGCGGGCTGCCTGACCGTGCGCGAGGAGCCCATGAGCCGCCACACCACCTTCCGGATCGGCGGACCTGCCGACCTGTTTGTTACCGTGTGCAGCGCAGAAAGCCTGGAACTGCTGATGAGGGAGACGCAGCGGCTTCAAATTCCGCTGTTCCTTTTGGGAAAAGGCTCCAACCTTTTGGTTTCGGACAGCGGTGTGCGCGGGTGTGTGGCCTGCCTTTCCGGCGATTTCCATGAGGTTTCCCTGAGCGGGGAAACGGAAATTGTCTGCGGTCCGGCCGTGTCGCTGGCGGGACTGTGCAATTTTGCGAAAAAGTATGAGCTGACCGGTCTGGAATTTGCCTGGGGAATCCCGGCCTCTGTGGGCGGCGCAGCCTATATGAACGCGGGCGCCTACAATGGGGAAATGAGCTCTGTGATCCAATCCGTTCACGCCCTGCTTCCGGACGGAAGCCATCAGGTTTTCTCGGGTGAATCGCTGCAATACGGGTACCGGCACAGCGTATTTATGGAAAACGGCGGTGTGATCACACGGGTTGTGTGCTGCCTTTCCAAGGGGAACCGGGATGCGATTGCCCTTCTGATGGAAGACTACTATACCAGACGCAAGGAAAAGCAGCCGCTCAATAAACCGAGCGCCGGAAGCGTGTTCAAACGTCCGGAGGGCCATTTCGCGGGCGCGTTGATTGAGCAGTGCGGCCTCAAAGGATTGCGTGTGGGCGGCGCAATGGTCAGTGAAAAGCATGCGGGCTTTATCGTCAATGCAGGCGGCGCGACCTGCGCGGATGTGTGCGCCCTGATTGAAAAAATTCAGGAAACGGTTTTGCGTGAGACGGGCGTTTCTCTGGAATGTGAAGTGAAACGGATAGGAGAACAGGAAAAAACATGGAATTCTTAATTGTAACAGGACTTTCCGGGGCGGGAAAATCACAGGCCGTCCACGCGTTGGAGGATATCGGCTTTTACTGTGTGGATAACCTGCCGCCGCAGCTTTTGAGCACCTTCTACAGCCTGTGCCAGCAGGCGGGGGAGAAGTTTGGCCGCGTGGCGGTCGTGACGGATATCCGCGGCGGTCAGGATGTGTTCCGCACCCTGACCGCGACGCTGGAGGAGCTGCACAAGGATGAAAGGCCGTACAAGATTTTGTTCCTCGACGCGGCGGATCCGGTGCTGATCAACCGTTTCAAGGAAACCAGAAGAAAGCATCCTCTCGCCGATTACTTCATGGGATCGCTGGATCAGGCGGTGCAGATGGAGCGTTCCGTGCTCAAGCCGGTGCAGGAGCAGGCGGATTTTGTGATTGACACCTCTCTGCTGTCTCCCGCGCAGCTGAAAAAGCAGATTTCCACCCTTTTCCTGGGGAATGTATCGGACGCGCTTGCCATCCACTGTGTTTCCTTTGGCTTTAAGTATGGAATGCCGACGGAAGCGGATCTGGTGTTTGATGTGCGCTGCCTGCCGAACCCGTTTTACGTCAAGGAGCTGAAAAACCTGACAGGGCTTGATGAGCCGGTGCGGGAGTACGTCATGCGCTGGGAGCAGTCGCAGGAGGTAGCCAAGCGGCTGATGAACCTGATTGACTATATGCTCCCTCTGTATCTGGAGGAAGGAAAAAGCCAGCTGGTGGTGGCGATGGGCTGCACGGGCGGAAAGCACCGTTCCGTGACCTTTGCTCAGCTCCTGTATGAGCATTTCTGCCAGGAAGGAAAGCGGGCCAGCGTCAACCATCGCGATATCCAGAAGAGGTAACGGCTCATGTCATTTTCATCGGAGACGAAGGCGGAGTTGTGCCGCATCGAGACGGAGCAAGACTGCTGCCAAAAGGCGGAATGCTACGGCCTTTTTCTGTTTGGAGGAGGCTTTTCCGCTTCGGATGTGTCATTCCTTACGGAGAGCGCCCCGGTTGCCCGGCGGGCGGCGCAGGAAGCCGCCGCCGTGGCGGGGGTGTTTGTGGAGACGGTTTCCGCCATTGTGCGCCGCGGCGGGAAAACAACCTTTTCTGTTTCCATTCGCGGAGAAAATCAGAGGATTCATTTTCTGCATTGCTTCTCCCATCACTCCAAAGAATTGAATCTGCGCGTGCATGAAGAGAATCTGCAAGACGAATGCTGCGTACAGGCGTTTCTGCGCGGGGCTTTCCTGTGCTGCGGAACTGTGACAGCGCCGGAAAAAGGATATGATCTGGAATTTTCCGTCCCGTACATGAAGCTGGCCGGAGATTTGTCCGCGCTTTTGTCAAGGGCAGGCGGACTGGGGCTTCAGCCCGGTACGGTCAACCGCAAGGGGCGGTTTATTGTTTATGTCAAGGGCGGGGAGAGCGTCACGGATCTGCTGACTTATCTGGGGGCGAAAAATGCCGCTATGGAATCCATGCAGGCCAAAATGCTCAAGGAAATGCGGAACAATCTGAACCGCAGAAACAATTTTGAAACCGCCAACATTGATAAAACCGCGTCGGCCGCCGCGCGCCAGCTTTTGGCGATTGAACGCATCATGGGAACGGTGGGACTGGATGCTTTGCCGGAGGACCTGCGGGAGATTGCCGCTCTCCGCTGGGAAAATCCCGAGCTTTCCCTTCGTGAGCTGGGGGAACATCTTTCCCAGCCGCTGAGCCGTTCCGGCGTCAACCACCGGCTGCGGCGTATTGTGGAATTTGCAGAGCACAGCGGGGATTCTTAATCAACAATGAAAGTCCCACGGGGAGAGGAGAAAAGCATGTTTGTCCACCTTCACCTTCACACGGAATACAGCCTGCTGGACGGCGCCTGCCGCATCAAGCAGCTTTTGGATACCGCGCAGAGCCGCGGCGACCGGGCGATTGCCATCACGGATCACGGCGTCATGTATGGAGCGGTGGAGTTTTTCAAGGAAGCGAAAAAGCGCGGGATTCATCCGATCATCGGCTGTGAAGTGTATGTCGCGCAAAGAACCCGTTTTGACAAGGTCCATGAGCTGGATTCGGAGAACCGCCATCTGGTGCTGCTGTGCGAGAACGAGACGGGATACCGCAATTTGATCAAGCTGGTTTCGCTGGCCTGGACGGAAGGATTTTACAGCAAACCCCGCGTGGATTTGGATCTGCTGGAACAGTACCATGAAGGCTTGATTGCTCTCTCCGCCTGCCTGGCGGGAGAAATTCCGCGCGCTTTGACGGCAAACGATTATGAGGGAGCCAAAGAGGCGGCGCTGCGCTATGAGTCGATTTTTGGGAAAGGGAACTTTTTCCTGGAGCTTCAGGACCACGGGCTTCGCGAACAGAAGCTGATCAATCCGCAGATCATCCGGCTGGCGCGCGAGCTGGATATTCCGCTGGTCGTGACGAATGACTGTCACTATATTGCACGGGAGGACAGCGAGATGCACCACGTCCTCCTCTGCGTCCAGACGAACCGAACGCTGGAGGACAAGGACGGCATGGAATTCGGCTCCGACGAGTTCTATTTCAAGTCGGAAGAAGAGATGCGAGCCCTGTTCCCCGATGTGCCCGAGGCGGCGGACAACACCTGGAAAATCGCGGAACGCTGCCAGGTGGAGTTTGAATTCGGCAAAACGAAGCTTCCGAAATTTGAAGCGCCGGACGGGGAAGGAAATCTTGCCTATTTCCGCAGGCTGTGCCGGGAAGGCATGCTGCGCCGGTATGGGGACCACCCCTCGCAGGAGGTGCAGGATCGTCTCGCCTACGAGCAGTCTGTGATTGAGCAGATGGGCTATGTCAATTATTACCTGATCGTATACGACTTTATCCGGTATGCCAGAAGCGTGGATATTCCCGTCGGTCCCGGACGTGGCTCCGGCGCGGGAAGCCTGGCGGCGTATTGTCTGGGGATCACCAGCATCGACCCTATCCGGTATCATTTGCTGTTTGAACGTTTTCTGAACCCGGAGCGCGTCAGCATGCCGGACTTTGACGTGGATTTCAGCGACGAGCGCCGGCCGGAAATGATCGAATATGTGGTGCGCAAGTACGGAGCGGATCATGTGGCGCAGATTGTGACGTTCGGCACAATGGCGGCGCGCGGTTCTCTGCGCGACGTTGGGCGTGCGATGGCGATTCCGTACAATGTGGTGGACAGTGTGGCTAAAATGGTGCCGATGGAGCTGAATATCACTCTGGACGCGGCGCTGGAAAAATCGGCGGAATTCCGGCAGAGATATGAGTCGGATCCGACCATCCACCGCCTTGTGGATATGGCGAAAAAGGTCGAAGGAATGCCGCGCAACGCTTCGACGCACGCGGCGGGCGTTGTCATTACGGATCAACCGGTGAACTACTATGTCCCGCTGGCCAAAAACGGGGATTCTGTTGTCACACAGTACACGATGACGCTGTTGGAGGAGCTGGGGCTCTTAAAGATTGATTTTCTTGGTCTGCGCAACCTCTCGGTCATTCACGACGCGGTGCAGCAGGTGCGGAAAACAAAGCCCGATTTTTCCATCGAATCGATCTCGGACAATGAGCCAAATGTCTATGTCATGATGGCGGAAGGGCACCTGGATGGGGTGTTCCAGTTTGAATCCGGGGGAATGCGAAAGGTAATCGTGCAGCTGCGCCCGCAGAATCTGGAAGATCTGATCGCCGTTGTTTCCCTGTACCGTCCCGGCCCCATGCAGTCGATCCCACGATATATTGAGTGCCGCCATAACCCCGCGATGGTTCGCTACAAGCATCCCCGCCTGCAAAAGATTTTGGACGTCACCTATGGCTGCATCGTCTATCAGGAGCAGGTGATGCAGATTTTCCGGGAGCTGGCGGGCTATTCGCTGGGCCGCGCCGACATTGTCCGGCGTGCCATGAGTAAGAAAAAAGCGGACGTGATGGAGCGCGAGAAGCAGATCTTTATCCATGGCCTTGTCAATGAAAAAGGGGAGGTCGAGGTAGAGGGCTGCGTCCGGCGGGGCGTGGACGAAAAGACGGCGCTGGAAATCTTCAAGGAGATGGAAACCTTTTCCGCGTATGGCTTCAACAAGTCTCACGCGGCTCCCTATGCGCTTGTTTCTTACCAGACGGCATGGCTCAAATGCTTCTATCCCAAGGAATACATGGCGGCTCTGCTGACAAGCGTTCTGGACAATACAAACAAGCTGGTCACCTATATGGCGGAGTGTACCCGGATGGGAATCCGTGTGCTGCCGCCTCATATCAACCAGAGCGATTTGGGATTCACCGTCGCGGGCCGGGACATTCGTTTCGGACTTCTGGCGGTCAAAAATTTGGGACGCGGCTTCCTTCAGCATATCGTTTCCGAACGGGAAATCAACGGTCCGTTTTCTTCCTTTTTTGATTTTTGCAAGAGAATGTTTGAGCAGATGAACCGGCGGGCGCTGGAAAGCCTGATTAAGTGCGGCTCGCTGGACGGATTGGATTTAAATCGCCGTCAGATGCTGGAAAACGCGGGCTCTGTGCTGGATTTCCTGGAAGCCGACCGGAAAAAGAATGTGGAGGGACAGCTGGGGTTCTTCGACACCGGAAACGCGGGGGAAGGGGCGCAGGAATTTCTGGTGTCTCCCATGCGCGATTTTTCAGACAGAGAAAAGCTGGCGTATGAGAAAGAGGTCACGGGAATGTTCCTTTCCGGCCATCCCATGGCGGCCTTTCTGGGGCGGTATGAGCAGCTCGGCGCGGTGCGCATCGGCGACCTGGTGAACGACGCGGACGCTTCCCAATACCGGGACGGGGACCGTGTGACGGTGCTCGGAATCATCAGCAGCATGCAGATGAAGGTGACGAAAAGCGGTTCCACCATGGCCTTCCTGCTGTTGGAGGATATGTTCGGATCCATCGAGGTTCTCGTTTTTCCGGCGATTCTCAGCCAGTATGGCGCTCATCTTACCGAGGGAGAGCCTGTTCTGATTCAGGCGCGGGTGAGCCGGAAGGAGGATGAGGACGCAAAGCTGATCTGTGACTCCGTTGGGCCGCTGCAGGAATCCGGGGATGCGGGAGCCGCACAGCCGCGCAAAGCTTCCAAGCGTCCGGGATTATATCTGAAAGTATCCTCTGTCAAGAGCGCCCGCTGCCAGCGTGCCTGCCAGCTGCTGGAGCTGTTTGAGGGGAGCATGCCGGTTTATTTTTACTATAACGATGTCCATAAGCTTTTTTCAGCTCCGGCCTCTCTCCGTGTCTCTTTAAACGACGTTTTGGTGGAACAGCTTGGCCGGGTTCTGGGCGAAAAAAACGTCGCAGTTGTGAAGAAATGATAGAAAATTCCATAAAGCGGGAACCAATATCCATATGAATTTGCTTGATCAACAAAAGACAATCCAGTATAATATAGTATGATATCAGAGTTACATAGGTGTGCTGCAAGCGGAAAAAGAGCACGGGATTCTGTATGAAAAACGTTTTCGACCGCTTCTTATGCAGCCTTATGTGGACATCATTTTATAGGGGGATTAAGATCATGAGCGCAAAAACGATTGCTGTCCTTACAAGCGGCGGCGATGCCCCAGGCATGAATGCCGCAACCCGCGCGGTTGTCCGCGCCGGAATTACGTCCGGACTTCATGTGATGGGAGTGCGCAGAGGGTATAACGGCCTTTTAAGCGGAGATGTTTTTGAAATGAATCTCCGTTCCGTTTCCGATATTATCCATCGCGGCGGTACCATGCTGTATACGGCTCGCAGCCCGGAATTCAACACCAAGGAAGGCGTGCAAAAAGCTGCCGATATGTGCCGCAAGCTCGGAATCGACGGCGTTGTGGTCATTGGCGGCGACGGTTCCTTCCGCGGCGCCCGCGATCTGACGGGAGCAGGCATTCCCTGCATTGGCATTCCCGGCACGATTGACAACGATATCGCCAGCAGCGAATATACCATCGGCTTTGATACGGCCATGAATACGGCTGTACAGATGATCGATCGTCTCCGTGATACGACGGAGTCTCACGACCGCTGCAGCGTGGTTGAGGTCATGGGCCGCCGCTGCGGTGATCTGGCTCTCCAGACCGGTATTGCGGTTGGTGCAACAACCATTCTGGTGCCGGAAGTCGAGTATGATTTCCAGCGTGACATCATTGAGCGTATGCGCTTTACCCAGAAAACGGGCAAGAAGCATTTCATTATCATTGTGGCGGAAGGCGTCGGCCATGTCGCGGAGCTTGCGGAGAGCATTGAGAAGCAGACCGGCATCGAGACGCGTGCAACCGTACTGGGCCATGTGCAGCGCGGCGGTTCTCCGACCCTGCGCGATCGTGTGGTTGCCAGCGAAATGGGCTACACGGCGGTGGAGCTGCTGAACGCAGGCAAGAGCAACCGTGTTGTGGTTATGCGTAAGAGCGAAATTGTGGACTTCGATATCACCGAGGCGCTTGCGATGAAGCGTACTTTTGACGTGGATCTTTACAACATTGCCCATAAGATTTCCATCTGATTTTTGAGAAGATTCTTTGAAAACGGACGGGAGCAGCTTGCTCTCCGTCCGTTTTTCTGCCATACAAAAAAGACAGGCGCCCCCGATGGGGGAAGCCTGTCTTTTTTTGGCCTTTTTACAGTGACTTTCAGAAAATCAGCTTTGCACCATTTCCAGCGCCAGCTTGCCGAATTCGGTCAGACGCTCGGGGTGATACTGTACCGTGCTGATATCCTTGAGGATGATTTCCAAACGGCGGTTCTCCCGGCGGGCGGCGTCAATGGCGCCTTGCAGATTTTCCCGCACGGCGTCCATGTCTCCCGCGCCAATGAGAGCGGGGTTTGCCTTGAAGGACATGACGAGGTGCTGGGGCAACGACGCGGCAAAGCGGTCGGGATCGCTCCATGGGCTGCAGGAAACCTTGCGGACGTGGGGGAGGGAAGCCACCAGATCCAGACGATCGTCAAGCTTCTCACAGCAGCCATAATACACGTTACCAAATTTTTCAAACAGGCGGCTGGTGTAAGGGAGTTCAAATTCCTTGGTTACGTCGGGAGAGACAGCGGTGAATAGCTGTGCCATGCCAAAGGTCCAGCTGTTGGCGGAGGTTCCGGGCAGCGGGTCGGGCGTTTCAGAGAACGGTTTCACCAGAGTGTGGCTGCAATGGCAGATGGTGCTGGCGGTGTCAAACAGCCCCTGCGCATTGCCCTGGTCAATCCATTTCAGCATGATATCGGTCATACGGTTCAGAAGAGCATGAATCAGCTCCGGCTCATCGAGAAGCATATAGTAACATTCTTCCACACCCAGCCATTGGCTGACATTGTCCCACATGCCGCTGTGCAGCACAATGCCCTGCCAGCGGGTGGGGGCTATCCCCTCAAATATCCGCTGCGCTTCCTCCCAGATTTCCTGTTCGCGGGCTGTGTCGGCGCACAGGTCGGAGGGATTCAGTTTTTCCAAATCCTCCATGGTTTCGAACTGTTTGATATAGAAGTGAGAGATGATATCGTTGTGGGAGTCGGTTCGGGCAATGTTCTCCTGTATCTTGATGCCGAAGTCGCGAAAGGAGGGATCCTTGAGGACTCGCGGCAGAAGAATATAAGGAGGGAGCACAAGGTCTGACGGAATGAACCGCATCTTATACAGCGTTTGGCGCAGCGCGGTTTCTACTTCTTTCCAGTAGGGGTCAGCGATGACGGTTGTCAACGATCCGTCCACATCCATCTCGTGCCAGGGAATTTGATCCACCAGCACCATCGGGCGAACGCCCGATCCGGTATTATGGGAAATCCACAGTTTTCCAGCTCTCTTTGCTGTGGGCGGGCCGCCGACTCCATATACTGCCGGGCCAGATCTTGAAGCACACCGGCTTCTTTTGCATGCAACATGGGTGAAACCTCCCAAGGCTTATTTTTGTCTCTATTATACCGTGTAAAAATTGAGTTTAAAACGGCTTTTTCATGATATTATGGTATAATAATTGATATAAAAGGAGGAGATGCCATGTTCCTGCTGATGATGGGCCAGGGCGAACAGCCCTGGGATTGGAAGGTGGATGAGCCGGTGTCCGCCGGATATGCCCGTATTTATTTTCTGGAAAAAGGGGTTATCCTGTACCGGGAAGGAGACCGGGAGCGGGTGCTGCAACCGGGACACCTCTATGTTTTTTCTCCTTCCATGCCCTACGCGATGCGCCACGCTCCCGACGCTGTATTCACCTGCACCTGGCTTCATGCGGATTTTTTCCCCGCAGTGCTCACCAGGTTATTGGATATCCCATTGGAGGAGGACGCCGCAGCGGCCCGTTTCGGCGCTCTGCTGCGGGAACTGATTTGTGGTGGGGAAATGGATGCCCCCTGTACGGAGATGGCGGCTCAGGCGTTTCTGAGTTATTTGCAGCAGCGGTATTTGCCATCGGGTTATGCGCCGCTTGAGAACGTCATCCGCTACATACGGCAGAATTTTCGAAACAGTGAGCTAAGCGTCAGCCGCATCAGTGAGAATTTCGGTTATACGCCGGAGCATTTTATTCGCTTGTTTTCCCGCAATATGGGGATGACGCCCTACCGGTATCTGACGAATCTGCGGCTGTATGAGGCTTGCAGGCTGCTGATGGAAAATCATACGGTGAACGACACCGCCCAAAGCGTGGGTTATGAGGATGCACGCAGTTTCTCCCACGCCTTTCAGAAGCGATATGGTATTCCTCCCCGGGAGTACCGTTTTCGCCACGCCAACGCGGAAGCTGGTTTTCCGAAAGAGATTTGACGCGGGAAGAGTTTGCGGGAAAAGAGAGGAAAAGGAAAACTGCAATTTTTTTGCTGCAAAAGTGAAGAATTACAACAAGGAAGTTTGAAAAATAG
>DVGZ01000042.1 GCA_018712435.1 Candidatus Caccousia avicola
TTGCTTCATCACTCAGGTCATACAGATTTTGCAGCAGATACAACCGCAGCATGGTCTCCAGTGGATAGGGTTTATTGCCGCGCTCTCCTTTGTAATAGCACGGCTGGATCAGCGTAAGCCATTCCTTCCACGGGACGATCCGCTCGATCTGGGCTAGAAATTCTTTCTTCTTTGTCCGTACCTGCGCCAGCTCATCACTCAGCGCAGACATTGTCATCTGTTTATCCATGTTTTTATTATATCACTTCTGGCAGTATCGCGCCTACTTTTCTGTGCGGTATTGCCCTCTCTTTTGTTTTTTAACCGCGCCTGCTGCGAAAGGCCGTTTTTCAGACAGCGTTGTTTTCCTGTTTTTACTATCGCATATTTTGCTGTATCATGCAACTTTTTTGCAAGCCACAGGGCTTGTTTGAAAATCATATTCTTACGAAAACGTAAGAAGTGCGGGGAAATTGTAAGACGGATCGATGGAAGCGGCGCGGAGGATTGTGATATCCTGTTTGCAGAAGCCGCGGAGAGGTGCGGCGGAGAAGGAGGTTTTCTCAACATGAGTATGTTGGATGTCAGCGGGCTGAAAAAGGTGTATACCACCCGCTTGGGAGGAAATAAGGTGGAGGCTCTGCGGAACGTTTCTTTTTCCGTGGAGGAAGGGGAGTTTGTCGCGATTATGGGAGAGTCCGGCTCCGGAAAAACGACGCTGCTCAACATTCTGGCGGCGCTCGATCAGCCGACGGGCGGAAGCGTGCGTCTGGACGGACGGGATCTCGCCGGGATCCGCGAATCGCAGGTCGCCGCGTTCCGCCGCGATCATCTCGGTTTTGTCTTTCAGGAATTCAACCTGCTGGACACCTTTTCGCTGGAAGATAACATCTGCCTGCCGCTGGTGCTCGCGGGCAAAAGCCCGAAGGAGATGAAGGAGCGCGTCCGGCAGGTGGCGCAGAGCCTCGGGATCGAGGGACTGCTGAAAAAATATCCCTACGAGGTTTCGGGCGGCCAGAAGCAGCGCGCCGCCGTGGCACGCGCGCTGATCACCAATCCCCGCCTGATTCTGGCGGACGAGCCGACGGGAGCGCTCGATTCCCGTGCGACGGATGAACTGCTCGATCTGTTTGCGGCGGTGAACCGCTCCGGCCAGACCATCCTGATGGTCACACATTCCGTCAAGGCGGCCAGCCGTGCGGGGCGTGTCCTGTTCATCCGCGACGGCGAGGTGTTCCACCAAATCTATCGCGGTTCCTCCACGGACAGCGAGCTGTACCAGAAAATTTCCGAAGCGCTCACAGTTCTGACGACAGGCGGTGATCCGGTATGAAGCAGGGATTTTACCGCAGGCTGGCCTGGACGGGGATCCGGAGCAACCGCAGGCTGTATCTGCCGTATCTGCTCACCTGCGCGGGCATGGTTATGATGACATATATCGTCACCTTTTTGAGCGCGAGCGACGCGGTCCGTGCCATGCGGGGCGGCGATGTGATGCAGGGCTGTCTGAACCTCGGTTCCTTTGTCATCACCTTTTTCGCGCTGATCTTTCTGTTTTACACCCATTCGTTTCTGATCCGGCGCAGAAAAAAGGAGTTCGGCCTGTATAACATTTTAGGCATGGGAAAACGCCACATTGCCGTGGTGCTGCTGTGGGAATCGGGGATCACCGCCGTGCTTTCGCTGGCGGGCGGCCTTCTGGCCGGGATTGTGTTCTCCAAGCTGGCGGAAATGTGTGTGTTTTACCTGCTCGGCGGCACAGCGGGCTACAGCCTTCTGATCTCTCCCGGATCCGTGGGACGCACGCTGATCATATTTCTGGTGATTTTCGGCCTGATCCTGCTGGACACCCTGCGCCAGATCCGGCTCACAAACCCGATCACGCTGCTGCGCAGTGAAAACGCGGGGGAGAAGCCGCCCAAAGCCAACTGGTTTCTGGCCGTGCTGGGGCTCCTGCTCCTCGGCGGAGCGTACTGGATTGCGGTGAGCATCCAGGATCCCGTTCAGACGCTGCTGCTCTTTTTCGTGGCGGTTCTGATGGTAATTGCCGCGACCTATCTGCTCTTTGTGTCCGCGTCCGTGGCAATCTGCCGCGCTCTGCAAAAAAATCAGCGGTATTACTACCGCACCAACCATTTTGTTTCCGTCTCGTCCATGGTGTTCCGCATGAAGCGCAACGGGGCAGGGTTGGCGTCCATCTGCATCCTGTGCACGATGGTGCTGGTTATGATCTCCACCACCGTCTGCCTGTATGCCGGCGCGGAGGACAGCCTGCGCACCCGCTTTCCGCGCAATCTGGATCTGACTTTGACGACCGAGCAGCTGTCCGATCTCGAGGGCGGCTGGGTGGATGAGGTGCGCACCGCTTCCCATGACATCTGCACCGGGGCCGGGCTGGTGCCGGAGCGGGTGCTGGACTACCGCGCCGTCTTGTTTGCCGGGGTAGTGGAGGACGATCAAATCAAGCTGGATCTGAACTTTGCGCAGTATGCGTCCGAGGTCTGGCAGATCTTTCTGATCCCCATTGAGGATTACAATACGCTGATGGGCGCGCAGGAAACGCTGGCGGAGGATGAGGTTATCCTCTATTCCACCCATGAAAACTTTTCCACCAGCGGGACGATCCAGGTGGAAAACGGCCCGGAGCTTCGGGTGAAGAAAATGGCGCCCACGTTTGTGAGCAATGGGACAGCGGCCATGCAGATTATTCCCACTCTTTATATCTTTGTGCCCAATCTGGAAGCCGCGGTGCAGCCGGTGATCGACGCGGGCCAGGGCGAATGGATCGATTACACCTGGAACTATGCCTTTGATCTTTCCTGTCCGGATCCGCAGCAGATCGCCGTTCAGGATCAGATTTGGGCAAAGCTCGATGAGCTCCGGGAGCAATCGCAGGATCAGATTGTGATGATCAGCTGCGACAGCGTGGCCGCGGAGCGTGAAGGCTTCTATTCCCTGTACGGAAGCTTGCTGTTCCTCGGTGTGCTGCTCGGCGTGGTGTTTGTCTTTGCGGCGGTCCTGATCATCTATTATAAGCAGATCTCCGAGGGCTACGAGGATCAATCCCGGTTTGCCATCATGCAGAAGGTGGGCATGACAAAGCGCGAGATCCGCAAAAGCATCAATTCCCAGATCCTCACCGTTTTTTTCCTCCCGCTGATTCTCGCGGGCGTGCATCTGGCCTTCGCCTTCCCGATGCTCCAAAAGCTTTTGATGCTGTTTGGCCTGACGAATGTTTCGCTTCTGGTGCTTATTACGCTGGTGTGCTATCTGGTGTTTGCCGTATGCTATCTCTTGATTTACCGTGTGACCTCGCGGGCTTATTACGGCATTGTCAGCGGTGTGCGGGATGAGGCGGTGTGAGCGGAAAACGTCTGTCTGTGCTGGACTCTTTAAGAAAAGCGAGTTTTTTCCAAAAAATTCCACTCTATGTATTGCTATTTATTCTAATATATGGTAATATTGGTAACAGAATCAATCACATAGGGGGATCAATCCATGGAAAAGCGGTTAAAAGTTCTGATTTCGGAAAACAGTGGAGAATTTATGCAGGACTATGTTCCTGCTTTGGAAGAGGCGGGAATGACGGTGATCTGCACGGAGCGCGACGGCCGGGTGCTGCTGGAAAAGATCGAGTCCGAGCATCCCGACGTCGTTTTGGCGGATCTGTTTATGCCGCGTTTGGACGGGATCGGTGTGATGAAGGCGTGCGCGGGTAAAAAGGATGTTCCCGTTTTTCTGATCCTTTCCAACTTTACCAGTCCCGCGATTGAGCGTGAGGTGATGGGATCGGGCGCATCCTATTTCATGGTATCCCCGTTTGATGCGAACGAGCTTACGGAGCGTGTGATGCAAATCGCGGCTCTCACACCGCCGCCGGCCTCCGCGGCCACGCAGGGGGAGGAGCCGCTGGAAATCCAGGTGACGGAGATTCTGCACCAGATCGGCGTTCCGGCCCATATCAAGGGATACCACTATCTCCGTGATTCCATTCTGATGGCGGTGCGCACGCCCGATATCATCAACGCTGTGACCAAGCAGCTTTATCCCAGTGTGGCCAAGGACTACGACACCACGCCCTCGCGTGTGGAACGCGCCATCCGCCATGCCATTGAGGTGGCCTGGGATCGGGGAGACGTTGACGTTTTGACGGGCTATTTCGGCTACACCATCCACAACACGCGCGGCAAGCCGACCAACAGTGAGTTTATCGCTATGATCTCCGATCGTCTGCGCCTGCATATGAAGTCCGCCAGCTGAGCCGGGAATCAGTCCTTTCCCGCGTTGAGCGAGTCGACATAGGAGCGCGGCCGCGCGGTGGTCTCCACCCATGCGGGCGAAAAGCCGGAGCGCAGGGCGTTGCGCACCGATCGCAGGTTGCTCCAGGCGGCGCAGTAGAAGGGGACCTTCCCCAGCGCGAGAATTTCGAGCGCCAGACGGCTGGTCAGCGCGGACGCGATTCCACGGCGGCGGTAGGCGGGCAAGACGTCGATGCCGATCTGGTACATGGTTTCGCAGTCGGCGGACGCTCCCGCCAGGCCGACGAGCGTTTCCCCGTCGTAGGCTCCCGCGGCGATCGCGTCGCGTTCCCGCCGTTTTTCACACAGCGCGTTGCTCCATTGCGGCAGATAGAGGTCCGCGAAATCGGACGGGCCGAGCATCCGGATGGGATAGGGGCAGGGGAGAGGCCGCAGACGTTCGAGTCTCGGCAGGAAATATTCCGCCATGAAGCAGATCGTTTGCTCGTGCGGGGCCAGCAGATCGTTGAGGACGTAAAGATTCGGCGTTTCAAAGCAGTGCTCCGGCGGAAAACGGCGCAGAAAGGCCAGCACCGGCTCCCGAAGATCTTCGCTGGTCTGGGCGACGACGTTGTTTCCGTAAGACACCAGGCTGCAAGCCAGAGGAAGCGGAAGATACACCCGCGCCCCCTCGTTCTGTCGGGAGAGGACGGCTTTGGGATCCGTCTGAAGAAAATCCTCCGGCGCGCAGCTGTAGTCGCGGGCGGATTGCTCCAAAGCAATTTGCAGAATGTCAGACTGGTTCATTTCCGGTTTCCTCCTCCTTGTGGGGGATGTATTCCCCATATTGACGGCGGTATGCGGCGGCGGACATGCCCTTGTGGCGGCGGAACAGGCGGGCAAAATAGCCCGGATCGTTGAAGCCGCAGGCGAGGGCCACGTCTGTGACGCTGTCCCCCTCCGTGCACAGCAGCTCCGCCGCGCATTCGATCCGGTAGTAATTCAGATAGTCGATCGGCGTGCGCCCCGTCATCTGACGAAAGACACGGCAGAAATAGCGCGGGTTCATACCGGCCTCCGCCGCCAGCTCGTCCAGTGTGAGGGGAGAGGCGTAGTCCCGCCGGATCCGGCGCAGGACGCTTTTCATCTGATCCGCCCTCTGCCGCCCGATCCGCGATTCCTCCGAATCGGGGACAAAGAGCTTTTCCTGTACAATCAATCCGAAAAATTGCCAGAGCAGCCCGGTTGTGACGAATTCATAGCCGGGCTGCTCTTTTTCCATGCTGAAAAAGAGGGAGAGCGCGACCTGTGCGGCGCGGCTGTTCGCGGGCAGATGGGTGCGGATGTGCGATCCGTCTCCCAGAGCGGCGGCATACTTGCGGCGGCACACGGCGCTTTCCGGCAGAAAGCGATCCATGTCAAAGACAAGGCATTCATAGACGCAGTGATCGGGAGAACCCCCGTGAATCGCGCCGCCGGGCAGGAAGAAGCAGTCGCCGGGGTGGGCGGCGTACTCGGTTCCCTCCACGGAAAGGGCCAGCTCCCCCTCCAGGACAAAGAGAAGCTCAGCCTCCATATGCCAGTGAAACGGCATCTCATAGCGGGGGTGGGAAATGTCGACGTGATACAGCTCAATCGGAAAATCAAACGTGCCGCGCGCGGCGCGCTCGTGTGCAGCCAGATAACGCATGAGGGCTCCTTTCAAAAAGTGAATATTGTCCCAGTTTTCTTCAGTATATACCAAGCAATTCCTCTTTTGCAAGTGTATAATAAAAAACAGAAGAAAGGGGCTGATTTTTTGAACATTTCGGAGATCAAGGACCAGATCTGCGACGTTTGCCATAAGATGTGGCAGCTCGGCTGGGTGGCCGCGAATGACGGCAACGTGACCGCGAAGCTGGAGGACGGCACCTTCCTCGCCACGCCCACCGGCATGAGCAAGAGCTTCATCACGCCGGACAAGCTGATTTTGATCAACGGGCAGGGTGAAGTGCTGGAAGCGGCGGAGGGCCTGCGTCCCTCGAGTGAGATCAAAATGCATCTGCGCTGCTATGAGAAGCGCCCCGATGTGAACAGCGTCATTCACGCGCATCCGCCGGGAGCCACCGGCTTCGCCGTGGCGCACCGCAGCATGGATATGTACAATATGATTGAGGATGTGGCCGCGATCGGCAGCGTGCCGCTCACCCCCTACGGCACGCCGAGCACCTCCGAGGTGCCGGACGCGATCGAGCCGTATCTGGAAGAGCATGACGTGATGCTGCTGGAAAACCATGGCGCGCTCGCCGTCGGCAGCGATGTGATTACCGCCTTCTACCGTATGGAGAGCCTGGAGCTGTGGGCCAAGATCACGATCAACGCGATCATCCTCGGCGGCAGCTACGACATCAGCCGCGAAAACGTCGACAAGCTGATCGGCCTGCGCAAGTATTACCGGATTACCGGCCGCCATCCCGGCTACAAGAAATATCCGCGCCGCGAGCACGGGGAACCGACCGATAAATAAGAGCGGGGGGAGACAGCCATGCTGAAAAACATACCGAAAATCCTCAGCCCTCAGCTGCTCAAGGTGCTGTGCGAGATGGGGCACGGGGAAAACCCGCAGAACATCGAGATGACGGAGCGCTTCGCCTTCTATGAGCGCGCGCGGAACGCTTACGCCGTCGTTGCGACCGGGGAGGAGCGGATTTACGCGAATATCCTCCTGAAAAAGGGCGTGGTGAAATGACAAAGAAGACGACGGTTCTGGCTTTTGACCTCGGCGCGTCGAGCGGCCGCGCCATCCGTGCGGAGTATGACGGGGAATCCTTCCGCTGGGAGGAGCTGCACCGCTTTGAGAACAATCCCGTCGAAAAGGACGGCCATCTGCGCTGGGATTTCGAGTCTCTTCTTCGGGAAATCCGCGCGGGGATTCAAAAGGCGGGCGCGTTTGACAGCGTGGCGTTCGATACCTGGGGCGTGGATTTCGGCCTTCTGGGGGAGGACGGGAAGCTTCTGAGCGATCCGGTCCATTACCGCGATGGCCGCACCGATCATATTCTCGACAGCGCTCTGCGCACGATGGACGGGGAAGCTCTGTACGGAGAGACAGGCACGCAGCTTCTGCCGATCAACACTCTGTTTCAGCTGCTGGCCCTGCGGGAGCAGGAGCCGGAAACGCTTGCCCGCGCCAAAACGCTGCTGCTGATGCCGGATTTGTTCCGGTACTGTTTGTGCGGCGGCGTCTCCACGGAGCGCAGCGCGGACTCGACGGCCCAGCTGCTGCGATTGCCGCAGGGCGAGTGGAGCGAAAAGATCCTCACAGCCTTTGGCCTTCCCGAAAGCCTTCTGCCGCCGCTTGTGCCAGGAGGCTCGGCGGTGGGCCGCCTGCCGGAAAACGGCGCGCTCGTTTTGGCCACGGCGGGACACGACACCCAGTGCGCTGTCGCGGCGCTGCCCGATTCCGGTCCGGACGCGGCCTTCCTCTCCTGCGGGACGTGGAGTCTGCTCGGCTGTGAGCTGGACGCGCCGATCCTGACGCCGGAAAGCATGCGTCTCGGCCTTTCCAACGAGTGGGGCGCGAACGGGAAGATCAATTATCTCAAAAATATCATCGGCCTGTGGCTGATTCAGGAAAGCCGCCGCGCCTGGAAACGGGCGGGAGAGTCGTATTCCTACGCGGATTTGGAGCGTCTGGCTCTTGCCGCGGAGCCGCTGCGCTGCTTCATCGATCCCGACGATCCGGTGTTCACTCCGCCGGGCGATCTGCCGGGCCGCGTGCAGGAGTATTGCCGGAAAACCGGCCAGTTTGTGCCGCAGACGGTGGGCGAAATCATGCGCTGTATCTATGAGAGTCTGGCGCTCAAATACCGCTGGGCGATCTCCCAGCTTCAGCAGGCCACAGGACGGCGCTTCGGCACGCTGCATGTGCTGGGCGGCGGCGCAAAGGACGGCTTGCTGTGCCGCATGACGGCGGACGCCGCCGGACTGCGGGTGGTTGCGGGGCCGGTGGAGGCGACTGCTCTCGGCAATCTGATGCTTCAGCTCACAGCGCTCGGCGCCATGCCCTCGCTGGAGGAGGGACGGCGCTGGATTGCCCGCGGGGAAAAGCTGACGGAATATCTGCCGCAGACCAGCGAAGCCTGGGAAACGGCCTACCAAACCTATCAAGCGCTTTTGGAAAGCGTATAAGGAGAAAGCAAGGAGGAGTTTATCATGTTGTATCCGAAGATTGGTATCCGGCCTGTGATTGACGGCCGCTGGGGCGGCGTGCGCGAGAGCCTGGAAAAGCAGACTATGACGATGGCGGAGAACGCCAAAAAGCTGATCGAGGGCACGCTGCGCTACCCGGACGGCACGCCCGTGCAGTGCGTGATTGCCAGCCATACCATCGGCGGCGGCGCGGAAGCCGCCGCGTGCGCGGATGAATTTGCCGTGCAGAACGTGACGGCCACGCTGTCCGTCACCCCGTGCTGGTGCTATGGCACGGAAACCTTCGACATGGATCCCAAGACCATCAAGGCGGTCTGGGGCTTTAACGGTACCGAGCGTCCCGGCGCGGTCTATCTGGCGGCTGTCATGGCGGCTCATGCCCAGCGCGGCATCCCGGCCTTCTCCATCTACGGCCATGACGTGCAGGACGCGAACGACACGGAGATCCCGGCGGACGTCGCGGAGAAAATTCTGCGCTTTGCCCGCTGTGCCGTGGCGGTCGGCTGGATGAAGAACAAAGCGTATGTCAACCTCGGCGGCGTGGCCATGGGTATCGCGGGCAGCTTCTGCGACGCGTCCGTGTTCCAGAAGTATTTCGGCATGCGCGCCGAGTGGGTTGATATGACGGAGATCCTGCGCCGCATCAAGCTGGAAATCTACGATCCGCAGGAGTACGAGCGCGCTCTGGCCTGGGTGCGCGATAACTGCCGCGAGGGCTTCGACTGCAACGCCGGCAAGAATCTGCCGGAGGTCATCACGAAGTCGAAGGTCGTTCCCGCCGACAAGGATTGGGAGTTTGTCACGAAGATGACGCTGGTCATGCGCGATATCCTTTACGGCAACAAGAAGCTGGACGAGCTCGGCTGGCACGAGGAAGCGCTGGGCCGCAACGCTGTCGCGGGCGGCTTCCAGGGACAGCGCCAGTGGACGGACTGGCTGCCGAACGCCGACTTCTCCGAGGCGATCCTCGCGAGCACCTTTGACTGGAACGGCCCGAAGATGCCGACCCCGTTTGCCACGGAGAACGACACCTGCAATGGTGTTTCCATGCTGCTCGGTACGCTGGTCACGAACACCGCGCCCTGCTTCCACGATGTGCGCACCTACTGGAGCCCCGAGGCGTGCGAGCGTGTGACGGGCAAGCGTCCCGAGGGCGTCGCGAAGGACGGCTTCATCCATCTGATCAATTCCGGCGCGACGGCGCTCGACGGCTCCGGCGCCTGCCGCAATGAGGCGGGCGAGCCCATCATGAAGCCCTTCTGGGAGATGGGCGAAAAGGACGTCAAGGCCTGCCTGGACGCGACCGACTGGTGCCGCGCCAACTTTGAGTATTTCCGTGGGGGCGGGTTCTCCAGCCACTTCCGCTGCCGTGCCGAAATGCCTGTCACGATGCTGCGCTATAACATCGTGGAGGGCGTGGGCCCTGTGCTGCAAATCGCGGAGGGCTGGACGGCCGATCTGCCGGACGAGATCCATCAGACGATCGACGTGCGCACCGACCGCACCTGGCCGACGACCTGGTTTGCTCCCCGCCTGACGGGCGAGGGCGCGTTCAAGGACGTGTACAGCGTGATGGCCAACTGGGGCGCGAACCATGGCGTGACGGTGTACGGCCATGTCGGCGCGGATCTGATCACGCTGGCTTCGATGCTGCGCATCCCGGTGACGATGCACAACGTCCCCGAGGAGAAGGTATACCGTCCGCATGCCTGGGCCAGCTTCGGCACGCAGGACGCGCAGGCCGCCGACTATGCCGCCTGCAAGCATTACGGCCCGCTGTATGGCTGATTCTTTCTTTCCACATCCAAATAGAAGATTCTGAAACGGCTGAAGCCCCGGGAAAGCGAATTGCTTTCCCGGGGCTTCGGCGTTTGGGGAAGAGGAAGTTGTACGGAAATCGGAGTGCGGGATCTTATGCTTGCGGGGAAACGGAGAGTGCGAAGCCTTCGGCATAGAACGCCCCGCCCATCGCAAGGCCGGACACGTCCAGCACAACACTGTCGCCGTTCTGGCGGAATTTTATTGTCTGGCCGGTGCGCATGCTCTGCACCTGTGTCACCGGGAAGGGACAGTGCACCGTCAGCTTTGCGGGAAGCGAGGGGATTTCCTCATAGGTGTGGAAGGCAAAGACACGGTTGTCCTTCTGCGTGTAGAAGAGACGGTTTTCAAAATAGGGGCTGACGATGTGCGTCCCATAGATTCCGTCCCCAAACAGCTTGATCCACGCGCCGAGATCCCGCAGGGAACGCACCGCGCGCTCCGGCAGCAGGCCGTCGGGCTGGGGAGCGAGATTGAGCGCGAGGTTTCCTCCCTTGCTGACAACCTCGAGAAGCAGATGCACCAGCTCCCGTCCGCTTTTGAACGTGTCTGTATAGTGGAAGGAGAATTTTTCTCCAATGGTCGTACAGGTTTCCCACGGCACCTGCAAAGCGGTGTCCGGCACGGTCTTTTCCGGCGTGATGAAGTTTTCATACTCGCCGCCGCAGGTGCGCTCACAGACAATCAGATGGGGCTGTGTGGTGGAGCGGATCTCCTCCACGATCTCACCCAGACGGATGTCTTGCCCCAGGTTGTCGGGACGGACCCAGCCGCCGTCGAGCCAGAGCACGTCAATTTTCCCGTAATTGCTGCACAGCTCCCGAATCTGCTCGTGAACGAACTGCACATACTGTTCCCAGAGCTCCGGGTGCTCGCTGACGTCATAGTTGACGTTGCGCGTGGGAGCCGTGCCGAATTGCGGGGCCCAGTAGTACGGGCTGTGCCAGTCCGGTTTGGAAAAATAGGTGGAGATGGCCATGCCGCGGCTGCGGAATTCCCG
The DNA here is from genome assembly GCA_018712435.1 of Candidatus Caccousia avicola. Taxonomy (GTDB): domain Bacteria; phylum Bacillota; class Clostridia; order Oscillospirales; family Acutalibacteraceae; genus Caccousia; species Caccousia avicola. Next base: position 11,227 of record DVGZ01000042.1, read on the forward strand.
GTAGAGCGCGCCGACGATATCCGCGTCGCGGTGCGTGTGGAAGGGGCAGTCGGGGGAGGTGATCTTGTAGTCCGTGGTTTTCGTATCGTACATGCAGAAGCCGTCATGGTGCTTGGTGGTGAACAGGAGGTACTGGAAGCCGCATTCCTTTGCAAGCTCCGCCCAGGAAGCCGCATCGAACTTCACGGGGTTGAAGGTTTTGTTTGCGTCCCAATACTGCTGCTTGCATTCCTCGCGCGGGGCCCAGGTGAAATCCTCCTGGCTCCATGCGGCGTCGCCGTCGCTCAGCGGCCAGCTTTCGTAGGTGCCCAGCTGGCAGCCCGGCGCCCAGTGCATCATAAAGCCGAGCTTGAGCCCCATGAACCATTCCAGATGCTTTTGCACCTCGGGAGAGCGGGGGGGAATATACTCCTCCGGGGGCGTGTAGTTGTGAATTCCGTTGGCGACAATGTTCTGTTTCATGCGGTTCCCTTCCCTTCTTATTTCTGATATTTGGGGCTCTGCGCGTAAACCGGTTTGCCCTTTGCATAGATTCCGGGCCGCCGCATCTGTCCGAAGCCGGTCACGGCCTCGCGGCTGCCGTCCACAGCCGGATCCGCGTAGGTGACATACCATTTTTGCAGTGTATCGCACAGGGAAGCCTGGATATCGGCGTATTCCTCTCGTCCCGCGAGGTTCTCGGTTTCTCCCGGATCCTCCGTGAGGTGGTACAGCTCATGCGGGCCGTACGGATAGCGGTGGATGTACTTCCATTCCCGGTTGCGCACCATGCGGCTGTTGCCGTATTCATCGAGGATGACCACATGGTTGTCGGATTCCATCCCTTCCAGCAGGACGGGCGCGAAGCTGTGGCCGGGCAGATCCTCCGGCAGGTCGGCTCCCAGATTCAGCAGGTCGTTGAGCGTCTGGATGATATCATAGTGGCTGCACATGCTGGAGGTGACCCGGTTTTCCGGAATGTGGCCGGGCCAGCGGGCGATAAACGGAACCTTCACCGCCGTGTCAAAGAGATTGAAGGGGAAGGTGCCGTTGCCCTTGCCCCAGATCCCGTGGTGGCCCATGTTCATGCCGTTGTCGGCGGTGAAGATCACCAGGGTGTTTTCCGCCAGGCCCAGCTCGTCGAGACGATCCAGGATCCGTCCCATGCCCGCGTCCATGGCGGAGATGGCCGCGTAGTAGCCGCGCAGAAGACGCTTGCGCTCCTCGCCGGTTCCGCAGGGGGCGGTGGGGATCTGGTTGGGGTGCGGGGGTTCGTCCGGCGTCGCCGTGAAGGCGCAGTCGCGGTAGAGATCGATGTATTCAGCGGGATGCTGATCCTCGTCCCAGGGATCGTGGGGGGCGGTGTAGTGGACGCTGATGTAAAACGGATTGTCCTGGTGCGCGAAGGAATCGAGATAGTTCAGCGCATGCTCCGTGATCAAATCGGTGATGTACCGGGTTTCAAAATGTAATTCTCCGTTCTCGATCACATCCGCCTGCCTGTAAAGGCATCCCCCCCGCCCGATGGTATACCAGTGGGAAAAACCGTGCTGCGGATGGATGCTGTCGCCCAGATGCCACTTGCCGGACAGGGCGCAGGTGTAGCCCTGCTCCTCCAGCAGATCCGGATAAGTGACAAGGCCGTCCAGATATTGGATGGGAACGTCCTCGCTGGCAAAATACGGGTGGGAAGCGTGTTCTCCCAGCGCCTGCTTGTCCAGGCTGCCGCTGCGGATCCAGTCGTGCACGCCGTGCTGGGAAGGGATGCGCCCGGTGAGGATGGAAGCGCGCGCCGGGCTGCACACCGGGGAAGCGCAGAAGAAATTGTCAAACCGCATGCCCTGAGAAGCCAGGCGGTCAAGGTTGGGGGTGTGGATATCGCTGTTTCCGGCGCACCGCATCGCCCAGGCGCCCTGATCGTCGGTGAGCACAAAAAGGAGATTGGGTCGTTTGTTCATAAGGCTTTCCCTCCTGTGAAAGAAAGGCCGGCAAGGCCCGGAAAAGGGGCCGCCGGCCTTTTGCTAGGATTATTTGGACGCGTTGAACGTATCGAGCTGTGCCTTGACTTCCTCGATCAGAGCCTCGGCGCCGTTGGCGTTCAGGGCATCGAGGAATTTCGGGATGTAGTCAGCCGGATCCACGGAGCCGGTTTCCAGGGAAGGCGCGTATTCCGCGATGGTGTTGGTCAGAGCGGCGACCTGTGTCTCCACGGGAACCGCGTCAAAGGTGAAGCCGTTGTTGGGGGAGATGATGGCGGACTCGTTGTAATCCATGAACAGCTCCTCGATGTTGTCGGGGTAGCTGATGTCCCACTTCTGGTTGAAGGGGGTGCCGAACTGCCAGCCATAGGTGTAGTCGTAGCCGTTGTCCGTCAGGGTGCCGCCCATGGTCTTGTCGACCTGGTTGTCGCCCACAGCGGAATAGTGCTCGCCCTCGATGCCGTGACGGATCAGGGTGCCGACGTACTCATCGGTGTTCAGCAGGTTGATGAATTCCAGAGCCTTTTCCGGATGCTCGCTTGCGGAGGACAGAGCCAGCAGGCCGCCCATCGCGCTGCGGGTTTCAAACAGGGGCTTCATCAGGGGAGCGAAGCCCACGCCGTGGCCGCTGGAAGCGCTCATGGATTCCGCCGTGCCGGGCGCGTACTGAATGAAGTAGGAGAACAGAGCGCCGTTGTTGAAATCGTTGTCGCGGTTGGCGGTGTCGCTGTCGTAGTTGACCGGGTCGCCGCCCAGATAGCCGCTCTGGTTCCAGCCGCGGACGGTCTGGCAGTAGTTCATGTATTCCTCGCTCGAATACTGGTTGAATACGCCCTGATCCGCGACGTCCGCGAAGTTCTTGAACTCCGGCACAGCACCGGCGGCGGGGAGGGACGGGGTTCCCGTCAGGGACTCATAGGGAGCGGCCATCGGCCAGGCGTTGGTCAGGCCGGACACGCCCACAACGTCCTTGCCTTCCGCCTTGGATTTCTCGGAGACGGTCTTGAGCACATCCGTGTAATCCTCCAGGGAGGTGACGGACGTCATATCCACGCCGTAGGCTTCGGCCATGTCGCTGTTGTACACCAGGCCGCCCTGCCATCCCATTTCCTTGTAGGAGGGCACGCCGTAGATGGAGCCGTTGACCTTCACGGCGTTCCACATGGCCTCAGGAATGAATTTGTATGTATCTTCCGCGTACTGCGGCAGAAGCTCCGTGATATCCATGAAAGCGTCCTTGCCGACAAACTGGAGATAGTCGGTGGTCCAGTTGGAGGTAAAGCAGATATCGAAGTATTCGCCCGCATTGATCAGGTTGGGCATTTTCTCTTTGTAGTCCGGGTTGGCAATGACCTTGTAGTCGATCTCCACGCCGATCTTTTCCCGCGTGTACTCGTTGAGCTTTTCGATCACCTTTTCGGTGTCGGCCGCCACGGGGTTAATGGACATGTACCAGATCAGCTGGGTGATTTCCTGCGGCTCCGAGGAAGGCTCGGAAGCCGGATCGGCAGCGTCGCCGGAAGCGGGGGTGGATACCGTTCCGCCGGTGCTGGCGGTGGTGTCGCCGCCGCCGCAGCCTGCCAGAACTCCCGCCGTCATGGTTGCCGCCAAGGCGAGGGCGGCCGCGCGTTTGTACAAGTTTTTCATAATGCTCCTCCTTATCCGATGTTGCATGGTTTGCAATATGTTGTATGTGTTGGCATCGCGCCGGTACGGCGCGGAAAACCCGAGGTTATCAGCCCTTCACACCGCCGACGGTGAGGCCCTTGACGAAATACTTCTGGAAGAACGGATAGGCCAGAAGAATGGGAAGAACCACCAGTACGGTGAGAGCCATTCGTCCGCTGTCCGTGGGGGCGTTCGCGGCCATTTCCGCGTATTCCAGCGCGTTGGCGGAGGACTGCTTCATGAATTCCAGGCTGTTCTGCATGCTCCAGAGCAGCGTCTGCACGGGATATTTTTTCTGATCCACGATGTAGAGCATGCCGAGGAACCAGTCGTTCCAGTAGGCGATGGTGGTGAACATGCCGATGGTGGCAAGGCCGGGCTTGGAGAGCGGCAGCACGATGCTGAAAAAGGTCCGGAACTCTCCCGCGCCGTCGATGCGGGCAGCTTCAATGATCTCCATCGGAATTCCCTTGTAGAAGGTCCGCAGGACAATCACATAGAACGCGTTGAGGGACATCGGGAAGATCAGCGCGCCCACGCTGTCGCCCAGCTTCAAGAGCTGTGTGTTGACCATGTAGGTGGCCACAATGCCGCCGTTGAAGAGCATGGTGAACAGCATCAGGAAGGTAAAGACACGGTTGTAGGCGTAGTCGTTCCGGCTGAGCACATAGGCGAACATCGCCGTGATGGCCAGGCTGAACAGCGTGCCCACCACTGTGACGAACATGGTGATGCCGTAGGAGCGGACCAGCTGATCGCCGAGCTTGAAGAAGAAGTTGTAGGCGTCCAGGCTCCATTCAGAAGGGAAGAAGGTGTAGCCGTTCTGGAAAATACTCTGCTCGCTGCTGAAGGAAACGATCACAACCAGAATCAGCGGCAGGACACAGACGAGCGCCCAGAAGAGAAAGACAACATTCAGAATGACATTGGTTTTGGTGGATATCCGGTTGACGGCAAGATCGTCCCCCGATCCGCCCGCTTTCTTTTTGAAATACTTCATCGTTCTCTCCTCCCCTAAAACAGAGCGCTGTCAGGCTCGATGCGGCGGACAACCAGATTCGCGCCCACCACCAGGACAAAGCCCACAATCGACTGGTACAAGCTGGCCGCGGCGGCCATGCCCACGTTGCCGGTTTCCTTCAGGGCACGGTACACATAGGTGTCGATAACCTGCGTGGCCTGATACAGCGGTCCGGAGTCGCGCGGCAGCTGGAAGAACAGGCCGAAGTCCGCGTAGAAAATGCGGCCGATGGCGAGAATGGTCAGAACAATCATCATGGGGCGCAGGCACGGCAGCGTGATGCTCTTGATCTGCTGCCATTTGGTGGCGCCGTCGATGATGGCGGCCTCATAGTAGTCGTTGGAGATACCGGTGAGACTGCTGATGTACATGACGGTGGAATACCCGATGGTTTTCCAGATTTGGAAGAAGGTCAGGATGAAAGGCCATTTGCCAGGCTCCGAATACCAGTCGACCCCTTGCATACCGAAGTAGGCCAGCAGGTGGTTGAACAGGCCGTCGTCCACGCTGAACAGGGAGAAGGCCATGAAGGAAACCACAACCCAGGAAAGGAAATAGGGAGCCATAAAGATGGTCTGATACAGCTTGGCGCGTCTCTTGTTCAGCAGCTCGCTCAGGCCGATGGCCATTGCGACGGCGAGGACCAGATCCAGAAGGATGAACAGCGCGTTGTAGCAGATGGTGTTCCGGGTGATGATCCAGGCGTCGGAGGTCTGGAACAGGAATTCAAAGTTTTTCAGGCCGACCCATTCGCTCCCGAAGATTCCCTTGCGCACGCTGAACCGTTTGAAGGCGAGCAGCAGTCCGGACATGGGAAGATACCGGAACAGAATCATTACGACGAGCGCGGGCAGCGCCATCAGGGTTAACGGGAAGTTTTTCTTGAAGGTTTTGACAAAACCGTCTTTTTTTCGCACGCTGCCGGCGCGCAGTGTCGCTTGTTTCATTGCGGCCCCTCCTCATGAACGGCGTTTGGTTCGCTTTTCTCTTTCTGTCTCCATTATAAGTTCCCGCGGCCCGTTCCACAACGAGACTAATTTTAAGTGGAGTGTACTTTTTTCAGAACAAAAAGAAGAAAAAACAATCAAAAGCCCTTTGAAAAATTCTTCATTTTGTGTAAAATGTGCTATACTGAGACTTGTTGAGGAAGGAAAGTCTCTTGTTTGGGGGAGGAGCTGCTGAACATGAAGGTCATTCTTGTGGACGATGATTGCCTGGCTTTGGAAGGGATTTCACGCATGCTGCACTGGGAACGCTTTTCCGGCAAGCTGTCGGGCTGCGCCGCCAGCGGGCGGGAGGCGATCGGACTGATTGAGACGGAAAAACCCGATGTGGTGATTTCGGATATCTGTATGCCGGATGGGGACGGGCTCGAGCTGTCGCGGTATCTGTTTGAGCATTGTCCGGATACCCGCATGATCCTGATCAGCGGGCACAGCGAGTTTGAATACGCCCAGCGCGCGCTGCAATATCATGTTACGGATTACATCTTAAAGCCCATTACCCGGGCCAAGTTCAACAGCCTGGAGGAGCGGCTGATCGCCATCCAGAGCGAACTGAGCGCGGACGTCCCGCCGTGGTACGCCGGGGATGAAACCCTGCGGATGCGCGTCAGCGAGGCGCTTCACAAGGGCGATATGGCGGCCATGGGCGAGCTTTTGATCAGCGACGAGGTGTCCGAATCCCTCTCCGACCGAAAGGATGTATTAGGGATCCAGCTGCTGAACTATTTGTTCTCCTATCAGGAGGAGCTGGGAAAGGATCGATCCTCTTTGGACGCCATGCGCCAGAAGGCGATGACGGCATATTGGAGACTGAGCACACAGAGGGAGCGTTTGGCCTATCTGGCCGCGCAGTATTATGATCTGATGGAGTATGCGGAGGAGCAGAAGGGGGAATACGCCCATCCCATTGTATCGTATTGTCTGAAGGCAATCCAGGAGAACTATACCGATTCCAATTTCAATATCTCCAATCTGGCGGATTCGCTGCATCTTTCCCTTTCCTATCTCAGCACGGTGTTTAAAAATGTCACGGGACAGAATATCAGCAGCTATCTTTCGACCCGGCGGCTGAATCATGCGCAGGCTTTGCTGCGGGATCCCTCCATCGCGATCCGGGATATCTGCTTTGCCTCCGGCTACGACAACCCTCAGTATTTCGCGAAATTCTTCAAGAAGCATACCGGCATGACGCCCAGCGAATACAGGAACCTGTATGCGGGCGGAAATGTTTCCGATCTGATTGGCGGGGAAAGCGGCCTATGAGTATCACAAAACGCACCTTTTTGATTGTCTGCTGCATGATTTCCGCCATCCTTCTGACGCTCAACACGGCTACCTATCTGCTGTTCCGCTATTCCATCACCCAGCATCTGATCACGTCGCAGGCCGCGATTGTGCAGGCGAACGTCCGGCTGAGCAGCGTTTTCACGCAGACGGTGGATCAGCTCACCTACGAATACACCAGTGACGAACAGCTCGGAATTTTGCTGAGCAAGCCCATCGGGCAGGATGAGCTGACGGATCTCAATACGAAATATTCGCTGAATAACTGTCTGGCTTCCCAGCTGTACGCGCAGTCTCTGCTTTTGAACAACGGGTTTCAGGTGGAGCTGTATGTTAATCCGGAGCTTCCCGTCAGCGATCTGTTTCTTGCGGCCAACACGATTGCCAACGTCAGCAATGTGTTCAGCGGGGAGATGGTGGCCGATGAAGAATGGTATCGGAACGCGCTGGAACGCAGAAGCGGACAGTATATTTTTGTGGATGAGGAGCAGTCCCGTCTCTGTTTTGCCTGCAAGCTGCAAAACAGCTTCTACACCGGCCCGCATCAGAAGGAGGGTGTGGGAGTGCTTTTGGGAAGTATTCCCATTTCCCAGATCCCCCGGCTGCTTTCCCTTGTGCCGGTCACGGAGCACAGCGGCTTTCTCCTGCTCAACGATCAGGGAAAGCAGGTGTTTTGTTCGGAGGATTTGAAGGAGCTTGCCGTCTCGGATGTTTCGTTTGTTCCCACGGAGCTCAGTACGCAGATGGTGATCGGGGACGAGCAGTATTTGTGCAGCTCCCGGGAGCTGCAATGGGGGCTGCGGCTGGTTTTTCTCACGCCCTACCGCGATATCAGCCACCAGGTCTGGCTCATGATGTCGCCCTATCTGATTTGCTCCGCTGTTTTTATGGTGCTCGGCATTGTTCTGTCGCTGGTGCTGTCCACGGGCGTGTCAAAGCCGGTGGTGCAGTTTACCAAAAAGCTGGAAGCCATTCAGGATACGCGCGGCGTCCACTGGGACGATGCCTGCGTGCAGGGGTCTTTGGAAATCCAGAGACTCAACCGCAGCTTCGGCAGCCTGCTCCAGCGCATCAACGCGCTGATTGAGGAGGTGCGGGAGAAGGAAAATCTCAAAAGGGAAAGCGATCTGCGTGCTTTGCAGGCGCAGATCAATCCCCATTTCATGCTCAACGCGATGAATGCGGTCAATTATATGGCGCTTGAGCGGGAGCAGGATGATATTGCCGCCACGGTGGATTCCATCGCCAGCCTGATGCGGTACAGCATCACCGAGCCGGACAGCTTGGTGACGGTGAGCACCGAGCTGGACAATATCCGGGAATATATTTCCGTCTATGTTCTCCGGTTCCGTCAGGAAATCCATCTGGAACTTCTGCCGGGCCTGCCTGCCGATCAGGTGGTGATTCCGAAGTTTACCTTGCAGCCGCTCGTGGAAAATTCCATGCGCCACGGGATTACCCGGCAGGACACGGGAATTACGGTGTTCATCCGCTCCTATGAGGAGAACGGGGAGCTTCGGGTGGACGTGACGGACACCGGCGCGGGAGCGGACGCGGAAAAGCTCAACGATTACCTGGACTATAAGAAGGTGGATTTGCAGGTTACCCACGGCTTTGGCATCCGCAATGTAAACGAAAGGCTGAAGCTTCGTTTTCCGGACTGCGGCAATCTGCGGTATCTGAACTACGACGGAAAAAGGCTGCTGGCGAGAATCACACTCCCCGCCGCCTCCGCTCATCCGGTTTCCGGAGGCGGCGCATGATTTTCATGCGTTTCAATGCCGGAGACGTCTTGACATTTTTGAAAAAGATCTTATAATAATTTCATGATAGTGAAATTGTTTCATTTCAATTTCACAAAACTCTCAGACAGGGCTGATTTTTATTCCAGTGAAAAGAGGACGATGAAATGGAAGCATCATTCTATCAGGCAAACCGGAAAGCTCTCCTTGACTTTCTGCCGGACAATTCCGCGGCCGTGCTGTTTTCGGGCCATGCGCCCCGCCAGTCCGCGGACGCTTACTATCCCTTCTTTTGCAGCCGCAATTTCCTGTACCTCACGGGTGTGGATTTTGAAGGCTTTGTCCTGTACATGTTCTCGATCATCAAGCCCGGCATGCCGATGGCTTCCGTCGACCAGACGGCGAGGAAATACTGCTTCGAGCAGCTCAAAGCGATCGGAAAGCTTCAGTCCTACGACGAGATCGGAAAATACATGTGGCACGGCGGGGCGCATCATGTGGGCTTTGACGTGCACGACGATGTGGATATGACGCATCCCGTCGCGCCCGGCATGGTGTTCTGCGTTGATATCGGTATTTACGACGAGGACAGCGGGATTGGCTTCCGCCTGGAGGACAACTGCCTTGTGACGGAGAACGGCTGCGAGAATCTTTCCGCTTCCATCCCGAGAAAGCTGGAGGACATCGAAGCCGCTATGGCAAAATAAAAGAAATGCCGCTCCACGCTGCACTCCCCGAAAGGGGGGCGCGCCGTGGGCGGCGTTTTTGCGTCAGGATCCTTCCTGCGTGTTCAGAGGATTGGGTGTGTTGATAGTCAGAATTTTGGCGTTCCGTGAGGTGTGATTGGCCCAGTTGTGCCGCTGGGTGGAAGAAATGTGAATGGAATCTCCCGGGTACAGAAGGTAGCGCGAATTTTCGAGAAAGAAGGTGACGACGCCTTCCAGCACATAGACGAATTCCTCGCCCTCATGGCAATACAGCTCAATGTCGTCCTCCTGACCGGAATCCAGCGGCAGAAGGGTAAAGACGCGGGGGAGCATCTGCCGGGGAAGCTCGCTTGAACGCAGGATGCTCTGATAGATCCGGGGACTGATTTCCGTAAAGGACAGTTCCACCCCGTGGACGATGGGATCGGTTGTTTCACTGTGAATGGGATCCTTGAACAGCTCGGAAAGCGGGACCTCCAGAATGTGGGAAAGCTTTTCCAGGGAATCCAGCGCAATCGAGGAAAGCCCCCTCTCAAACTGGGACAGGAATCCGACCGAAAGGCCGCTTCCCTCGCTCAGCTGCTTGAGGGTCATCTTTTTTTCAATGCGCAGGTTTTTGACTTTTGTGCCAATGGCTGCATTGGTATCCAAAGCACAGCTCCTCCCTTCCGGCACACAGGTTTTTTCGGGAGCGCCCTTGGTGCCGTAAAATGATATTGTATTTGAATCATATCGGCTTCCCGGAAGAAAGTCAAGATGTGTATTTCACAAAAATGAAATTGATTCTATGGAATTTGCGACAGGAGCAAAAATATGTCTTTTGTGAAATTGATATTACCGGGATGAAAGAAAGAAGAAGGCTTGACATTGCGGCGCGATGCTTTTATAATCAGATTCATAAGAGTGAATAATTTTAAAAATATTTTTTGTTTTGTCAAAATTTCAGGGCGGAAAGAGGAGACGGAAGGATGGCCAGCCTGCCTGTTTTCAATATCCAGAAGTATTGCATCCATGATGGGGATGGGATCCGCACCACGGTGTTTTTCAAGGGATGTCCCCTGCGGTGCGCCTGGTGCCACAATCCCGAAAGCCAGAAAGCGGAGCCGCAGCTTCTCTGGGATGCGGAGAAATGCACCCAGTGCGGCGCATGCGCGGCGGTTTGTCCGCAGGGAGCGGCGGGGGAGAGCGTCCGCGTGAACCGGGAGCGATGCCGTTCCTGCGGCGTCTGCGTCCAGGCGTGCCCGGCGGGAGCGCGCCAGCTTTCGGGAAAGGGGATGAGCCCGGAGGAGATTGTGGAAACGGCGAAAAAGGATTTGATGTTTTATGAGCAGTCGGGAGGCGGCGTGACGCTTTCGGGCGGCGAGGTGATGGCCGCGGAGCCGTTTAACGAGGTGGTCCGGCTGTGCCGTCTGCTGCACGAGGAGGGGATCTCCGTTTTTGTGGATACCTGCGGCATGACGCCCTATGAACGATTTGACGCGATCCGGGCATATACCGATTGCTTTCTTTATCTGATTCTCGACTGCATGGACGACATGAAGCTGCTCCAGCCCAGCTCGAACGTGCAGATCAGCCGCAAAACGCCGCAGAAATTCCTGCTGCGCGCCTGCGAAATCAGCCGCAAGGGCTGGGGGCAGCCCGCGTTCTATAACACGGAAGCCATTTTGCAGGAGCTTCTGGCCGCCGGTAAATCCATCGAGGACGCGCGGCGCGGCGGAACGAGCGGCTGCGTGGAGACGGGAGCCTTCGGAAACGAGGCGTATATTCTGACAGGTTATTTCAATCTGCCAAAAATTCTTGAATTGACGCTCTATAACGGGTATGATTATGTAGCGGACCGGCAGCTGGGCCTGCCGCTGGGCAGCGCGGAGGATTTTCATTCCTATGAAGAGCTGCTGGACGCGTATCACAAGCAGATCGATTATTTCCTCGACATCAAGATGAAGGGCAGCAACATCATCGAGAGCATTTATGCGAATTACATGCCGGTGCCGTTCCTGTCGATCATCACAAACGACTGCATCTCCAAGGGCAAGGATTACAACGCGGGCGGCGCCCGTTACAACACCAGCTATTTGCAGGGCGTCGGCATCGGTACGGTGACGGACTGCCTCGCGGCGATCCGCTATCAGGTTTACCAGGAGAAGAACATCCCGATGAAGGAGCTGCTTCGCGCTATGCGGGAGGATTTTGCAAACGACCCGCAGATTCCTCAGCCTGGTGCAGAATTTCAGCCCTAAATACGGCAACGACGACGACTTTGCCGACAGCATCATGCAGGACGTGTTCGGCTATTACCAGCAAGCGGTCACGGGCCGTCCCAATCAGCGCGGCGGCTCCTACCGGATCAACATGCTGCCGACCACCTGCCATGTGTATTTCGGAGAGGTCATGCTGGCGAGCGCGAACGGCAGGCGGGCGCATAAACCCGTGAGCGAGGGCATCTCCCCGGAGAAGGGCGCCGATACGCACGGCCCGACGGCGGTGCTGCGTTCCTGCGCGAAGATGGACCACATCCGCACGGGCGGCACGCTGCTGAACCAGAAGTTCACGCCTTCCGTGGTGGCGGGTGAGACAGGGCTGATGCAGATGGCCAACCTGATCCGCACCTATTTCAACATGGACGGCCATCACATCCAGTTCAACGTGATCGATCGGCAGACGCTTCTGGACGCGCAGGCGCATCCGGAGGAGTATAAGGATCTGATTGTGCGTGTCGCGGGCTACAGCGATCATTTCCGCAATCTGAGCAAGGCTTTGCAGGATGAGATTATCGCGCGCACCGAGCAGTCCTTCGCCTGATGGAAGAAGGGGCGCGAAAGCGGCGGACGGCAGAAAAAGGAGGAACAGCGATGAAAATCGGATTTATAGGCTGTGGAAACATGGCAAAAGCAATGATTGGCGGAGTGATCCGCAGCGGTGTGTGCCAAAAGGAGGAGATCCTGGCCTCCGACGCATTTGCTCCCGCCCGGAGCGCCGCGGCGGAATCGCTCGGCATCCATGTCACCGAGAGCAATACCGAGGTGGCGGAGAAAACGGAGATTCTCGTGCTGGCTGTGAAGCCTCAGTTTTATGAGGAGGTAACGGAGGAGATCCGCGGCAGCCTGCATGAGAACCAGCTTGTTGTGACGATTGCGCCGGGCAAGACGCTTGCCTGGCTGGAGGAACACCTCGGAAAAGAAACCGCGATCGTGCGCACCATGCCTAATACACCCGCCATGGTGGGGGAGGGCGTGACGGCCATGTGCCCGAACGCCATGGTGACACAGCAGCAGCTTGCCGCGTGCCGGGCGCTGCTGGAAAGCTTCGGTCGCGCGGAGCAGATCCCGGAGCGGCTGATGGACGCCGTGGTGGCGGTCAGCGGAAGCTCCCCCGCGTATGTGTTCCTTTTCATCGAAGCGATGGCGGACGCTGCCGTTGCCGAGGGGATGCCGCGCGCGCAGGCCTATTCCTTTGCCGCGCAGGCAGTGTTGGGCAGCGCGAAGATGGTGCTGGAAACGGGTAAGCATCCCGGCGAGCTGAAGGACATGGTTTGTTCTCCGGCCGGCACGACCATTGAGGCGGTGCAGGTGCTGGAGGAAACCGGCCTGCGCAGCAGCGTGATGCAGGCCATGCGCGTCTGTGCGGAAAAATCCCGTTCCATGGGCGGAAAATAATCATGCGAAATCCGATATGCAACGCGCTTTTTGAAAGAATTATACATTTTTAAAATAGACAGTGTGTTTTACACTCGGAGAATATAGGGCGCATGGGCAAGGTAAAGTGTTGCAAAAAATGAAAAAATAGAGATTTTTTGTCTGCCTTAGGGAAGAAATGTAAATTTTGTCTGCAAATATAGAGAATTTAGCTAAAAATGCTTTTTCTTGTTCTTGCTCTTGTACTCTTTCGTAGAGGGTGGTATACTGTTTTTCATGAGGAATCGCCTCTGCTTTTGAATGGCGCAAGACTTCAGTGAGGAGTGCGGGGAACCGGAAAAGATCCTTTCGCGGTATCCAAATGAATAAAAGCAGCCAAAAAGGGCTTGCTGTCTGCTTTTTGCAGACAGCAAGCCCTTTTGTTCTTGTGGGGATGCGCAGGCTGTTATCGGACCTGTAAAACCGGAACCTTTCCGGGAGCCGTCCCGGTGGACTGGCGCACCACAAGCTGGGCGTGCAGCAGCAGCGTGCTGATGGGGACGCTGTTGAGCAGGCTGGAGAGGGCGTAAAAGGCGCTCTTTCCGAGCTGGGTGCGGTCCTGGCGGATGGTGGTCAGGGGCGGGGAGGTGTAGTCGCACAGCGGCAGGTCGTCGAAGCCCACAATGCTCAGATCGTCGGGCACGCGCAGTCCCAGCTCACGGCAGCGGATGATCAGCGTGTGCGCGAGCAGATCATGGGCACAGATGATCGCGGTCGCCTTCTGGTGCAGAAGGGAGGGCAGATGCTTTTGCAGGCACTCCGAAAAAAAGTAATCGCTTCCGGCGAGCGTATGATCGTCGGGAAGATCGTTTTTGCGCAGGGCGTGGAAGAACGCTCGATAGCGGATCTGGTTGATGTAGGATCCGAGACCGCCGCTGAGAAAACCGATTTTGCGGTGTCCCATGTTTTTCAGATAGGCCACCGCCAGATCCATTCCCTCGTTGTTGTCAACTCCCACATAGCAGGTGAAGGGGTTGGCGCGGATATAGTTGTCGAGAAGCACAGCGGGGGTGTGGCTGGTCTGGAGCTGATGCAGCCAGACGTCCGCGAGGGAAAGCCCCAGAAAAAACGCGGCGGTGTAATTGTGCTGGAGCATGTATTCGTCATACGGGTAATTTTTCTGTGTCTGCGCGTCCAGCGGAACACAGCAGACCTCAAAGCCGGCCGGTTCCGCGGCCTTGCGGAAGCCGATCACAATATCATAACCGAAGTCGGACGGGGCGCTGTACCCCATGTTTTCGATGAAAAGGCACAGCTTTTTCGCTCCGCGCTTGCGCATGGAGCGGGAATAGCCAAGCTCCACCGCTGTTTCGAGGACAGATTTTCGTAATGTTTCGCTGACGTCCGGGGCTCCGTTGAGCGCTTTGGAGACGGTTCCCTTGGAAATATTGAGTTTTTTTGCGATATCTTCAATTCTAGCCATGTGATTCCTCAGTCTGCGGGCGTTTGCCCTGTAACGTGGTGATAAAACCTATCTTTTTCGTGATGTTTCTGAACGGATTGTCAGAATATGTTTCATTATACCTCCCAACCGGAAAAAAAGCAAACTGAAAAAGCGAGCGCAGGGCAGTATGTTGAAAGTTTTAAACGGAATCCAAAGAGATAGGGGTGAAATGCACAAAGGAACTGGGGGCTCCTTGTGCATTAGGCAGAAAGTTACAAAATTATGAATTTATTCTTGACTGTATCGGCCAAAAGAGAGTATATTGAACTTGTCGAAACTTTACGAAACATATAAAAGGAGGAATCAGCGATGCGAGGAAAAATGGCGCGCGTGGCAGCGGCTCTGTGCGCCGGAGCAATGCTGCTCACCGGCTGCGGCAACACCGGAAGCGGCCAGAATGCGGTGGAAAAGGTTCGTCTGATGGTGTGGTCGCCGTCGGAGGATCAGTCCCAGTCGAGCGGACAGTGGCTGCAAACCAGCTGCGAAGCGTTTGCGGAAAAGCATCCCGAGTGGGATATCACCTTTGTTTACGGTGTGGCCGATGAGGCGACGGCGGCGGCGGCCGTGGCGCAGGACCCGGAAGCGAGCGCGGACGTGTTCCTGTATGCGAACGATACGCTGACCATCATGACGGACGCCAACGCCCTGGCGAAACTCGGCGGCAAATACGCCGATGAGGTGAAAGCGACCAACAGCGAAGCCCTGATTGATTCCCTTACCCTGGACGGTTATCTCTACGGCGTTCCTTTTACGACGAACACCTGGTACATGTTCTATGACAAGCGCGTGTTCAGCGAGGAGGACGTCAAGAACCTGGATACGATGCTGGAAAAGGGCGTCGTTTCCTTCCCGTTCACCAATTCCTGGTATCTGCCCGCGTTTCTATTTCGGCAACGGCTGCACGCTCTTCGGAGACGGAACGCAGGAGGAGCTCGGCGCTGATTTCGGCGGGGAAAACGCCGTGGAGGTCACGGAATACCTGCTGGATCTGGTGCAGAATCCGAACTTCCGCATCGACCAGGACGGCTCCGGCATCGCGGGCCTTCGTGACGGCAGCATTTCCGCCATGTTCTCCGGCTCCTGGGACGCCGCCGCCGTGCGGGAAATCCTCGGGGAAAACATGGGCGTGGCCGCTCTCCCCACCTACACGCTCAACGGCGAGGAAAAACAGATGTACGCTTACGCCGGATCCAAGGCGATCGGCGTGAATACCTCCACGAAATACATGGTGCCGGCCGTGGAGCTGGCGGTTTATCTCGGCTCCGCCGAGGCCCAGCAGCTTCACTATGAGCTGCGCAATGTGATTCCCTGCAACACGGAGCTGAACGCGGATCCCGCCATTGCGGACGATCCGGTGGTGCAGGCGCAGAACGACACCTTTGATCGCACATCCATCCTCCAGCCCTTCGTCTCCGCCATGAACAACTGCTGGACGCCGGTGGAGAACATGGGCAAGGCCATCCGCAACGGCAATGTGACGAAAGAAAATGCCGCGGAGCAGACGCAGGCCATGAACGACGCGATGAACAGCGACGGAATCTGAACATAACGTGAGGTGTGACAATGAAACGGTTACATGCAAATTCGGGGGAAGGCGCTTCTCCCTATACCTGCGCGGCCGCACTGCGGCAGGGAGGCCCGGCGACCCGTCTTTCCGCTCTGGTGATGGGTCTGGGAAACATGGCCAACGGGCAAATCCTCAAGGGACTCCTGTTTCTTGCCGTTGAGGTGGCTTACATCTTCTTCATGATCCGTACCGGTATCTACAATCTGTCCATGCTGGTGACGCTTGGCTCCGTGGAACAGGAGGAGGTCTGGGACGAAGCCCAGTAGGTCTTCCTGTACACCAAGGGCGATCAGTCCATTCTGCTTCTGCTCTACGGCGTCGCCACCATCCTGCTGACGGTGCTTCTGATCTGGGCCTGGCGCGGATCGCTGCGCAGCGCCTACAAGGCGGAATGTTTGAAAAAGCAGGGAAGCCATGTGAACAGCTTCCGCGAGGACCTCGCTTCGCTGCTCGACGAAAACCTGTACCGCCTGCTGATGACGCCGCCGATGTTCTTCATTGGCGCCCTGACCATTCTGCCGCTGATCTTCATGATCTGCATGGCCTTCACCAATTACAGCAAGATTGACAACCATCTGGTGCTGTTCGACTGGGTGGGGCTCGACAACTTCGCGACCCTGTTCGATTCCAACAGTATCCTGGGCAGCACCTTCTGGTCGGTTCTGATCTGGACGCTGGTGTGGGCGGTGTTCGCCACCTTCACCAACTATATTTTCGGTATGATTCTCGCGCTTCTCATCAACCGCAAGGAAACGAAAGCCAAGGGCTTCTGGCGTTTCTGCTTTGTGCTCTCCAGCGCGGTGCCGATGTTCGTTTCCCTGCTGATTATGCGCACGATGCTCCAGCCGAACGGCGCGGTGAACGTTCTTCTGCGCAGCCTGGGGATTATCGCCCAGGACGCGAGCCTGCCGTTCTTTACCGATCCCACCTGGGCGCGTGTCACGGTCATTGTCATCAATATCTGGGTGGGCGTTCCCTACACGCTCATGCCAGCTTACGGGCGTTCTGCAAAACATTCCCAGCGAGCTGTATGAAGCCGCGAAGGTGGACGGCGCCGGACCGGTGCGCACCTTCTTCAGCATTACCCTGCCCTATATGCTCTACGTCACAACCCCGTATCTCATTTCCGCCTTTACCGGCAACGTGAACAATTTCAATGTCATCTATCTGCTTTCCGGCGGCGACCCGGTGACCAATCTTTCCTCCACGGCGGGCAGCACCGATTTGCTGGTGACCTGGCTCTACAAGCTCACCATCGACAAGCAATATTACAACGCCGGCGCTGTTGTGGGCATTCTGACCTTTATTATTCTGTCCGTCGGCGCTTTGTTCACCTACCGCCACAGCAAGTCCTATAAAGAGGAAGGAGGATTCTGAGTCATGAAACAATATAAGAGCGCGAAGGCCGCCCGCCGGCGCACCAATGTTATTGTCCATATCGTTCTGGCCATCCTCGCCGTCATCTGGATATTTCCGGTGCTGTGGGTGATCATGACCAGCTTCCGCGCGGAGAAGGGCTCCTACGTTTCGACGTTCTTCCCGCAGGGCCTGACGCTGGACAATTACACCCGCCTGTTCACCGATACGGCGGTGCTGAATTTCCCTCAGATGTTTATGAATACGCTGATCATCGCAATCTGCTCCTGCCTGCTCTCGAGCTTCTATGTGCTCTCTGCTTCCTACTGCCTGTCCCGGATGCGGTTTAAGATGCGCAAGCCGTTCATGAACATGGCGATGATTCTCGGCCTGTTCCCGGGCTTTATGTCCATGATCGCCGTATACTTTATCCTGAAAGCCGTGGGCCTGACGGAGGGTTCAATGATCCGTCTCGCGCTGATCCTGTGCTATTCGGGCGGCGCGGCGCTTAGCTTCCAGATTGCCAAGGGCTTCTTTGACACCACGCCCTATGCCGTGGACGAGGCCGCGCTGATCGACGGCTGCACACGCTGGAAGATCTTCACGAAGATCACGCTGCCGCTGAGCAAGCCGATCATCGTGTATACGCTTCTGACCGCTTTCATCGGCCCGTGGGTGGATTTCATCTTTGCGAAGGTGATCTGCCGCGCGAACTCCGACCAGTACACGGTGGCGATTGGCCTGTGGAAGATGCTCGAAAAGGAATACATTGACAGCTGGTATACCAGCTTCGCGGCCGGCGCGGTGCTGATCTCGATCCCGATCGCGCTGATTTTCCTGAAGCTGCAAAAAATACTATGTGGACGGCATGTCCGGCGCTGTGAAGGGCTGACGCCGAAGGGAGTGTGTCTCTATGGCCGGAAGGAAAGCTGGCTTTGCAAGCAAGCAATTTGAAAAACAGTTTCACTATGGAAAGAGCGATCTCGGCGCGGTGCTGACGCGGGAGGGGACGGAATTCCGTCTCTGGGCGCCCACGGCCGAGCGGGTGGAGCTGCGGCTGTATCGTTCCGGCCATGAAGGCGGCGCGTTCCGCACGGAAGCCCTCTGCCGTGCAGAAAAGGGTGTTTGGGTGTGGAAATGCGCTGAGCAGCTGAACGGAATCTATTATGATTATCTGGTCACCGTGGACGGGGAAAGCCGTGAGACGGCGGACCCCTACGCGAGGGCCTGCGGCCTGAACGGGCGGCGCAGCATGGTAATCGATCTCGCCGCCGCCGCTCCCGAGGGCTGGCAGGAGGACGCCGCCCCGCCCAGGCAGGCGGAGGACGTCATTTACGAGCTTCATGTGCGGGAGTTTTCCTGGGCGGAGAGCGGGGGCTTTCCCGCGTCCGTGCGGGGAACCTATGCGGCCTTTTGCTGTGATAACACCTCCCTGCCCGGCCATCCGGAGCAGTCCACCGGTCTGGCGTATCTGCGGGAGCTTGGCGTGACGCATGTGCAGCTGATGCCCGTCTATGATTTCGGATCGGTCGATGAATCCGATCCGGACGGTTCCTTTAACTGGGGATACGATCCCGTTAATTACAACGTCCCGGAGGGCTCCTATTCCTCCGATCCCACGCGCGGCGACGTGCGGGTGCGCGAGCTCCGGGAGCTGGTGCAGTCTCTGCACAGGCAGGGCTTCCGCGTGGTGATGGATGTGGTGTATAATCATACCTACAGCCGCGACTCCTGGCTGGAACGCACCGTGCCGGGCTACTATTACCGCACCCGGCGGGATGGATCGGATTCCAACGGCTCCGGCTGCGGAAATGACATTGCCAGCGAGCGTTCCATGTGCGCGCAGTATATTCTGGACTCCGTCCTGTTCTGGGCGGAGGAATATCACATGGACGGCTTCCGGTTTGATCTGATGGGGCTGCTGGACGCGGAACTGATGCAGCGGATCCGCGCCGCGCTGGACGAACGCTTCGGGCGTGGGGAAAAGCTGGTGTACGGCGAGCCCTGGGCCGCGTCGTCCACCGCCTGCCGGAGAGGGACACGCCTTGCGGATAAGGCCGCCCTTTCCTCGCTGGATCCGGAGATCGGTGCGTTCTGCGACGCGGTGCGGGACGCGGTCAAGGGGAGCGTTTCCAAACGGCAAAGTCCCGGCTTTGTGAACGGAGGCCGTAACTTTGAGGAGCGCATTCTGCAAAGCGTGACGGCCTGGTGCGGGGGTGAAGGCGCTTTCCACGCCGCCGCTCCCTCCCAGGTGATTACCTATCTCTCCTGCCATGACGACATGACGCTCTGGGATAAGCTGGTGGCCACGCTCGATCCGAATCTGGACTGGGACCGCGGTACGGAAAAGGTTCTGCGGGCGAACCGTCTCGCGGCGGCCATCTGTATGACCTGCCAGGGGCGGCTGTTTCTCCTCTCCGGCGAGGAGTTCGGGCGAACCAAGCAGGGCGAGGACAATACCTTCCGATCCCCCATTGAGATGAACCGGCTGGATTGGCAGCGGGCGTGGGACAACAGGGATCTGGTCGCGTATTACAGGGGGTTGATTGCCCTGCGCAAGCAGATCCCCGCTCTGTGCGACAAGAGCGTCCGCGCGCGGGAACGCGTGCTGCATGCGTCCGTCCCCGCGCCCCGCTGCGTTACGGTGGAGCTGGACAATCCGGAAGGACCCTGGAAGCGGATTCTGCTGATCTATAACGCCTCCTCCCGGGCAGTCTCCGTTCCCCTGCCGGACGGCCGCTGGAATCTGCTGGCGGACGGCGAACAGAGCTTCTGGTGGCGCGCACCGCATCCGGTGAAGGAGGCCAAGGCCGCGCCGGGGACTGCTTTGATTTTGGGTCTTGCTTGACAATGGAGAATCCCAATGGGTATGATGTTGAAAACAGGTCATAAGCGATAAAAGGAGAAGGGAAGCCACACATGCGTTTACTCTATGGAAAACAGGATTTTCGAGACGGCGTGAGAGGACAGGAAAGCTGCTGGCTGCTGACAAACGGGCTGGGCGGCTTTTCGTCGCAGAATCTCATCGGCGGGGCCAGCCGCAACGATCACGCGGTGCTGATGGCCTGCACGGTGCCGCCGAACCAGCGGTGGAATCTGATCCACCGGCTGGAGGAGGTGCTCACCGTACAGGGGCGCAACGTGCATCTGTCCAGCCAGCGGTTTGCGGACGCACCCGAGGAGGAGGGCTGGAAGCACCTCTCCTGCGTGGAGGTGGACGGCCTGCCCCGGTGGCGTTATCAGACGCAGGGCGTGCAGGTGGAAAAGATGCTTGCGCTGGATTGGGAACAGAATACGCTGGTTGTGCGCTATGAGGTGGAAAATGAATCCGGCTCGGCCTGCGCTCTGACCATCACGCCCTGGCTGCAATTTGTCCCGAAGGGACAGGATCTCGATCCGGGGCAGCCGTTTGTGTTCCGGGATCACGCGGTGGAGTCCGCGGGACTGCGGATGCGCCTGTTCACCAACGGTCGCGTCGAGCCGCTGGCACTCCGGTTCCAGACGCTGCAATACGATTATGACGTCTGCGACGGGCGGCGCGCACAGGGGCTTACGGCGGCGAACCACCGGATCCGCTTCACCATGTCCGACGGAGGAAGGCGTAAGCTGGAAATTGTCTATTCCCTGGAGGAAAATGTGCCCTCCGCGTCCTCGATCCTGCGCGGCGCGCAGAGACGGATGCGGCGGCTGGAGAAGCAATGCGGCCTGCATCACCCCGCCGCCCGGCAGCTCGCGGTGAGCGCGGACGCGTTCATTGTGCAGCGCCAATCCACCGGGGCTAAGACCATCCTCGCGGGCTATCCCTTCTTCGAGGATTGGGGACGCGACACCATGATCGCCCTGCCCGGCTGTACGCTGGCGACGGGCCGTTTTGAGGACGCCCGCAGTATTCTGGAAACCTTCCTGGAGCATGAGCGCGGCGGGCTGATGCCGAACCTGTTCCCGGAGGGAGGAAAGGAGCCGCTCTACAATACGGTGGACGCGGCGCTTCTCTTTGTCAACTGCGTTTGGCTCTACGCGCAGAGGACGGAGGATTGGGACTTTGTGCGCCGGGCCGCCTGGCCGGTGATGAAGCGCATTGTGGCGTCGTACCGGAAGGGAACGGACTTCGGGATCCATATGGACAGCGACGGCCTGATTGCCGCCGGGCAGGATCTGGATCAGGTGACTTGGATGGATGTGCGAATCGGGGAGATTCTGCCGACTCCGCGCCACGGAAAACCGGTGGAGATCAATGCTTACTGGTACAACGCGCTGCGGATTCTGGAGCATCTGGCCCCGCGCATGGAGGAAAACGGCGAATCCTACGCCGCCCTCGCGGAGCAGGTGCGGGAAAGCTTTACGCATCAGTTCTGGATGGAGGAAAAGGGAGCGCTGCGCGACCTTGTCTCCGGGGGCCCGGAAGATGTCCAGATCCGCTGCAACCAGATCTGGGCGGTGTCCATGCCGTTTTCCATGCTGAGCCCGGAGCAAGAAAAACGGGTGGTGCATACGGTGCTGCGCGAGCTTTACACCCCCGTGGGCCTGCGCACGCTTTCCCCGTCCGATCCGGCTTTTCATCCCACTTACGGCGGAGAGCAGGAGCAGCGCGATCTCGCGTATCACCAGGGGACGGTGTGGCCGTTCCCGCTGGGAGCGTTTTACCTGTCCTATTTGAAGGTACACAACTATACGCTGGGAGCTGTCAAGCAGGTCCGGGAATGGCTGGACGCGCTGATCCCCGCACTTCGCGAGGGCTGCGCCGGTCAGCTTCCCGAGATCTACGACGGGGAGAATCCCACCGCTTCGCGCGGCTGCTTTGCGCAGGCGTGGAGCGTGGGAGAGCTGCTGCGCGTGTATGAAGCGCTCGAACGCCCGCAAACGCGGGAGTCTGGAAAGAAGGAGAGAAACCGATGAACTTCGCGGCAGTTTTCCATCGGGCGCAGGCTCCCTACAGCTATGCCCGGAACGAGGACGAGCTGGTGATCCGGCTGCAAACCGACCCGGATGTGGAGCAGGTCTTTCTGCATTGGGGCGATCCGTTTGAAGCCGGAATCCTCGGCGGAGCCGAGCGGTGGCACGGCGAACGGATGGAGCTGCCGCGCCCTCTGCGGCTGCGGCATGTGTGCTGGTGGACGGCGGTGATTCGCCCGCCCTACAAGCGGTGCCGGTATCATTTTGAGCTTCATCAGAACGGCGAAACGTGGCTGTTCGGAGAGGACGGCTTCTGCACGCCCGAGGAGCAGCAGAGGGACGGCGCGCCGGCCGCGTTTTACCAGCCGTGGATGAATCCCTCGGATATCCCCTCTCCGCCGCAGTGGGTGCGCGATACGGTCTGGTATCAGATTTTTCCCGATCGTTTCCGCCGCGCCGGATCGGAGCCGGGGGAAACGCCGTGGCGCACCGGCCCTGTGACAAACGGGGAACGCTTCGGCGGCAATCTGGCCGGGATCCGGGAAAAACTCGGGTATCTGCGGGATCTCGGCGTGAACGGGCTGTACCTGACTCCGATCTTCGCGGCGGGCTCGGTACACAAATACGATACGGAAAGCTATGAGCGGGTGGATCCGGACTTCGGCACCAACGAGGAGTTTGCCGCGCTGGTGCGGGAGGCGCACGATGCCGGGATCCGCGTGATGGTGGACGCGGTGTTCAACCATTGCGGGGCTCTGTTCGCGCCCTGGCGGGATGTGGTCGAAAAAGGCCCAGCGTCCGCTTACTGGGAGTGGTTTCTGGTCAACCGCTGGCCGCTTCCGGAGGAAAGACGGGATACCCGCGACGGCCGGTATTATTCCTTTGCCTTCTCCGATCAGATGCCGAAGCTGAACACCAATCATCCGGAGGTGATTGAGTATTTCTGCGGCCTGTGCGAGCGTTGGGTCCGGGAGTATGGGGTGGACGGCATTCGCTTTGACGTCGGGAACGAGGTATCCCACCATTTTCTGCGGGAGATGCGCCGGCGTGTGCTGGCTGTCCGCTCGGACGTGTATCTCCTGGGCGAGATCTGGCATGACGCGTCCCCGTGGCTGGAGGGAGACGAGTATGACGCGGTGATGAACTATCCGTTCCGGCAGGCGGTGGCAGATTTCTTTTCCCATCCCCGGCGCACGGCGCGGGAGCTTGGCTGGAGCCTGTATGAATGTCTGGGGCGCTACCGCAGCCAGACAACGGAGATTCTGTTCAATCTGCTCGATTCTCATGACACCGATCGGCTCTTCACGCGCGCGGGCGGTGAGGACAGCTTCTTCCAGCAGCTCACCCTGCTTCTGACGCTTCCCGGCAGTCCGAGCCTGTTTTACGGCACGGAGATTGCCCTGCCCGGCGGCCATGACCCGGACTGCCGCCGCTGCATGCCGTGGGACGAGTTGGAAACGCCGGAAAACAAGGAGCGTATCCGTCAGGTGAAATGCTTGATTGGCTTGCGCCGCACCCTGCCCGATTTGAAGGGCGGGGCGCTGGAATTTGTGGAGACGGATCCGGGAAGCCGGTTTGTTCGATACCGCCGCGGTGAGGTGGAGGTTCTGCTGAACGCGGGAGAGACGGACAGGGAAGTTGCGCAGGGTCGGGAGGTGCTGTTCTGCCGCGGCCTGCATGACGGTCTCCTGGCTCCCGGCGGAGTCTGCGTTTGGCGCTGAAATACAGTATCAAGGAGGAATACACGGATGAAAATGGTTGAGGCGGTCTTTTTTGATTTGTATGGGACGCTGATCCGCATCCATACCGACGAAGAAAATCTGGGCCGTGTATGGAAACCGCTTTCCTACCTGTATGGGTATTATGGTGCGTCCTACACCCCGGAAGCGCTGCGGGAAGCATATCGCGGACAGATTGAAAAGCAGGAGGCTATTGTACCGGGGCCGACTACGCGGCGCTCCTGCGGGAACTTCTGCTGTGAAGTCCCACGGGGAAAAAGCGACGGATCCAGCAGCAGAAGGAGGAACAGCCATGCTTGACAAAACGAAAAAGGATTGGTGGAAATCTGCCGTTGTCTATCAAATTTATCCCAGAAGCTTTCAGGATACCACGGGCAGCGGCGTAGGCGATCTGAACGGAATCATCCGCCGCCTGGATTACCTGGCGGAACTGGGGATCGATCTCATCTGGCTTTCGCCGGTGTTTGCCTCCCCGCAGGTGGATAACGGATATGATATTTCCGATTATCGGGATATCGATCCGCTGTTCGGCACGCTGGACGATATGCGCACGCTGATTCAGGAAGGAAAAAAGCGCGGCATTGGAATCATGATGGATCTGGTGCTCAACCACAGCTCGGATCAGCACCCGTGGTTTTTGAAGGCAAAGGCCGACAAGGAATCCCCGTATCACGATTACTATGTGTGGCGCGACGGCACGCCGGATCGGTATCCGAACGGGATGCAGTCCGTGTTCGGCGGCCCGGCCTGGGAATGGGTGCCGGAACTGGGGCAGTATTATTTCCATCAGTTTGCCCCGCAGCAGCCGGATCTCAACTGGGAAAATCCCGCTCTGCGCCGCGAGATTTACGACATGATTCTCTGGTGGATGGATCAGGGGGTGGAGGGCTTCCGTCTGGATGTGATTGACCAGATCGCCAAGGAACCGGATCGGGAGATCACCGGAAACGGCCCCCGCCTGCATGAGTTCCTGCGGGAGCTCAGCCGGGAGACCTTCCAGAAGGGCTGCCTGGTCACGGTGGGCGAGGCATGGGGCGCGAACCTGGAGCGCGCCAAGCTGTACAGCGCTCCGGACGGCAGCGAGCTTTCCATGGTGTTCCAGTTTGAGCAGATGATGCTGGATCAGAAGCCGGGCGGTGAAAAATGGGATCTGTGCCCGCTGCCCTTTGTGAAGTTTAAGGAGAGCTTTGCCCGCTGGCAGGAGGGTCTGCACGGCTGCGGCTGGAACAGCCTGTTCCTCAACAACCACGATCTGCCCCGTGTGGTTTCGCGTTGGGGCAACGATGGGGAATACCGCGTGCAGTCGGCCAAGCTTCTGGGAACCATGCTGCACGGCATGCAGGGAACGCCCTACATTTATCAGGGCGAGGAGCTCGGCATGACAAACGTGCGGCTGCCGATCGAGCAGTACCGCGATGTGGAGATTCTGAATTTTTACAAGCGGTGCCGGGAGGAAGGCCGTCCGGAAGAAGAAACCATGCGCTCCATCTACGCGAAGGGCCGCGACAACGCGCGCACGCCCATGCAGTGGACCGCCGGGAAAAACGCCGGATTCACCGAGGGAACGCCATGGATTCCGGTGAACCCGAATCATACAACGATCAACGCTGAGGCGGCTCTGGCCGATCCGGATTCGGTGTTCCATTATTATCAGAAGCTGTTGAAGCTGCGCAAGGAGCTGCCTGTTTTTGCGCACGGAGACTTTACGCTGCTGGAGCCGGAGCATCCGAAGCTGTTTGTCTACCGCCGCTCTTATCAGGGAAAGAATCTTCTGGTGGTGTGCAATTTCAGCGACGAGGAAACCGCTTGGGAGCCGGGAGCGGAGTGGGAGAACGCCCGCACCCTGCTTGCCAATTATCCCCCGCACGCGGGAGCGCTGCGCCCGTGGGAAGCCAGGATGCTGTATTTGGAATAAGAAAGAGAAGGCCTGCGATTCGTTTTGAAATCGCAGGCCTTTTGCGTGCTTGCACAGGAAATTTCCGCCGCCCCCTTGCGCCTTGTGAACGCCGCTGGTATAATAGATCCAATCATTTTCTATAGTTTTCAGATGGAATTTTATAAAATTTAAGAGAATCTGTAAAACGGGAGGAACCAGTATGACGGTACATGAGGTTGTACGCATTCTGAACGCCAAGGTTCTGGTCGAAGGGGATATGGAGACGGAGATCAAAACGGCCTGCGGCAGCGATATGATGAGCGACGTGCTGGCGTTTGTCAAGGACCAGGCGCTGCTCCTGACGGGTCTGTGCAACCCGCAGGTGATCCGCACGGCGGAGATGATGGACATGCGCTGTGTGGTGTTTGTCCGCGGGAAGGAGATTGACGAAGCCATTCTGGATCTGGCCCGTTCGCGCGATATCATC
This sequence comes from Candidatus Caccousia avicola, assembly GCA_018712435.1. Lineage (GTDB taxonomy): Bacteria > Bacillota > Clostridia > Oscillospirales > Acutalibacteraceae > Caccousia > Caccousia avicola. The sequence goes on from DVGZ01000042.1 coordinate 37,647, forward strand.
GTGCTGAAAACCGATTACCGGATGTTTACCGCCTGCGGCTTGCTGTTTTCCGGAGGTCTGCGCGGGGAGTGTGAGGAGAAATGAACACTCTGACTTTGCGGTATGAGGTGCCGGGAGACGATTTCACCCGCGCGGGGGAGGCTTCCAGCGACGTCAAGCGCAAGCTCAAACAGCTTGGCTATAATCCTGAAGCGATCCGCAAGGTGGCCATCGCCATGTATGAAGGGGAAATCAATATGGTCATTCACGCGGGCGGCGGCGAGGCCGTGGTGGATGTGGATCCGAAGCAGGTGCAGATTGTCCTGCGGGACCACGGCCCCGGTATCCCGGACGTGGAAAAGGCCATGCAGGAGGGGTGGAGCACCGCCCCGGACAACGTGCGCAATCTTGGCTTCGGCGCAGGCATGGGATTGCCGAATATGAAAAAATATACCGACGAGCTCCGCATCGACACCAAAGTGGGAGAGGGAACCACCCTTTTCATGAAGGTGTACGCCTGAGCGCGACGGAGCCGCAGAGAGGGGGATCCTCAGCTTGGATCGCTTTTTTCATTCGGTGACGCTCGACAGCGGGAAATGTATGGGCTGCACCAACTGCATCAAGCGCTGCCCGACGGAGGCCATCCGTGTGCGGGACGGCAAGGCATGCATCATCTCGGAGCGCTGCATCGACTGCGGCGAGTGCATCCGCGTCTGTCCGCATCATGCCAAGCGGGCGCAGTATGATTCACTGTCTGCCCTGGACGGATTCGAATATAAAATCGCGCTGCCCGCGCCCACGCTCTATGGGCAGTTCAACCATCTCGACGACATCGACATCGTTTTGACCGGTCTCAAACGGCTGGGCTTTGACGATGTGTTTGAGGTGGCCCGCGCGGCGGAGCTTGTCTCCGAAGCGACGCGCCGGATGATGCGCGAGGGGAAGCTGCGGCTTCCGGTGATCAGCTCGGCCTGTCCGGCGGTGGTGCGGCTGATCCGTGTGCGGTTCCCCGATTTGTGCAGCCATGTGCTGCCCCTGGGTTCCCCGATGGAATTCGCGGCGCGTCTGGCCAAGGACGAGGCCGAAAAGCGCACCGGGCTTCCCCGCGAAAAGATCGGCGCGTTCTTTCTCACGCCCTGTCCGGCGAAGGTGACGGACGTGCGCGTCCCGGTGAACTTTGAGCGTTCCGAGGTGGATGGCGCCATTGCGATCAGCGAGATTTTCCCGAAGCTGACGGAGAAGATGGAGCATCTGGATCAAACGGAGCCGCTGCAGGGGGCCGGTGTGATTGGCGTAAGCTGGGCTTCCAGCGGGGGTGAAAGCGCCGCTCTGCTGAACGATAAATATCTCGCGGCCGACGGCATTGAAAACGTGATCCGCGTGTTGGAGGAGCTGGAGGACGAGCGGATCCGCGAGCTGGAATTCATTGAGCTGAACGCCTGCGCGGGCGGCTGTGTCGGCGGCGTGCTGACCGTGGAAAACGCCTATGTGGCAAAGGCGCGGCTGCAAAGACTCCGGCGGTACCTCCCCGTTTCCCGGAACCATCTGGAGCAGGAGGTGCGGGACGCGCTGCACTGGCAGACGGATTTGGAATTTGCTCCCGTGCTCAAACTGTCCGATGATATGGAGCAGGCCTTGCAGATGATGTCCGATATCGATCGGATCTGCGGCAGCTTCCCCGGACTGGACTGCGGCTCCTGCGGCGCGCCCTCGTGCCGCTCGCTGGCGGAGGACGTGGTGAAGGGAGAAGCCAAGGAAAGCGACTGCATCTTTGTGCTGCGGGAGGAAATCCGAAGCATGGCGGACGCGCTGGGCGCGATGGGCGGTCATGCGTCGGGAGAGAAAGGAAGGGAGGTCCTGAAATGACGGTGCGGGAGCTGGCGGAACGGTTGGGCGCGGAGGTTCTGGTGGAGGGCGATCTGTCGCGGGAAGTGCAAACGGGATACGCGGGCGATCTGCTCAGCTGGGTGATGGCGCGCCTGCCCGAGGGCGCGGTCTGGATGACGGTGATGGGAAACCTGAATGCGATCGCGGTCTGTTCGCTCAAAGACGGGGCCTGCATTCTTCTCACGGAGGACGCGCCGCTGGACGAGAACGCGAAGCAGCGGGCCGGGATGGAGGAGATCCCCGTGCTGCGGGTGGCGGACGGCAGCTACCGCACATCCCTCCGCGTGGCGGATTTGCTGGGAGAAACGCCGTGAAAGTGTTCTACGATCTGCATCTGCATTCCTGCCTGTCCCCGTGCGGCAGCGATGACATGACGCCGAACAATCTCGTGAATATGGCGGCGCTGCTGGGGTACCAGCTGATCGCCGTCACCGACCACAATGCCTGCGGAAATGCCGGAGCCGCCATGGAGGCGGGGCGCGCCGCGGGCCTTGTTGTTGTGCCGGGAATGGAGCTGTGCACCGCCGAGGAGGCGCATGTGGTCTGTCTGTTTCCCACGCTGGAGGCGGCGGAAGCGTTTGAAGCTTTTGTGAAGGAAAACAGCCCGCCGCTGCGAAACCGCCCGGATATTTTTGGCCGTCAGTTTCTTCTGGACAGCCGCGACGAGGTGGTGGGCGAGGAAGATCGCATGCTGATCGCCGCCTCCCTTGTCACCGCCGAGGAAGCCGCGAAAAAGGCGAGGGCGCTGGGAGGAACGGCTTTCCCGGCACATGTGGACTGCGATTCCTACAGCCTGATTGCGAGCCTGGGAGCGATTCCGCCGGAGCCGGATTTCCGCACGGCGGAGATCAGCCCGCAGGGAGATCCGCGCGCCCTTTTGCGCACCAATCCGGAGCTTGCGGGAAAGCTGCTGCTGATGGATTCGGATGCCCATTATCTGGAAAATATGCCCGATCCTGCGGCATGGCTGGACCTTCCGGAGAACACGCCGCAGGCTCTGGTCGCTGTTTTGAATGGGGAATTATCGGTGCGCTGGTATCATCCCGGCTGGGGAGAAGCCGCCTGCGGCGGCGCTGATTGACGCGCGGACGGAGAAAATAAACGATTTCTTTTTTGATTGAGGAGAAAAACTAGATAGAATACCGTTTATTGATATATTTTTAACAAGAAGAATTTTTGCTTTTTTGTTCCACTCGCAAGAAAAAAGCCTTGATTTTATAAAATGAGCGATTTTTTTCGTTAAAGTGCGAAAAAAGGAAAATTTTGTATTATCTGATACAAAATCGAAATTTTCTGAATCGTTAATATTTTAACAATTTGAGCGATTTATTTTAGCGAAAACTACAGAAAGTTCTGGATTTTACAGAAACGTTATGTTATACTGTACCATGTAAAATGAGTCGGAATGTGGCTGTTTACCCCAAAATGGCGCCGCGATTCCGTTTTACGAAATTCGCAACACCAGCTTTGCAAAAATCTAGGGAGGAAAGAGAATGCAGAAACGTATCAGCAACCTGCCCTTCAGCGGTACGCCGGAGCAGGAAGAAAAACTGAATGCGATTATTGCCCGTCACAAGGATGAGCGCGGGGCGATCATGCCCTGCCTGCAGGAAGCCCAGGAGGTTTACGGCTATCTTCCGGTGGAGGTGCAGACCATGATCGCGCGCGGCCTGGGGGTGTCGCTGGAGGAAGTGTTCGGTGTGTCGACCTTCTATTCCCAGTTTTCCCTCACGCCGAAGGGCAAGTACAATATTTCCGTCTGCCTGGGAACGGCCTGCTACGTCAAGGGCGCGGCGAACGTGCTTGACGCCATCACCAAGAATCTCGGCATTCAGCCGGAGGAGTGCACGGCGGACGGCATGTTTTCCCTGACGGCCTGCCGCTGCATCGGGGCCTGCGGTCTCGCACCGGTTATGACGATCAACGACGAGGTGTACGGCCGTCTGGTGCCGGAGGATATCGACGGTATCCTGGAAAAGTACAAGAGCGGCGATGCGTGAGCTGGCGCTCAATGTGATGGACGTCGCTCAGAATTCCATCACAGCGGGCGCGTCTCTTGTGCGCTTGACCGTGCAGGAGGATTCCGCCGCCGATCGGCTTTCCATTACACTGGAGGATAACGGCTGCGGTATGACGCAGGAGCAGGTAAAAAGCGTGATTGACCCGTTTTACACCACCCGAACCACGCGCAAGGTGGGGCTGGGGGTTCCCCTCTTCAAGATGGAGGCGGAAATGACGGGAGGCAGCTTTTCGATTCGTTCTCAAAAAGGGGAGGGGACGGTTTTGACGGCGCAGTTTGTACCGTCGCATGTCGATATGATCCCGCTGGGGGACATTTCCGGCACGGTGCGGCTGCTCATTACCTGCAACCCGCAGCTTGATTTTGTATACCGGCGGATCCGGGACGGCAGGGAGTTTGTCCTGGACACCAGGGAGCTCCGGCAGGTACTGGGGGAGGTTCCCCTGAGCGCCCCGGAGGTTTCCGAGTGGATCGCCGGTTTTCTGGAGGAACAGACAGCAGAACTATTAAGGGAGGAAATAGAATGAAGTCTTTAGCTGAGCTTCAGGCCATCCGCGACAAGGCACGCGCGCAGGTGGGGCTGCGCGCTGAGAGCGGAGCATCCGTCCGCGTACAGGTCGGCATGGCCACCTGCGGGATCGCCGCCGGCGCCCGCCCGGTGCTCAACGCCTTTGTGGAAGAGGTCGCCAAGCGCGGCCTTCAGGATATTATGGTCACGCAGACGGGCTGCATCGGCATCTGCCAGTATGAGCCCGTGGTGGAAGTGATCGAGGGAGACAAGAAAACAACCTATGTCAAAATGACCGCTGAAAAGGCCGTCCGCGTGGTGAACGATCACCTGGTCAACGGCAATGTGGTGTCCGAGTACACCATCGGCGCGAATACACAGTAAGGAGGCGGCTGCATTGTATCGTTCTAATGTACTGGTTTGCGGCGGTACCGGCTGTACCTCCTCGAACAGCGAGCTGATCATCGAGCGGCTCAAGGAAGAGATCCAGGCGCACGGCCTGGAAAAGGAAGTCAACGTTATCCGCACCGGCTGCTTCGGCCTGTGTGCACTCGGCCCGATCATGGTCGTGTACCCCGAGGGCGCGTTCTACAGCATGGTCAAGCCCGACGACGTGCCGGAGATCGTGGAGGAGCACCTGCTCAAAGGCCGTATTGTCAAGCGTCTGCTCTATCAGGAGACGGTGATGGACGACAACTCCGTCAAGTCCCTCAACGAGACAACGTTCTACGGTAAGCAGAGAAGAATCGCCCTGCGCAACTGCGGCGTGATCAACCCGGAGAACATCGACGAGTACATCGCTGTGGACGGCTATCAGGCGCTCGGCAAGGTGCTGACCGAGATGACGCCGCAGCAGGTCATCGACGTGATCAAGGCTTCCGGCCTGCGCGGCCGCGGCGGCGCGGGCTTCCCGACCGGCGTGAAGTGGGGCTTTGCCGCCGCTAACGAGGCGGATCAGAAGTATGTCTGCTGCAACGCCGACGAGGGCGACCCCGGCGCGTTCATGGACCGCTCCATTCTGGAGGGCGATCCGCATGTGGTGCTGGAGTCCATGGCCATCGCGGGCTATGCCATCGGTGCGTCCCAGGGCTATATTTACGTCCGCGCGGAGTACCCGATCGCCGTCAAGCGCCTTCAGATCGCCATTGATCAGGCGCACGAATACGGCCTGCTCGGCAACGATATTTTCGGTACCGGCTTCAATTTTGATATTTCCCTGCGTCTTGGCGCGGGTGCGTTTGTGTGCGGCGAGGAGACGGCGCTGATGACCTCCATCGAGGGCAAGCGCGGCGAGCCGCGTCCCCGTCCGCCGTTCCCGGCTGTCAAGGGCCTGTTTGAGAAGCCCACCATTTTGAACAACGTGGAAACCTGGGCGAACATCACGCAGATTATTTTGAACGGCGCGGATTGGTTCAAGTCGATCGGCACGGAGCGCTCCTCCGGTACGAAGGTGTTCGCGCTCGGCGGCAAGATCAAGCACACCGGTCTGGTCGAGGTCCCGATGGGAACCACCCTGCGCGAGATCGTCGAGGAGATTGGCGGCGGCGTGCCGAACGGTCACACCTTCAAGGCGGCGCAGACGGGCGGCCCCTCCGGCGGCTGCATTCCGGCCTCCGAGATGGACGTCAAGATCGACTATGACAACCTGCTGGCCATCGGCGCCATGATGGGCTCCGGCGGCATGATCATCATGGACGACACCACCTGCATGGTGGATATCGCGAAATTCTTCCTCGAATTCACCGTCGACGAGTCCTGCGGCAAGTGCACGCCCTGCCGTGTGGGTACCCGCCGCCTGCTTGAAATTCTGAACAAGATCACCAGCGGAAACGGTACGCTGGAGGATATCGACCGTCTCGAGAAGCTCTGCTATTATCTCAAAGAAAACTCTCTGTGCGCGCTGGGCCAGACGGCCCCGAACCCTGTGCTCTCCACGCTGAAATATTTCCGCGACGAGTACATCGCGCATGTGACGGAGAAGCGCTGCCCGGCCGGCGTCTGCAAGGCCCTGACGAACTATCACATCGATCCCGACAAGTGCCGCGGCTGCACGCTGTGCGCCAGAAACTGCCCGGTGGGCGCTATCACCGGCACGGTCAAGCAGCCTCATGTGATCGACACGAAGAAGTGCATCAAGTGCGGTGCTTGCATGGAGAAATGTAAGTTCGGCGCGATTGAGAAGAGATAAGAAAGGAGCTGCCAGAGTTCATGAATATGGTAAATGTCAAAATTAACGGCATGCCCCTCTCGGTGCCGGCTGACTATACGATCCTGCAGGCCGCCAAGAGCGCCGGGATCGACATCCCCACGCTTTGCTACCTCAAAGATCTCAATGAGATCGGCGCGTGCCGTATGTGTGTTGTCGAGGTCAAGGGGGCCCGTTCTCTTGTGGCCGCCTGCGTCTATCCGGTCAATGAGGGCATGGAGGTATATACCAACACCCCGAAGGTCATCGAGTCCCGCAAAATGACGCTCGAAATGCTGCTCTCTGTGCACAACAAATCCTGCCTGACCTGCAAGAGAAGCAACAACTGCGAGCTGCAAACGCTCTGCCAGGAGCTTGGTGTGGAGGATTCCACCAGCTATGAGGGCGCGATGCCGGATTCCATCTACGACGACAGCACCTATCATCTGGTGCGCGATAATTCCAAATGCATTCTCTGCCGCCGCTGTGTCGCCGCCTGCGCGAATCAGCATGTGGCCGTCATCGGCCCGAACAGCCGCGGCTTTGATACCCATATCGGCTGCATGTTTGAGCAGCCGCTCGCGAATGTTCCCTGCGTGTCCTGCGGCCAGTGCATCGTCGCCTGCCCGACGGGCGCTTTGACGGAGAAGGATCAGTGCGCCGATGTGCTCGCCGCCCTGAACGATCCCGAAAAGTATGTCGTTGTCCAGACGGCTCCGTCCATCCGTGCCACGCTGGGCGAGTGCTTCGGCATGCCGGTCGGCACGAACGTGGAGGGCAAGATGGTTGCCGCCCTGCGCCGCATCGGATTCCAGAAGGTATTTGATACGGATTTCGGCGCGGACCTCACCATCATGGAGGAAGCGCACGAGTTTATCGAGCGTGTGAAGAACGGCGGCACGCTGCCGATGATCACCTCCTGCTCGCCCGGCTGGGTCAAGTTCTGCGAGCATTACTTCCCGGAGCTTCTGCCGAACGTTTCGTCCTGCAAGTCGCCGCAGCAGATGACGGGTGCGATGATCAAGACGTGGTTCGCGCAGAAGGAAGGCATCGATCCGAGCAAGATCGTCGTCGTCAGCATCATGCCCTGCACGGCGAAGAAGTTCGAGATCCATCGTGACGATATGGAGGGCGCGGGCGAGGGAATCGCCGATACCGATATCGTGCTGACGACCCGTGAGCTGGCCCGCCTGATCAAGCTCTGCCGCATTGACTTCAATACCCTGCCGGATGAAGCATTCGACCCGGCCATGGGTGAGTCCACCGGCGCGGCCGTCATTTTCGGCTCGACCGGCGGCGTGATGGAAGCTGCTCTGCGGACGGCTGCCGATACGCTCGAAGGCCGCAGTGTGGAAAGCATCGAGTACCAGGAGGTGCGCGGCGGCGCGGGCATCAAGGAAGCGGTCTACAAGATCGCCGGTATGGATGTGAAGGTTGCCGTTGTGAGCGGCCTGAACAACGCGAACGAGGTTCTCACGAAGGTGAAGAACGGCGAAGGCGGCTACCACTTCATCGAGATTATGTGCTGCCCCGGCGGCTGCGTCAACGGCGGCGGCCAGCCGATCCAGCCCTCCTCGGTGCGCAACTTTACGGATCTGCGCGCGGCCCGTGCGCAGGCGCTCTACACGCAGGACGCGAACATGCCGCTGCGCAAGAGCCATGAGAATCCGCTGATCAAAAAGGCATACGAGGAGTTCCTCGGAGAACCTGGCGGACACAAGGCACATGAGCTGCTTCACACCACTTATGTTCCCCGCAGCCGTTACTGATTGATTACGCCTGGAGGTCTTGCGGATTTTCCCACGCAAACCTCCGATCTTTTGAATGTTCCCCTCCGGTCCGGCGTCGCTTCAAAAAAGCGTGCCGGACCATATTTTTTGTAAAATTCACACCCTGTTCAGGATCCTCTGGTATACTGTGCAAAACATCATTTCCGCGCAGGTGCGCCGGACGGAAAGGGGGAGTGTCATGAGAAACCGTGCGAGAAGCGTTCTTTTTTTCATCGGATTAGTGCTGTGCGCCCTGTTCCTGCTGCCGGCAGTCTTTGCCGGTGTGTGGAGCCTTGGGACATGGGTGGGGCTTGCGGCAGGAGCCATTTTGGCGGTGGGGGCGCATGTCTGGTCCCGTTTGACGCTCTGGACAGCCAAAAAGCGAAAACAATGGATACCAAAAGTAATTTTATCTATTTTTCTCCTGTCTGTAATATATATCTTTTTTCTCTTTGGCTGCATGACGGTGGGGGCTTTGCGTGCGCCGCCGGAGGAACCGTCGGGAACAGTGGTGGTGCTGGGCAGTAAAGTCAACGGCACCGTGCCGAGCGCGGACTTGCAGGCTCGGATTGACCGTGCGGCCGAGTACCTTCTGGAGCATCCGTCCCTGTCCGTTGTGGCTTCCGGCGGGCAGGGGGCGGGGGAGAACATTTCCGAAGCTGCCGCGATCCGCGACGGCCTGATCGCGCAGGGGGTGGATCCCTCGCGGATCTATCTGGAAGCGAATTCCTCGGATACGGAGGAGAATATCGCGTTCAGCAAAGCGGTGATGGAGGAAAACAATCTGCCTGAGCCGATGCTGATTGTCACGGATGAATACCACGAATTCCGTGCCTGGCTTCTGGCACAGCGCGAGGGAATCTCCTCGTATGCGGTGCCGGGAAGCACGCCGTTTTACCTTCTTCCCGCCTGTGTGGCGCGCGAAACGCTGGCGATTACGGAACAGCTTTTGCTGGGGTGGGTGTAAATCAAGAGTGTTTTCCCCGCCGTCCCGCATGGCAAGCCTTGTCACGGCGGCTTCGCTATTGTATAATAAAGCAAGGCGGCGGCGCGGAGGACAAGTTCTCCGGTGCGCGTCGAATTGTCACGGAAGGGTTGTGAAACAGTGAGCAGAATTTTGCTGAAAAATATGAAAGTGATCGATCCCGCTTCGCGCCGGGATGGAGCCGTGGCGGACATTCTTCTGGAGGACGGAGCGATCCGCGCCGTCGGCCAGCGGATTGACGCAAAGGATGCGGAAACCATCGACGGCGAAGGCCGCCTGTGTGCCGCTCCCGGCTTGGTGGACATGCATGTGCACCTGCGCGATCCGGGTTTTCCGGACAAGGAGGATATTCTTTCCGGATGCCGCGCGGCGGCGGCGGGAGGAGTGACCAGCCTGCTCTGTATGCCGAACACAAAGCCTGCCGTGGATACGCCGGAGACCGTCCGCTACATTCTGGACAAGGCGGCGAACGCGGACGCGCATGTGTATGTGGCGGCGGCCATCACAAAGGGGCTGGGAGACGCGGCGGAGCTGTGCGATCTCCAGGCTCTGCGCGAGGCGGGGGCCTGCGCGTTCAGCAACGACGGCCGCCCTGTGGTGGATTCCCGCAAGATGGCGCAGGCCATGCGGACCGCGGCGGAGCTGGGTGTTCCCGTGGTGTCGCACTGTGAGGATTTGTATCTCTCGGCGGGCGGTCTGATGAATGAGGGCGCGGTGAGCCGTGCGCTCGGGGTGCCGGGCGTTCCGGCGGCGGCTGAGGACTGCGGCACGGCGCGCGAAATCGCTCTGGCCGCTGCTTACGGTGTGCCCGTGCATATCTGCCATGTCAGCACAAAGACGAGCGTGGCGCTGATCCGCGACGCCCGCCGCCGGGGCGTGCAGGTGACGGGCGAGACGGCCCCGCATTATTTTGCCCTGACGGACGAGGAGCTGCGGGATCGCGACGCGGACAAGCGCATGAGTCCGCCGCTGCGCACCGAGGAGGACCGTCTGACGGTGATTGAGGCGCTGCGCGACGGGACGCTGCAAGCCATCGCGACCGACCATGCGCCGCACACGCCGGAGGAGAAGGCGGATTTCGCGAAAGCGCCGAACGGCAGCATCGGGATGGAAACCTCGCTGGCGGCGGGAATTACTTTCCTGGTCAAGCCCGGCCTGCTGACGATGACGGAGCTGATCCGCCTGATGAGCACATCCCCCGCGCGCCTGCTCGGCCTGCACGCGGGAACGCTTGCGGAGGGCGCGCCCGCCGATGTGGTGGTCTTTGATCCGGATGAAGTCTGGACGGTCGACCCGAATTCTCTGCATGGAAAGAGCCGCAACGCGGTATTCAAGGGCCGGGAGCTGACAGGCCGTGTGAAAGCCACGGTTTGCGGCGGCCGCTTTGTCTGGCGCGACGGTGTGTAAGGAAATAGAACGTATAGCAACAAAACAGGATGGAGGGTATTACAGATGTCTCTGAACAAGATGATCGAAAGAATTGCCGCGCTGCAAAACCCGACGGTGGCAGGGCTGGATCCCAAGCTGGATTATATTCCGGCCTATCTCAAGGAGGAAGCGTATGCGGCGCACGGCCAGACGCTCGAGGGTGCGGCGGCTGCGATTCTCGCATACAACAAGGGCCTGATTGACGCGCTGTGCGGGATTGTCCCGGCGGTCAAGCCCCAGGCGGCTTACTATGAAATGTATGGCTGGCAGGGTGTGCGCACGCTGCACGAAACCATCCGCTATGCGCAGGAAAAGGGGATGTATGTCATCCTCGACGGCAAGCGCAACGATATCGGCGCGACGATGGAAGCCTACGCGACCGCGCATCTCGGCCTGACGGCTGTGGAGGATGAGCTGGTGGAAGCGTTCGGAGCCGACAGCCTGACGGTCAATGGGTATCTGGGCACCGACGGCATCGATCCGCTGCTGAAGGTTTGCGCCGCGCAGGATAAGGGCATTTTCGTCCTTGTCAAGACGTCCAATCCGTCCTCCGGAGAGCTCCAGGATCAGAAGCTGGAGAGCGGCGAGACAGTCTATCGCGCTATGGGTGCCTTCTGTGAAAAATGGGGAGCCTCTCTTCCCGGAAAGTACGGCTATTCCGGCGTGGGAGCCGTTGTCGGCGCGACATATCCGGCGCAGCTCGGCGAGCTGCGCGCGGCCATGCCCTCCACCTTCTTCCTCGTGCCGGGCTACGGCGCACAGGGCGGCGGCGCGAAGGACGTGGCTCCCGGCTTTGACAAAAACGGCCTGGGCGCGATTGTGAACGCTTCGCGTTCCATCCTCTGCGCCTGGAAAAAGACGAACGCCGCGCCTGAGGATTACGCGAAGGCTGCCGCCGCGGAGGCTGTGCGGATGCGCGACGATATCATGAGCGAGGTGGGCGAAATCCGCCTGCCGGAGTGAGGTGCCGCATGAAGCAATACGATGTACGGCAATGCCGTGTGGTTCGTTTTGAGCAGCTGACCGCCGATGTGTTCAGCGCGTGGGTGGAGGCCGGAGAGCTGGCCCGCGCCGCCGTGCCGGGTCAGTTTGCGCAGATTTTTGTTCCGGGCAAGACGCTGCGCCGTCCCATCTCGATCTGTGCGATCGAGGAGGATCGGCTGCGCTTTGTCTTCCAGATCCGCGGGGAGGGCACGGCCATTCTCGCGCAGACGAAGGAAGGCGACAGCTGGGATATTCTGGCTCCCCTCGGCCACGGTTTTGATCTCGGGGACACCGCCCGCAAGGTCTGCTTTGTCGGCGGCGGCATTGGCGTTCCCCCGCTCGTCGCGGCGGCAAAGCCCTTCGGGCAAAACGCGACGGTGGTGACGGGCTTCCGGAACAAGGACGCGGTGATTCTCCAGGAGGATTTCGCGAAGAACGGTAACCAGGTGATTCTCGCGACGGACGACGGCTCCGCGGGCCATCACGGCCTGGTGACGGAGTGTCTGCCGGATGACTGCGAAGCGATTTTTGCCTGCGGCCCCACCCCAATGCTGCGCGCACTGGCGGCGGAAGCGGAAAAGCGTGGGATCGAGTGCCAGATTTCGCTCGAGCAGCGCATGGCCTGCGGAATTGGCGCGTGCCTGGGCTGCGCCTGCAAGCTGAAAACAGAGGACGGCGGCTGGCGGCACGGCCATGTGTGCAAGGATGGCCCCGTGTTTGACGCGCGTCTGGTCGCGTTTGACTGAGAGGAGGAGCGAAAATGGCGGATTTAAAAGTCAACATTGCCGGCGTGGAGCTGGCCAATCCCCTGATCGCGGCCTCCGGCACGTTCGGTTTCGGGCGCGAGTACGCGGAATTTTACCCGCTGTCCACGCTGGGCGGCATTTCCTGCAAGGGGATTACCTTGCAGGAGCGTCCCGGCAACCCGCCTCCGCGCATCGCGGAGACGCCCTCGGGCATGCTCAACGCCGTTGGCCTGCAAAACCCCGGCGTGGATCATTTCATCCGGGAGGATCTTCCGTGGCTGCGGCAGCAGGGCACGGCGGTGATCGCAAACATCGCGGGCAACACGCCGGAGGATTACTGCGCCATGGCGGAGAAGCTTTCGGATTCCGACGTGGATATGATTGAGATGAATATTTCCTGCCCGAACGTCAAGCAGGGCGGCGTGCAGTTCGGCACCTCCTGCGAGGGCGTGGGAGCCATCACGGCGGCGGTGCGCAAGCACTGTACAAAGCCGCTGATGGTTAAGCTTTCCCCGAATGTCTCGGACATCGGGGAGATTGCGGCGGCGGCGGAAGCGGCCGGAGCCGACGCGATCTCGCTGATCAACACGCTGACGGGGATGCGCATTGACATCCGCACGCGCCGCCCCATCATCCGCAACAACACCGGCGGCCTGAGCGGCCCGGCGGTGTTCCCCGTCGCGGTGCGCATGGTGTGGCAGGCGTCCCAGCGGGTGAAGATTCCCGTTGTGGGTCTGGGCGGCATTGCCACCTGGCAGGACGCGGTGGAAATGCTGCTGGCGGGCGCTTCGGCGCTGCAAATCGGCACGGTTCTGTTTACGGATCCGTATGCTCCCGTTAAGATTTTGGAGGGGTTGAACCGGTATCTGGACGAGGAGAAGCTTGCCTCCGTCACAGAGCTGACCGGCGGGATCCGCCCGTGGTAAGCGCGGGAAAAGGAGGCTTTTGATCTTGTTGGAGGATCAGTTTTATCTTCCCGTCCGCCTGCTTGGCGGGCGGGATGCTGTCTGTCGGAACGC
>DVGZ01000043.1 GCA_018712435.1 Candidatus Caccousia avicola
TTGCCGCTTCATAGGGGAGCTGGAATCAATCCATGCCGTATATCGTTGCCTGCATTCCGTTCCAAAAGACGTGCAGGCATTCCATCCGACAAAAGACGCCCCTTCAAATACTCGCGCCCATTAGCAATCCACCTGTAAATATCCTCGCGCGCGCACGCGTAGGCGCTTGCGGGCATATATGTACGTATTTTCTTCTTTTTACCCTCTTTTCCAAAAGCTCTATATAGAGAAATCGTTACAAGGTTACATGAGGGAATCGCTTCATATTTAAAGGAACGCTGTAAATGCCATGTAGCGCTCTTCGTAACTTGCTGAGATGGCTACACGATTTTTGTAACCTTCTAGGATGGTTACGCAGAAACTACGGATTTCGTTACGGTTTGACCGGTTGGTCGGGGCTATCCGTCGAGTGGTCTTGCGCAACTCGCTGATAGCAGCGCTGCGGCCCGTAGGGCGGACGGCGTATCAGGCCGTTCTTGTTCCCCTTGTACTTCTCCCAACCGCCGATGCGCATCAACATGCCGAAGATGTCGTAGGTGTCGCTGCGCTTGATCTGGCTGGGATCCTTGCCAAAGCACTCCGCCCAGATCTCCACCGCGCTGACCACCGTGCGGCGGACGGTGCCGGGCTTGTTCCCGCCGCTAAACTGGTCGTTCCGCAAGAAGCCCCGGCGCTCCGCCAGATCCATCCTGTCCCAGTCCTCCGGCAGCAGCCGTTCGAGGTATTCCTCGACCACGCCTTCGCGGGCGTCGCTTTCCAATGCGCCGCTCTGTTCCGCTTCCGCCAGACGCTCCACCTCCGGCGTGAGGTACAGCGGCTCCCCGTACTGATAGAGCATATACGCCTCCGCCCACAGCTGTTCCACCACGTCCGCCACCTGCCAGGGCCGGTGTGCGCCGCCCGTCGCGCAGGTCACCGGCCAGAAGCGCCGGTTGCCCGTGATATCCCGCAGGAAGCCGTCCTCATTGTTCGTGCTGCCCACGATGATACACTGCCTCGGATGATCCTCCACGCTGTAGCCGTAGGAGTGGCGGAACTTGTCATCCTGCCGGGTGATGAACGCCTTGACCGTCTCCACGTCCACCTTTTTTAGGCCCGCCAGCTCACCCAGCTCCAGTATCCACTGCCCCTGCAGCTTTTCCGGCGCGGCCTTGTCCTTCATGTCGCCTATGGTGAGAGAATCACTAAACCATTTCCCGCCTAGCTTGGCAAAGAACGAGCTCTTGCCCATGCCCTGCGGACCGTTGAGCACAACCACGCTGTCAAACTTGATGCCCGGCTGGTACACGCGGGCGATGGCCGCCACAAGCATCTTTCTCGCCACAGCGCGGGTGTACGCCGTGTCCGCCGCGCCCAGGTAGTCCACGAACAGCGTGTCCACCCTCGGCACGCCGTCCCATGCGGGCAGCGATTCGATGTAGTCGCGGATGGGGTGGTACTGGCGCTCGCCGGCGATGGTCAGCAGGATGGTCTTGAGCTTCGATGGCGTGTAGAGCGTGTACACGTGCTCGAGATAGATCTGCAGCGCGCCGAAGTCGGACTCATTCCAGCCGGGCTTGAGCTGCTTCCACGGCAGCGTGGTCTTGCCCTCGGGATCGCAATGGATGTCGATGCCGCTGCGGTGAATGTTATAGGCGATGTCCTTGAGGCGCGGGTCATTGCGCAGGATGAGCGTCAGGTTGCCTAGTGTGTCCTTGACCCGTCCCTGCTTGTCCAGCTCCAGCTGCTCCTGCCATTGCGCGCCCTGTGTTTGGGAAGACTGTGCCTCCAGCGCGTCCAGATCGCCGAATTCCTGCACGGCCTGTACCTGTCGCTCCTCAGCGAGCGTGCGGCGGGTGGCCTCATCCCGCGATGCGTATTCCTGCATCCGCTTGATGGACGATGCGTCGTCTCCCACGCGGGAACCGTCCGGGGCCGTGCCGCCCGGCGTAAACAGATGCCAGCGCACCAGATCGAAGGCGTTGCACAGTTTGCCGCCTGCCGGATCAGTCGCGTGATGGGAAAAGGCGTACTTGTCGTCGTACACGACCAGACCGCCCGTGGTGCTACCGCCCGCGAAGGTATAGCGGTCGTCCTGGGCCGTAGCGGTGTACCTGTCGGACAAGACGTTTTCGAGGATGTCCGTAATGCTGTGCGCCCGGCAGAACGCCCCGATGATGCCGCTTTTGGTTAACGGATCTTCCTGCTTGGAAACTGTGCGGCGCATCTTCGCCTCCACCGGCTGCGTCGTCGGCCAGAGGGAGGCATCCTGCCAGTCGGCGTAAGTGGCGAGCACCTCGTCAGGGTCAAGGAACGGCTGGTCGGCATGCTGGAAGACAAACTCCCCATCCTCCGGTGTACTCGGCCAGTACATGAGCCGTGCGGGTTCAAAGGTCGTGGGGTCGAAGCGGGAAAGCGTCAGATCATCGGCGATGCGGCGGGAGATTGCCGCATACTCGTCCGGCGTGACTGTACGGGACAGGGGAACGATGAGCCGCAGGCGCATCTTCTCCGGCGTGTGGCTGTGCGTGCTGTAGAGCGCGTAGGCGTTGATAAACTTGATGTCCAGATCGTCCAGCAAGCCAGCGTCCCCATTGTCCGCGTCCAGGCACACCATGCAGCGGTTGACCACGCTGGCGCTGCTGCGCCTGCCGTTCTTGAGATAGCCGCCGACAAACCCGCCGACGTCCTTGACATTATCGCGCT
>DVGZ01000044.1 GCA_018712435.1 Candidatus Caccousia avicola
AAGCTGAAGGACACCGCCGAGAGCGCTTCTTCGCTGACCATGCTGACAAAGACGCTGTCCACCACGTTGTAAAGCGCCTGTACCAGCATGGAGATCATCAGCGGCACCGACATGTTGAGGACCAGTTTGCCAATGGGCATGACGCCCATTTTGTTTTCTGCCGTACTTTGCATGGATACCCTTCCTTGTCGCCCTGCCGTATATCAGGGAACATATATAGTTCCTTTATAAAACTGATATTAACATCCCTTGTTGTCACTGTCAAGCGCGCCGGGGTGAAACTTCCCGCCCCAACGTGCCACGCCGGGCGGGAATACGAAATTTAACACGGGCATACACTGCCATAGCCCTTGCATTCGCCGCCCTCCTGTGCTATAATAATCCCTGCTTGACAAAGCATATGGGGCGTTAGCACAGTTGGTAGCGCGCAACGTTCGCATCGTTGAGGTCAGGGGTTCGAATCCCCTACGCTCCACCACAGTCCGTCTGAAAACGAATGTTTTCAGACGGTTTTTCTATGTGAATGACCAAAACCGGGCCCGCTCCGACCCCAAATCGCAAAAAAAAAGAGGGGCTCCCCCTTAGAACTCCGCGATTTTTCTGATTTTGGGCATAGCTGTCCTGCGGTAGAGCTCGATGAGTTTCGGCACCCCTCCGCAGAGACGGATCGCCCTTCGCAGGTTGTAGGCCAGCGCGGAGAGCGCGAACTCGGCGGTGACCTTCTCCTTCCCCTTGCACAGGAAGCAGCGGACGCCGTCGGCGTGCTTGATCGTGCCGAAGGGATGCTCGCTGGTGCGCTGGCGGAGCTTTTGCCGGGGAATGTCGCGCCGGATGAACACCATGACGCGCTTTTCGGCGCGCTTTAACTTGCCGAAGTTGTTGTGCGGCGCGCTCTGCGCGACGTCCGGGATCGGCTGGAGCGGGCGGTCGGGGTTGCCGTACATGAGCACGGGCACGTACTTGCTGTTGCGACCGATGTTGACGTGCTTCTCCTGCCGCGAGTCTGTACAGCGGTTGGGGCAGGTCCGGCAGGCTTCCTTGCTGGAGTATTCCGTGCCGTACTTCGTTTCCTTTTTCTTAAACAGCTCCCGGCCAATGGGACAGGTGACCCGCCCGTCTTCGTGGCGGATGAAGCAACTGAGCTGCCCCAGCGTCTGAACCTCGACGCGAATGTTACTGCCCGCATAGCAGTCCGGCAGCACCCCGGCATGGAGGCAGGCCTGAATGTCCTCCGGGCTTTGGGAAGCTTGCATCTGCGGCGTGATCTCACGCTCCACGTAGTCCAGCGGAAACACCCTCTCCTCCCGGTCCTGGATGAACCCCACGTCGGGCGCGATGCCGTTCATGAGGCACCTTTCGATGTTGGCCGCGCTCTCGTAGCCCTTGTCTGCGATGGCGTTCACCGTTCCCAGTTCCAGATCCTTCCGGCACAACTCGATGCTGTCGTACAGCTGTCCTCGGTCGCTGGGCGTGTCGGTGACGCGGAAGTCGGCGATCATGTGGCTGCCCGCGTCCACGGCGGTCTGGACATTGTAGCACGCCTTAATCCCGCCCTCCTTCGCGGGCATCATGGCCGATTCCGGGTCAGTGAAGGTCAGGGAACTCCTGCCGCTCTCCTCCAGCTGCTTCAGACACCGCTCGTGAAAGGCGATACGCGCCCGCAGCGTCTCCACGTCTGGCAGGCGGCCCTTCTCCAGATCCAGCGCAAAGGGATGATCGATGCGCGCCTCGCGCAGGTCCTCCTCGTCCATGGAGTCGAGATACTTCTCCACAGCCTCCAGCTGGGCCCTCGCGTACTCCAGCTTCTTGCGGCTGAGCTCGGCGCTGGTCGCCTGCTTTTTGCCGTTGACCGCGCGGATCGTCGTGCCGTCCAGACAGAGCGTCTGCGCGTCCATCAGCCGCATCTCCCGGCACGCCCGCACGAAGATCAGGAATATCTGCTTCAGGAGTTTCCTGTGCTTCCTGCGAAAGTCCGCAATCGTCCGGAAGTCCGGGCACAGCCGGTTCAGCAGGAACCACAGCTCGATGTTCCGCCGGCACTCCCGCATCAGCCGTCTGGAGGAACGGATCCGGTTGAGATAGCCGTAGATGTACAGCTTCACCAGCAGGTACGGGCTGTACGGCGGCCGCCCTGTGGCCGCAGGCACGGCGTGCTCAAATCCCATCGCCTCGAGATCGAAGCTGTCCGCGAACACCTCGATGAACCGCGCAGGGCTGTCCTCCGGGATTTCGTCTTCAATGCATCCGATGCTCATGGTCATCTGGCGGCTGTCCACCCCGGCGATGTGGCTCATGCAAATTCCTCCTCTTTTGTGCGCTGAAAACGGCATACGGATGGATGCTCCCTGTATCGATGTAGACTTCCTATACAGATATGATTCGACATCCCGGTGGGAAAATCCTTTTGGTTTTTGACAAAGTAATCTTTTTTCAGAGAAAAGGCGTGCGACGGGAGCTCGCTTTTGGTAATTTGATGATTCCGTGCGTTTTTGGACGGGCTGACCACTTAGGGACGTGCTCAAGAATCTGTTGAGCACGTCCTGTTTCTTGTATTCTGGACGGTAAGAGTTTGCAGACAATTTCGCCACATTTTTATCACAATATTCCTTGTTCCCAGCCGGGAAGCGGTGTATACTGGTTCCATACCAATATTTACGAGGTGATCCCCTTGGACTTCTGGCAGAATATCGGGCCCTTCCTTCTGGCGGTCGTTGCCGTTATCATCAACGGCGTGCCGCAGCTGCTCTACGCGCAGGCGCGCGGCTTTGCGCTC
>DVGZ01000045.1 GCA_018712435.1 Candidatus Caccousia avicola
CGTCTTTTTCCCCAATAGCGGCTGCTTTCTGCGTCAAAAATGCTCGGAATCCGGCAAGGATTCCTGCGCTTTTTTCCTGGAAACCACCTCGCTCTGGGAAAAAATCCGGCATTTTCTCTATTTTCAAACAAGTCCTAAACCAATGGCAATAAAAACCGAAGGGGCGAAGCCGCCTTCGGCGGTGGAGTCCAGAGGGGCTTTGCCCCTTTGGCGGGGAGTACAGAGGGGCGGAGTCCCTCTGTGGGTCCCTTTGCGGGCCCTCTGGTGCGGAATGCAGAAGGGCGGAGTTCTCACAGCTTCTGAGAAAGGATGTTTCCTTAGTTTATGAGCCATAACCCTGTAAAAAGCGACAGCAAAGTGTTTTACCGCAACGTGTTTGCCCTTGTGGTGCCGATGGCCCTGCAAAACCTTATCAATGTCGCCGTCACCTCGGCGGACGTGATGATGCTGGGACAGGTGGGAGAAACGGTGCTGTCCGCCTCGTCCCTGGCGGGACAGGTGCAATTCATCATGACGCTGTTTTTCTTCGGCCTGACGAGCGGCGCGGCGATCCTGACCGCGCAGTACTGGGGCAAGGGCGACACGCGCACCATCGAGAAGGTGCTGGGAATCGCCCTTCGCTTCTCGCTCTGCACGGGCCTTGTGTTCACACTGGCCGCTCTGCTGTTTCCGGCACAGCTCATGCGCGTCTTTACGCCGGAGGAAGCCGTCATCGCGGAGGGCGTGAAATATCTTCGCCTGATTTCGCTGTCCTACATCCCGATGGCGATCACCAACGTTTACCTGAACATCATGCGCAGCGTGGAGCGCGTCGTCGTCTCCACCGTGACGTATCTCGTTTCCCTCATCACCAACGTTTGCCTGAACGCCGTCTTTATCTTCGGCCTGCTGGGCTGCCCCGCGATGGGCATTGAAGGCGCGGCGCTCGGCACCATCTGCGCCCGTCTGGTGGAGCTTCTGATCGTCATTGTCTACTCGAAACGCATCAACCGCACCATCCGTTTCCGCGTGCGCGATATTTTTGTGCGCGATCCGTTGCTGTTCCGCGACTTTCTTACTTATTCCGTCCCTGTGATGATCAACGAGCTGCTGTGGGGCGCGGGCGTTGCGATGAACTCCGTCGTGACCGGTCATCTGGGCAGCGCGGCGGTAGCGGCGAACAGCGTGGCACAGGTGGCGCGCCAGCTGGCCACGGTGGTGGCTTTCGGCATCGCGAACGCCACGGCCATCATGATCGGCAAGGCGATCGGCAGCGGCGACACGCAGCGCGCGGAGGAATACGGCGGCCGGTTTATCCGCCTGACGCTCGTGTTCGGCCTGATCGGCGGCTGCATTGTGCTGATTGCGCGGCCAATCCTCATGAACGTGATGACACTCTCCGCGCAGGCGCAGGAATATCTCTCGTTCATGATGTTCGTCATGGCCTATTTCGTCGTGGCGCAGGCGATGAACACCACGCTGATCGTCGGTGTGTTCCGGGCGGGCGGTGACGCGAAAATCGGCCTTGTGTTTGACGTGGGATCGATGTGGTGCGGCTCCATTTTGCTTGGAAGTTTGGCGGCTTTTGTCTTTCATTGGAGCCTGCCGGTGGTGTATGTGCTGCTCATGAGCGACGAGCTGATCAAAATCCCGCTTTCGCTCTGGCGCTACCGGAAAAAGATCTGGTTGAAAAATATCACGCGATGATTATAATAGAAGATAATCCGAAAACAGAAACGTTACGTTTTAAGCAAAATCAGTAAAACAGCGAAAGGAGAACGGTATCCATGCGGGCAGTCTTGCAGCGTGTGAAAAGCGCGTCCGTTTCGATCAAGGGAAAGACAGCCGGAGCGATCGGCCCGGGCTTTCTGGTGCTGCTGGGCGTTGCGCCGGAGGACACGCAGGAGGAATGCGATTTCCTGCTCGATAAAATCCTCGGCCTGCGCGTCTTTGAGGACGAAGCGGGAAAAATGAACCGCTCTCTGTGCGACTGTGGGGGCGCGCTGCTGGTCGTCTCCCAGTTTACGCTGTACGCGGACTGCCGCAAGGGCCGCCGCCCCTCGTTTACCGGGGCCGCCAGGCCGGAGACGGCGGTGCCGCTCTACGAACGTTTTCTCGCGGGAGCCAGACAGGCGGGCGTTCCCACCGAATGCGGGGAATTCGGCGCGGACATGCTGGTCAGCCTGGAAAACGACGGCCCCGTGACCATCCTGCTGGATACGGACGAAATTATGCCCGGCAAGCGGGCAAGAAGAGAGTAAGGGAGGAAACCACATGCTGAAAAGGGAATACAAAAACACGGGAGACCAGATCTCCGTGCTGGGACTCGGCTGCATGCGTCTGCCCAAGGTAGAGGGCAGCGAAACCATTGACCGCGCCGAGGCGCAGAAGATCGTCGACCTCGCCTATGAGCGCGGCGTGAACTATTTTGACACGGCCTACCGCTATCACGAGGGCGATTCCGAGCTGTTCATCGGCGAGGCTCTGAAAAAATATCCGCGCGAAAGCTTCCATCTCGCAACGAAAATGCCGATGTGGATGGTGAAGTCTCCCGAGGATGTCAAACGCATCTTTGAGGATCAGCTCAGCCGCTGCCAGGTGAAATACTTTGACTTCTACCTGTGCCACGCCATGAACGCTTCCTATCTGGATATCATGAAGAAAAACGGCGTTTACGAGTATCTCTTGGAGGAGAAGAAGGCCGGACGCATCCGCCATCTCGGCTTCTCCTTCCACGACTCCCCGGAGGTTCTGCGCCAGATCGTCGAATACGGCGAGTGGGATTTCGCCCAGATTCAGCTGAACTATCTCGACTGGGAGCTTCAGGACGCGAAGAGCCAGTATGAAATCCTCACCGAGCACGGAATCCCCGTCGTCGTGATGGAGCCGGTGCGCGGCGGCGCTCTCGCCAGCCTGTGCGAGGAATCCGACCGCATCCTGAAGGAAGCGCGCCCGGATCACAGCGTCGCCTCCTGGGCTGTGCGCTATGTGGCTTCCCTGCCGAACGTGATGACCGTTCTGAGCGGCATGAGCACCGTGCAGCAGGTGGAGGACAACACCGCCACCATGATCGATTTCGAGCCGCTGACGGACAAGGACCGCGAGGTCATCGCCGCCGCGCTGGAAGCATACCGCAAGAATAAGACCATCCCCTGCACGGGCTGCCGCTACTGCATGGACTGCCCGTTCGGCGTGGACATTCCCGGCGTGTTCAAAGCATACAACACCTTCGCCATCGGCGGGGGCAAGGACCGGATGCGCAATGAGATTGCGGCGTTCGGCGAAGGGCACGGCCCCGATCAGTGCAAATCGTGCGGCAAGTGCATGAAGCTCTGCCCGCAGAAGATCCAGATCCCCGACCGCATGAAGGAGATCGCGGAGCTGCTTGAGCAGAAATAATGAAAAAGCAGACAAACGAACACAACACAGCGTCCTCCCCCGCTTTTGAGGGGGAGGACTTTTCCTTTCAGGAATGGGAACAGCAGCGCTTTTCGGGCGTGACCTTCCGCGGGTGCGACTTCTCCGAAGCGCTGCTGGATCGCTGCGAATTTGACCGGTGTGTGTTCCGCTCCTGCCGTTTCGCGGGGACGGTATTCCGCCGCTGCTCCGTGACGAACTGCTCGTTCCCATATGCGTCGCTGTTCAACGTGAGGTTCGACGAATGCCGGATGATGGGCTCCTCCCTCGCGGAGGCTTCCGTCTCCGCACTCACGCCGAAGGGCGGGAACTGGTCGTTCACGGCCCTCAACGGCCTCGATCTCTCCCGGATTGTCTGGGAGGGAGCAAGCTTTGAGGGCGCGGATCTGCGGGAATGCAAGCTTTCGGGCTGCGTTTTTTCACGGTGCAGCCTGTCGGGCGCGCTTCTGACAAACGCGGATCTGACCAAAGCGGATCTGCGCGGCACCCGCACCGACGGAGTGGATTTTCTCCACCTGAAAATGAAGGATACCAAAATTGACTTGGAGCAGGCCGTGCTGATTGCGGAAGCGCTGGGAGCGCGGTTCTGCGGGGAGGGCAACGATGGAGATTGAGCGCAAATTTCTTCTGGACAGCTTTCCGCAGGGGCTTCCTCTGCTGGAAGAATCCGTGATGGAACAGGGCTACCTGTGCACGGATCCGGTGGTACGGATCCGCTCCAAGGAAAAGGACGGCTGCAAAACGTACCGCCTTTGCTTCAAGGGCGAGGGGAGGCTTGTGCGGCAGGAAACGGAGATGGATCTGACGGAGAGCCAGTTCACGGAGCTTTCCAACCTGCTGCGCGCCCCCATGGTGCGCAAGGAATTCCGCGTCTACGCCCTGCCGGGCGGGGAGCGGCTGGAATGCAATCTGGTGGACAACACCTTTTTCTATGCCGAGGTGGAGTTTCCCACCGTGGAAGCCGCGCACGCGTTCACACCGCCCGCTTTCCTGGGGCGCGAGGTAACGGAGGAAGCGGGCTTCTCCATGAGCGACTACTGGACCACCCGCCGGTTCCCCGGCCTTGACTGAGCAGGAGGGCCGCGCCGGCCTTCTGCGCTCTCCCTGCTGGAAACCGGTTTCCCCGGAAACGCAGGAACGTTTTTCCTTCCTCTGCGAGGATTACGACCTGATGGAACGGCCGGGCGGCGTGGGCGTGATGGGCGAAAAGGGCGTGCACGCTGTTCTCAAACGGTATTACCAGCCGGATGTGAGCGCGCAGGAGATCCGCGTGGGGCGGTTTGTCGCGGACGCGGTGACGGGAGACGGGCGGCTGTTTGAGATCCAGACGGGCGCGTTCGCCCCGCTGCGCCGGAAGCTTGCCTGCTTTCTGGAGCAATATGAGGTCACGGTGGCGCACCCGGCCTACGCGTCGCGCTGGGTACGCACCATCGATCCGGAAACCGGGGAGCTCTCCGCGCGGCGGCGCTGCGGCGCTCCGGAAACGGTCTGGAAGCTGTTCTATGCGCTGCCCGCCATCCGGGAATATCTGGACCGGGTAAACCTGCATTTCCGCGTACCAATTCTGGAGGTGCGCGAGCTGCGCGTCAAGGGCGACCGCCGCCGCTCCCGTCGCGACCGGGTTCCGACGGCCCTTTTGGGAGAATGGAGCTTTTCGCATCCGTCCGATTTTCTCTCCCTGCTGCCGCCGGGGCTGCCGGAGCCGTTCACATCGGCGGAGCTGGCATCCGCGCTGGGCGCTTCCCCCGGCGACGCGCGCATGTATCTGTACCTGCTGCACCAGCTTGGCCTGCTCGACCGGGCCGGGCGGCGCGGTAATTTTTATCTCTATGTCCACACAACGGAAAAGGAGGTTTCTGTTCCATGAAACGCATTGTCTGCTTTGGAGACTCCAACACCTTCGGCCACAACCCGGTGGACGGCTCCCGCCTGCCGCGCGATCAGCGCTGGACGGGAATCCTTTCGGATCTGCTGGGGGAAGAGTATGAAATCATTGAGGAAGGGCTTTGCGGACGCACAACCGTGCGCGAATGCCCGGAATCCCCATGGGTCAGCGGCCTGCCGTACCTGACGCCGTGCGTGCTCTCGCATCAGCCGTTTGACCTGCTGATTCTGATGCTGGGGACAAACGATTTGCAGGTCCCCTTCCAGGCTATCCCGCTGACGGTGGCGCGCGGCGCGGAAGCGCTGGTGCACCAGTTCCTTTCCCTGGACTGGCCGCCGGAGAACCGCCCGAAGCTGCTGCTGGTCTCCCCGATCCATATTGGAGATGTGTCTGTCAACCCGGTGTTCGGCCCCCTGTTCGGCTATGAGCGCGCGTCCAACTACTCGCGCGAGCTTGCGCCGTACTACAAGGAGATCGCCGACCGGCTCGGCTGCGAGTTCTTCGACGCCGCTTCCGTGGCCTCTCCCTCTCCCGTGGACGGCCTGCACATGGACCCCCCGGAGCATGAAAAGCTGGCCCGCGCTCTGGCGGAAAAGGTACGCGAAATCTGCGGCTGATTTATGCGCCTTTCTCACAAAGCCCCCCTCCCTTCTCCGTCTCAAATTCTCAAATACTGACAATGGAAAGTCCGCGTGTCCGGCTTTATAATTCTAACGTACGAAAACCCATCTGCGACCTTTTTTGATTGCGAAGGCAGGGACTTGATATGACAAGGGATATGACCGTCGGGAACCCCGTAAAACTGATCATCAGCTTCTCCATTCCTCTTCTGATCGGCAACCTGTTCCAGCAGCTTTACAGCATGGTGGACGCCGTGATTGTGGGACAGTTCATCGGCGTGGACGCGCTCGCGGCCGTGGGCACGACAGGCGCGCTGTCCTTTCTGATTCTCGGCTTTGTCATGGGAATGACGGGCGGCTTTTCCGTCCTGGTCGCCCAGCGATTCGGAGCGGGAGACTACGACGAAATGCGCCACACCGTAGCCATGAGCGCCATATTAAGCGTCGCGCTCTGCGTGGTGATGACGTTCATCAGCATGGTGTTCTGCTGGCAGCTTTTGGAGATCATGAACACGGCGGACAATATCATCGGCATGGCCTACGATTATATCATCGTCATCTTTGCCGGCACAACCGCGAACGTGCTGTATAACCTTCTCTCCGGCATTCTGCGCGCCCTCGGGGACAGCAAAACGCCGCTGTATTTCCTGATCCTGTCCTCCCTGCTCAACGTGGGACTGGATCTGCTCTTTATCATCAACTTCCAGATGGGCGTGGCGGGAGCCGGTTATGCAACCGTCTTTTCCCAGTTTGTCTCAGGACTTCTGTGCCTGATCTACATGGCGAAAAAATTCCCGATCCTGCGCTTCCAGCGGCAGGACTGGAAATTCCGCCCGTCCACCTGCCTGCTGCTCCTCAAAATCGGCTCCCCGATGGCTTTCCAGTTCTCGATCACGGCCATCGGCGTGGTGACGATGCAGGGCGCGGTGAACAGCTTTGGCTCCGCCACGACGGCAGCCTTCACCGCGGCCTCCAAGGTGGAATCGCTCACCCAGCAGCTTATGGCGACGCTCTCCACCACGACGGCCACCTTCGTCGGGCAGAACCTCGGCGCGGGCAAGCCGGAGCGCATCCGCGAGGGTGTGCGCCGCTGCCGCCAGATCACGGACATCAGCTCTCTGGTTCTGATCGTATTTGTCTATGTGTTCTGGAGGAGCCTTGTCTCTCTCTTCATCTCGGGCGACCAGCCGGAGGTGTACGACGCCGCGCGGACCTATCTCTATATTGTGATGGCGTTTTACCTGCCTCTCGGATGGGTCAACATCTTCCGCAACGCCTTGCAGGGCATGGGCGAAGCCTTTGTCCCGCTCATGGGCGGCGTGATGGAGCAGCTTGTGATGCGTGTAGTCGTGGCGCTGATTGCCGTGCCGTTCGGCTTCTGGGCGGTGTGCCTTGCCAGCCCGATGGCGTGGATCGGCGCGGATATCCCGCTGCTCATCACCTACCGCCGCCGCATTCGCGCCATGTGCGATTTTCAGAAGGCGCAGACGGCGCAGGAAGAAAAATAGCTGTACAAACGGGGAAAAGCCTGCTATAATGCTTGTGTCAGAGTAGGCGTCACGCGTTAAGTGCCGGCGGATGGGAAGTCGCCGCCGGACGAAAAGCCGGAAACGAAGGATCGGCTTGCGGTGTGGCGCCGCGTCCGCTGCCACAACCTTCATGTGGCTCGCCGCCGGGGAGTCCCCGGTGCGAAAACAGGAGGGAAACAATTGAATCCGAAGGCTGTCAAAAAGACGGATCTCGTGATGCTGGTCACCCTGGCGCTGCTTACCGCCATGAACGTGGTGCTGACCAGATTTCTCGGGATCCAGACCCCGCTCGTCCAGATCAACTTCTCGTTTGTCCCGGTTGTCCTTGCCGCCCTGCTTTACGGCCCCATTCCGGCCGCTGTGGTGGGAGGGCTCGGTGATTTTCTGGGAGCCATTCTCTTTCCGGCCGGGGCCTATTTTCCGGGCTTCACGCTGACGGCTGTGCTTGCCGGGCTGGTGTACGGCTTCTTCCTCTACCGGAAGCAGGCCGCGCTGTGGCGCGCCATTGCCGCCGTTCTGCTGATCACCGTTGTCCTGAACATGGGATTGAACACGCTTTGGCTGTGGATCCTGATGAAGGACGGCGTATGGGGAATTCTCTCGACGCGCATCCCGAAATATTTTCTGGTCGCGCCGGTGCAGATCCTGGTGACCCGCGCCCTTTCCGGCCGTCTGACGGAGCAGTTCCGCCGGCTGATCGCCGCATAGGGCCTGTCTTTCTTTGGTACATCTTCCGTCCCCTTCTTCCCGGGGGACGGTTTTTTTATGCCCTTCTATTTTTCTTTTTGCAATTCTGATAATTCCCGATTCATTTTTCGTCCCTTCTTCGGTGTTCTGTGGAATTTTTTACGGAAAATCTGAAAGTGATTGCAGTTTTCGATTCTTTTTGCTATACTAAACCTCACAACACTTTTATGATTTACCATAATAAACGGAGGGAGATGTATGAACGGCGCGGCAGACTTCATGAACGGGCTGACCTCCTTCGTCAGCACTGTAAACACCTGGATGTGGGACGCTATTTTACTGGTGCTCCTGTGCGGAACGGGGATCTGGTTCACCATCCGGCTGAAATTTGTCCAGGTTCGCAAATTCCGGCAGGGCCTCAAGGCTGTTTTCGGCAATATCCGCCTGCACGGCGACAAAGCGGGAAACGACGGCATGAGCTCGTTCCAGTCGCTGGCGACGGCGGTAGCGGCACAGGTCGGCACCGGAAACATCGCGGGCGCGGCGACGGCAATCGCCTCGGGCGGACCGGGAGCCATCTTCTGGATGTGGCTGAGCGCCTTTTTCGGCATGGCCACCATCTATGCGGAAGCAACGCTGGCGCAGAAATACCGCCGTACTGTGGACGGGGAAATCACAGGCGGCCCGGTGTACTGCATCAAAGCGAAATTTCAGGGTGTATTCGGCAAATTCCTTGCGGGCTTCTTCGCTGTGGCAATCACCCTCGCCCTTGGCTTCTCATGGGCAACATGGTGCAGTCGAACTCCATCAGTGACGCGTTCCAGACCGCTTTCCACGTGCCGGGTCTCGCTGTAGGCATTGTCGTGGCCATTTTCACGGCGATCATCTTCCTCGGCGGCAAGAAGCGCATCGCCGCTGTGACGGAAAAGATCGTGCCGGTGATGGCTGTCCTGTATGTCCTCGGCTCTCTCATCGTACTTGCCGTTAATTGGCGGAACCTCGGCACGGCCTTTGCGCAGATCTTCGTCCTCGCCTTTGATCCGCAGGCGATGGCGGGCGGCGTGGCCGGCATCACGGTCCGCGAGGCGATCCGGTTTGGTGTGGCACGCGGCCTGTTCTCCAACGAAGCTGGTATGGGCTCTACCCCGCATGCTCACGCGCTGGCCAAGGTCAAGCACCCGTGCGATCAGGGCGTCGTCGCGATGATCGGCGTGTTCATCGACACCTTTATCGTGCTCACCATGACGGCCCTTGTCATCCTCTCCACCGGTGCGCTTTCCCTCACAGACGCGAACGGCGCACCGCTCACCGCGGCCCCGCTGGCACAGGCTGCCTTCAACACTGTGTTCGGCTCCTTCGGCAATATCTTCATTGCCGTGTGCATGCTGTTCTTTGCGTTCTCCACCATCATCGGCTGGTTCTTCTTCGGCGAAACAAACGTGAAATATCTCTTCGGAAAGCGGGCTGTTCCCGTTTATTCCGCCCTGGTCATTGTGTTTGTTATCCTGGGCTCCATCATGAAGGTGGATCTTGTGTGGTCGCTGTCCGATATGTTCAACGGCCTGATGGTGCTGCCGAACCTCATTGGCGTTCTGGCTCTCACCGGCGTGGTCGTTTTCCTCTCGCGCGAACACGACGCACAGCGGCGTCTGTAAAAAATACAGCACAAAAAGGGGAACTCCCCCCGTGCAGGCCAAAACCTGTGCGGGGGGAGTTCTGTTCGTTCGGTAGGAGGTAAGTCAATCTCTCTTATTTGTACTGACGATCGTAAGCAGTCTGCATGATCTCGAGAGCGCGGGAAACGTTCAGGTTCTCGAACTCAGCGGCATAAGCGTCCCAATCGGAATCGAGGCTCTTGTTGCCCGTCATGAACGCAACCATGTTCTCCTTGAGGAAGTCGGTCAGGCCGGTCTGGATGATGGCCAGCTCGTCGGACTCTTCCTGCGTGTACATCAGGATCGGGATCTGCATATCGGAAGCATAGGGCTCATAATAGGTCTCGGTGTCGCGGTATCTTCTGGGCTCGCCGGTCTGGGTCAGATACGGATCGTCGCCGACAACAGCCTGGCCGTCGCGGTAATCGCGGGTACGGTTGGCGAGCATGATGTTCTCCAGATGATAGTTCTGCACGGAATCGCCGGTCCAGGTGATCTTCTCATACAGAGCGGGCTTGCCGTTGATGCCCAGCGTACCTTCCGCGGGCTTCTTCCAGCCAACGTTCTCGGGGCCTGCCTGAGACTGGAGCGTCACCTCGGCCTTATAGCCGCCGTCCGCCCAGCGGAACAGGACTTCCGGATTCTCGCACTGGTTGGTGATGAGGAAACGGCCGCTGTAGACGCCGCCCTCCTCGGTGAGAGCGTTCTGCACGCCGTTGGGGCCCTTCAGCGGGCTGATGGCCTCATACTGGGTATATCTCTCGAGCGGATCGTTCACGGTGTCGCCCAGGATGCTTTCAAACGTCGCGCCGCAGGCCGTGCCAACCGTGATCTTCTCCGGATCACCGCCGATGATCTTGGCCTGGGCTTCCTTCTGCGTGAAGGAGACGGGATCGATCAGGCCCTCGGAGACCAGCTTGTTGATGTAGCGCAGGCCCTCACGGAATTCCTCGGTGTTGGCCACAAATTCGATCTTGCCGTTATTGAGCGCATAGCCCCTGGCGCCGTCCCAGTAAACGAAGGAGTTCAGCAGGAAGCTGTAAGGATCGGTATACCAGCCGCCGTCCGCGCCCATCATGGGGATCTCGTCGTTCGGATCGCCGTTGCCGTTGGCATCCTGCTCCTTAAAGGCCTTGAGCACCTCGTAGAACTCGTCGGTCGTGGTCGGAGCCTCTTTGCCGACGTTCTTGAGCCACTCCTGATTCATATACACCTTGGCGGGATAGAAGCAGTGGAAGCACTCGTTGATCTGCGGCAGGGAATAAATGTTGCCGTCCGGAGCGGTGATGGCTTCCGGCAGAAGCTCGGAGGACTCCATGGCCGCCTTGAAATCGACACTGTACTTTTCAATCAGGTCATTGAGCGAGATGAAAATTCCCTGCGAACCGTATTTCACCTGATCCGCTTCGGAAAGGTTGCAGCCGAGGTACGCGTCGGGATATTCGCCGGTCGTCAGAGAGAGGTTGACCCTCTCCGTCACGGCCTCCTTGGGAACGATCTCCCAATCAATATGAATATTGGTCTGTTCCTCATACCACTTGGTAAATTCGTTGGTTTCCACATCCAGAATGTACGCTTCCTGCGGAACCATAATGGTAAACGACATTTTTTCGTTCACGATGGGGAATTCGCCGTTTGCGCTCATCTCCACCGTGGAGCCGCCGTCCCCGGATCCGCCTGCGGAGGCCGTTCCGCCGGACGCTGTGCCGGGAGTATTCTGCGTGCAGCTTGAGAGGACTCCAGCCGCCATGGCCAGACTGAGAATGACTGCCATTTTGGAAACTCTTCTCTTCATAATTCTTCTCCTTTTCTCATTTTGCGGCTTGTGCCGCGCAAACCTGCCGGAGCAGGCTGGTTCCTTGTTTCAGCCCTTGATGGCGCCGATCATAACGCCCTTGACAAAGTGCTTCTGGATGAAGGGATACAGAATCAGCATGGGAACGCTGGAAATTACAATCAGAGAATACTTGAGCAGCTCCGCGAGGCCCTGCATTTTCATCATCGTGTCCACGTCGGCCATATTTTCCGGATCGATCTGGTTCATCAGGATGATGTTGCGCAGAACCACCTGAAGGGGATAGTTGTCGGACTTGAGGTAAATCATCGCGTTGAAGTAGTCGTTCCAGTGTCCGACAGCGACATACATGGTCAGCACCGCGAGAATCGGCTTGGAAAGCGGGATGACCACCTTGAGGAAATACCCCAGATCCGAGCAGCCGTCCAAACTGGCAGACTCATACAGATCATAGGGGATGGTGCTCTGGATAAACGTGCGGGTGACGATGACGTTGTACACACCCACGGCGCCGGGGATCACGAGCGCCCAGTAGGTGCCGTACAGACCGAGCTCGTTGATATTCAAAAAGCTCGGGATCAGGCCGCCGCCGAACATCATCGTGAAGGTCAGCAGCTTCATGAACACGCCGCGGCCCGCAAAATCACGCACGGAGAGCGGATAAGCGGCCATCATGGTCATGACCACGCCGATCAGCGTTCCCAGAACCGTCCGGTATACCGCGTAGAAAAAGCCGCTGACAATGTTGGGATCCTTGAACACCGTCTCATAGCCCACGAGGGAAACATCCTTCGGGAACAGCCACACCTGGCCGCTGGTCACGGCATACGGCGAGCTGAAGGAGGCGCTGAGAACATATACGAGCGGGTACAGGACGATCAGCGTCAGAAAGATGAGGAAGGTGTAGTTGACAATATCGAACACCTTGTCCCCCGTGCTCCGCTTGACTTTCATGGCTTTCGCCGACATGTTTTCTCCCTCCTTACCACAGCGACGTCTCGCTGACCTTTCTGGCGATGAAGTTGACTGTCACCAGAAGCGCGATGTTGATGATGGAATTGAACAGACCCACCGCCGTGGAAAGGCTGTACTGTGCGTTCACCAGACCGATGCGGTATACATAGGTCGAGATCACGTCGGAGGAGGACATGTTCAGGCTGGTCTGCATGAGCAGAACCTTTTCATAGCCCACGCTCATAATGTTGCCGACGTTGAGGATCAGCGTGATGATGATGGTGGGCGAAATGCTGGGGAGATCCACATGGAAGATGCGCTGCAATTTGCTTGCACCGTCCAGGATGGCCGCCTCATGCAGAGCAGGCGAAACACCGGAGAGAGCCGCCATATAGATGACGGAGCTGAAGCCCATGCCCTGCCACACGCCGGACCATACATACAGGCTCTTGAAATACTCGGGCTTTGAGAAGAAGTCGATCCGCTCCCCGCCGAGCGCCTCAATCAGGTTGTTGACAATGCCTGTCTTGGGCGCCAGCATCAGGGAGAGGATGGAAACGATGATAACCACCGAAATAAAATGGGGAGCATAGGTGATCATCTGCACCGTTTTCTTCATCTTGACGTTTCTGCACTCGTTGAGGGAAATCGCGAGGATGATCGGGATTGGGAAGCCCGCGATCAAGCCGTACAGGCTCAGCGTCACGGTATTCCACATCAGTCTGGGGAAGTTCTGGGTCTTGACAAACATCTCAAAGTATTTGTACCAGGGATCCGCCCACTGGCTTCCCAGAATGCCCTTGGTCGCCACAAAGTCCTTAAAAGCAATCAGAATGCCGTACATCGGCTTATAGCTGAACAGCAGCACCAGTGCAAAGGGGAGGGCAAAGATCAGGTAGAGCTGCCAGTGCTTTTTGATTTGTTTCCACAAATGACCTGTGCTCCGGGGTTGAACTGCCGCTTTTTTCGCGCTCACTGTCCGCCTCCGTTCCCGGCCTGTGCGGCCGAATCAAATTCTACCTTGAAGCAGTCGCTGTACTTGACTCCCAGCATGGAAATCTGCTCCGTGTCAATCTTCACCCTGCCGTTCTCCTGCACAAACGCAAGCTCCTGTCCGTTGCGCAGCAGCGTGATCTTCACCGCTGGCTTTTCAATCTCCAGGAACAGGTACCGCGGCAGACGGTAATGCTGGCGCTCCTGATAGCGGTAAAACACATAGATGTTTCCGTTTTTCTGTGTGTAAGCCAGCCCTTGCCGGGCAGTGCTCACATACGGTGCGCAAACCTCTGTCTCATAGATGCCTTCGCCGTTCACCTGGAGCCATTCGCCCAGGCCAAGCAGGCTTTCCACCGCGGGAGCGGGCAGCTCACCGTCGGGCTGCGGGGTGATGTTCAGAGCCAGGTTTCCGCCCTTGGCCACTACATCGATCAGGGTATGTACCAGCTCGCGGGCGCTCTTGGGGTGATCCGTGTAATGGAAGGAGAAGCAGCCGCCCACCGTCAGGCAGGATTCCCACGGCACGGGGATCATGGCAGAGGGGATGCTCTGCTCGGGCGTGATGATGTTCTCATACTCGCCGCCGACTGTCCGATCACACACAATCAGATGGGGCTGGGTCGTGGCACGGATACGTTCGACCACCTCACCGAGCCGGATGTCCATGTGCTTGTTGTCCGGGCGGACCACGCCGCCGTCGAGCCAGAGAACATCCACCTTGCCGTACTTGGAGGTCAGCTCCTCAATCTGGCGGTGCGTGTACTGCACAAACTTCTCCCAGACCTCCGGATGCTCCTTCGCGTCATAGTTGGCCGCGCCGCTTTTGTGCTCCCCGAACTGGGGCGCCCAGTAATACTCGCTGTGCCAGTCGGGTTTCGAGAAATAGACGCTGATGGCAAGGCCTTCGTTACGGAAGGCTTCGTACAGATTTCCCACAATGTCTGCGTATTTGTGCGTATGGAAGGGGCAATCCTCCGCTGTCACCTTGTAATTGGTGGTGTCGGTGTCGAACATGCAGAAGCCGTCATGATGCTTCGTGGTAAACAGCAGATACTTGAAGCCGCATTCCCGGGCCAGCTTCGCCCACTTGTCCGGGCGGAATTTCACCGGGTTAAAGGTCTTGTTCATGTTCTCATACTGCTGTTTGGCTTCCTCGGGATCCGTCCAGCGGAAATCCGCCTGGGACCACTCCCCCGCCTCGTCGCACAGCGGCCAGCTCTCAAAGCTGCCCATCTGGCTGCCGGGAGACCAGTGCATCATGAGTCCGAGCTTCAGGCCGCGGAACCATTTCAGATGCTCCTGCACGGCGGGTTCCTTCGGAGGGACATAGGTTTCGGGGGCGGAGCACCCGTGTACGCCGTCTACGATAACCGGGACCTTTTTCTCCGTCTTATTCTGAGCCATATTGATTGTTCTTCCCTTCTGTTCAAAGTTCCCGCACCCACTGCCTGCCGCGCGTCATGAAGCGGATCCGGTTATTCTTCGTTCTTTTTTGCTTTTTTCTGCTGTTCTTCCTGTTTTTTCATGCTTCGCATCATGGAAGGGGTCACGCCGTATACCTTGCGGTAAATCCGGCGGAACGTGTTGGAATTTGCATACCCGCACATGCCCGCGATCTCATCGAGCGTGTACTGCCCCTCCAGAACCAGCGCATGGGCCTTCTGCATCCGCAGGCGCTCCAGGTACGCTGAGAAATTCTCTCCCATGTTTTCCTTGAAGAGGGACGAGAAGTAGGCGTGGGAAAAGCCCAGCTTCTCCGCAGCGTAATTCAGGCTCATCTCCTGATTGGACAGTTCTTCGTCCACCAGCAGCCGCACCTTTTCGCGGAATTCCTCTCTTGCGGTATCCTTTTTGCTCTTTTGCAGCTTTTTGTTTTCCAGACAGATCCGGCGGATGGAAGCATACAGACACGCAAACATCGTGCCGCTCATGGGGATTTGCCGCAGGGCGTCCATCCAATCCTTTTCCGAAAAGCTTTCTCCGCTGTCCAGCAGCAGGAGAAGCTGGCTGATACGGGCCAGAAACTCTGTCTTTTCCTCGTCCCCGCGGACAAACTCCGCGGTTTTCTGGAAAATATCCCGCAGAAGCTCCTCGGCTTCCTTCAGGTTTCCGCTTTTCGCCGCCGTGAACAGGACCTTTGTTTTCTCCTCGGAAGCGGGCCGGAGCCTTGTATCCGGGATTTCCTGCGCATCAAACGGGGAACACAGCCCTCTGCTCTCCGGACGGAAGCTTTCCCGCCCAAGGAAACGTGAGCCGGCCTGTGCCGCCTGATACAGCTCTTCCACACGCATGACCTGCATCGCCGCGCTGACGCGGACCTCCAGAGCATCCTCCATGTGGACGGCTTCTGCGCTTTCCAAAAGCATCTGCGCCACAGCGTCGATCCGATCCTCCTCCTTTACAACGGCCGCCATGCGCCCGGTTTCCAGGCAGACGACATATCCTTCCCTGCTGATCCTCCCCTCCGCTTCCTGATACCAGCTCTCAAACGATCGCCGCAGGAGCTGCAGGTCGGGGGTCTCTCCATCGGGAGCCCGGTATTCCAGCGAGGCCATAACAAGCCCGTACTGTTCCCAGCGCGCACTTGCGCCGTTTCCGAGAGCACTTGCGCCGTTTCCGAGAAGTGTATAATCATAAGGCTGTTTCGCCTTTCCCATAAGCAGGTTCAGGAAGAAATTCCGGCGCAGCATTTCCATCGAGCTGTCACGTTCGCCCTGCAAAATCAGGTTATCGTGCTGGAGCACATCGAACGCATCGCTGATTTCTTTATAAATGCTGCCTTTTGTTTCGGAATATCCGCTCTTGCGGTGAAGCAGAATTTTCTGCACCCACACGCTGTTGTGGCTGGAAATCGCAGCGATAATCGCCACCATCCCCACAATCAGCACAAGGAAAATCGCAAACAGAAGCAGGAACAGGCTGTTGACGCCTCCGAACAGCTCCTCCCGCGAGGTCATGCAGATGTAGTCGATTCCCACGCCCTTCTGAACGGTCAGGATATAATCCTGGTTAAGGGCCTCCAGATTGAGCTGCCCGTCCCACATGTAGCGCTCCGCGTCCTCGTCCGACCAGTTTCTGGTGTACAAAACAGCGCCCTGGTTGTTGCGGACCATAATTTTGGAGTTTTCAATCGGCTCAAACAGCTGATCCAAGTACGTATCGCGCAGGACAAAAAAGAGGGATGCCGAGCTGTCTGAATAGGGATAAAGCTTGATGTAGTAGATCATGCCCTCGTAGCTGCGCGGCGGAAACTCCATCGTGCTGTAAGGCAGAAAGCTTTCCGCCGGGAGCTGCTTTTTATAGGAGAAAAACTCGTTCGCGCTCATGTCCCCGAACTGGAACAGCGTCCCGTAAAAGCGATTGATATCGGTACACACGGAGTAAGACCCGAAGGCAACCCCGCTTTTATCGAAACAGATGGCGTATTCTCCGAATTCGGAAAACACACTGTAATTCACACAGGAGGATCGGATATGCAGGAGCGTATCCTGGTTCTGCATGGCCTCTTCCTGATCCAGCCGGGCAAACTGATAAAATTCCCGGGTGGCAATCTGCTGGGAAAACTTTTTGATCACCAGCACCTTTTCTTCAAAGCTGTTGAGCACCTGCTCGGCCACGCTGCTGTTTCGCTGGGTAATAAAATCGATCTGACGCTGCCTCATATAAAAAAGAACCAGAAAAATCACAACGGCAAAAATCATCATCAAAAGCAGGTAGCTTTTCATAAAGAGCAGCACCAGCTTGAAATTGATCTTTTTATTGGTATCTGTATGATTGTTA
>DVGZ01000046.1 GCA_018712435.1 Candidatus Caccousia avicola
TAAGTTACACGCTGGGAAATTAGACTGACAGCTGGAGAGCCGGATACATCGAGAGGTGTAAGTCCGGTTCGGAGGGGAGTTCTCGGAAACCTGCCATAGCGATATGGCAAGGCGCTGGGTTCTTACCCTACGCGCAGTCAGCCTTGCGCCCATCCCGTTTTCGACCTTCGGCAGCAAGGAGCAGAGCCAGATCGGCCAGAACTACCTGCGCAGCCTGCTGGCCCTCGGCTTGCAGGGCTTCCTCATCATGATCTGCGTTGGTATTTATGCGGTGCTCATCCAGAACATCTCCTTTTCGTCTGACCCCATCGCCTCGATTTGGGGTGTGATCGGCTACACCGTCCTGCTCTGTTTCACCCTGCTCAAAACCGGCACCCTCACCCGCAGCATTCTCAACGCACATTAAGGAGGTAACATGGCAGCCTATATTTCCGCTCCCCGCGACCTGACGCGGGTCAAATCCAAAGTCCTGTTCGGCCTGACCAAACGGCAGATCGTCTGCTTCGGGACCGGCGCACTGATCGGTGTGCCGGTCTACTTTTTTGTCCGGGGCAGCGGCAATCTGAGCCTTGCCGCCCTCGCCATGATCGTGGTCATGCTCCCGTTCTTTTTCTTTGGCCTGTACGAGCGCAACGGCCAGCCGCCCGAGGTGGTGGCCCGCCACTTTTACCAGGCCCGATTTGTCCGGCCGAAAGTCCGGCCTTACCAGACCTATAACTACTACGCCGCCCTGCTCCGACAGGCGGACGCCCAGGAGGAGGTGACGCGCATTGTTCAGAAAGCCCAACAGCGAAAAGCCCGTCGGTAAGCCCTTGCTTAACAAGTCCGAGCGCAAGAAGATCGACCACATCGTGAAAAAAGCCAAGCGGGATGACGGCATCCCCCGCACCGCCCAGCAGTCTATCCCGTTCCAGCGGATGTTCACGGACGGCATCTGCCGGGTGCGGGACGGCTACTACACCCGCACCATCCAGTTCCAGGACATCAACTACCAGCTCAGTCAGCAGGAGGATAAGACCGCCATTTTCGAGGAATGGTGCAGTTTTTTGAATTTCTTCGATTCGTCGGTGCGGTTCGAGCTGTCCTTCATGAACACCGCCACTGACGCCGAGGACTTCGAGCGAAATATCAAAATTCCGCCCAAACGGGACGGCTTCGACGATGTGCGGGCCGAGTACAGCCAGATGCTGAAAACGCAGCTTGCCCAGGGCAACAACGGTCTGACCAAGACCAAGTACCTGACTTTTGGCATCGAGGCGGCGTCCATGCGGCAGGCAAAACCCCGGCTCGACCACATCCAAAACGACATCCTCAACAATTTCCGGCGGCTGGGCGCGGCCGCCCGCGTATTGAACGGCGAGGAGCGTTTGCGGCTGATGCACGCCATGTTCCACATGGACGGTGCGGAGAAGTTCCGTTTCGACTGGAAGCAGCTCCCCAAATCGGGGCTGTCGGTCAAGGATTTCATCGCGCCGAGCGCCTTTGCTTTCAATACCCGTACTTTCCAGGTCGGGGGCCTGTATGGCGCGGCGAGTTTCCTCAACATCACGGCGTCCGACCTGAGCGACCAGCTTCTCAAAGACTTCCTCGGCATGGAGTCCAGCCAGATCGTCACCATGCACGTTCATTCGGTGGACCAGAACAAGGCCATCAAGACGGTGAAGCGGACCATCACCGAACTGGACCGCGGAAAGATCGAGGAGCAGAAGAAAGCCGTCCGCGCAGGTTATGATATTGACATCCTGCCGTCCGATTTGGCGACTTATGGCCAGGACGCCAAGAATCTCTTGAAGGAGCTGCAAAGCCAGAACGAGCGGATGTTCCTGTTAACTTTCCTGGTCGTAAACACCGGACGCACGCCGCAGGAATTGGAAACAAACGTGTTCCAAGCGGCGAGTATCGCCCAGAAGCACAACTGCCAGCTCACCCGGCTGGACTTCCAGCAGGAGGAAGGCTTGATGTCCAGTTTGCCCCTGGCGCAAAACCTCATCGAGGTGCAGCGGGCGCTGACCACCAGTTCCACCGCCATCTTTATCCCGTTCACGACCCAGGAGCTGTTCCAGGCTGGGCCCGGCGCGCTCTACTACGGCCTCAACGCCCTCTCCAACAACCTCATCATGGTGGACCGCAAGCGGCTGAAAAACCCCAACGGCCTGATTTTGGGCACGCCCGGCAGCGGAAAATCTTTCGCAGCAAAGCGGGAAATCACCAACGCTTTCCTCTCCACAGACGATGATATCATCGTCTGTGATCCCGAGTCCGAGGTGCGACACGAAGTCGCGTAATGTATTGCGTGTAAACGCTGCTCTATCCATTTGGAGTAACCCTACTGTGACCTGCACTGGTCAAAAGCCAGCGTTGGGAAGCTCACAGGACAATATGGGAAATCTGCCAGCCTAAAAGCAGACGTACTGTTAGGGTAAAGAATGCTATGTCGAATGTAATGTAAATCATCGTAAGGATCGTTACAGGGAACAGGTGAAATAAGGCTGACACACCTGCACCAAAAGGTGAAGGAGGTGGCTGCGGGGCCTTTCAGTACCCCAAGGCAAATGGACGCAAATCCTCCCGGTTCAAAGATGGCGGCTAAGGCATTCATGAATTATGCATTACGTGGAACGTGGAAACCCCTATGCACTCCTTTTTCATAAAGGTATCGACTTCGTAAGAGGAAGAAATGGTGCAGAGGGCATAAGAGGGAATAAAAAGCGAATGGCTCACTGTAATGGTGAGCATAGGGGTTCAAAATTTGCCCTGGCCCGAAAGGGCGCTGACTTATTCCAGGTATTTCATGGCAAGATTGGAGGTATACCTGTGAACGATTTGTATTCAACGACGGAAGGTAAAACTTCTGAGAAGCAATCGGACGAAGCAAAGCTCGGCGCACAATGGAAATCCATTGACTGGCGCAGAGCCGAACGGGAAGTT
The DNA here is from genome assembly GCA_018712435.1 of Candidatus Caccousia avicola. Classification (GTDB taxonomy): domain Bacteria; phylum Bacillota; class Clostridia; order Oscillospirales; family Acutalibacteraceae; genus Caccousia; species Caccousia avicola. Next base: position 2,929 of record DVGZ01000046.1, read on the forward strand.
AACAGGCTACAAGTCAGGATTGTCAAGGCAACTCAGCAAAACGACTATAACGCAGTAAAACGACTTCAGTATCTTCTGACACATTCCTTTTATGCCAAAGCGCTGGCCGTTAAGCGCGTCGTCACCAACGACGGACGCAAGACGCCCGGCGTGGACGGTGTTCTCTGGAACACGCCGGCGAAGAAAATGAAAGCGGTCCTGTCGCTGACAGATAAAGGGTATCGTGCGCGTCCTCTCCGCAGAGTTTATATTGAGAAGAAGGACAAGAAGAAAAAACGTCCATTGGGCATCCCCACCATGTACGACCGCGCTATGCAGGCTCTCTACGCTCTGGCATTGGAGCCTGTTGCGGAAACAACGGCAGACGGAAAATCCTTTGGTTTCCGAAAAGGAAGGTGTGCGCAGGACGCCTGTGAATATCTCTTCACAGCGCTCTCACGCAAACACATCTCTCCGAAATGGATTCTGGAGGGTGACATCAAGGGCTGTTTTGACCACATCAGCCATGATTGGCTGTTGGCAAATATCCCAATGGATAAGAGCATCCTGAAACAGTTCCTGAAAGCAGGGTTCATCTACCAGCGCGAACTCTTTCCCACAGAGGAAGGCACTCCGCAGGGCGGCATTATTTCCCCTATTCTGGCGAACATGACGCTGGATGGGATGGAAAAGCGGCTGGTTGAGCGATTCCACACAAACGCGCTCGGCAAAGTGGATATTCGATTCAAGAATGCCCACAAGGTGAACTTTGTGCGCTATGCAGATGATTTCGTCGTCACAGCAGCAACCCCGGAGCTGGCTCTTGAAGCCAAAGAAGTCATCCGGGAGTTTCTCGCGCAAAGAGGTTTGGAACTATCCGAAGAAAAGACTGTCGTCACCAACATTGACGACGGCTTTGACTTCCTTGGATGGAACTTTAGAAAATACAGCGAAAAGCTGATCATCAAGCCATCCAAGAAGGCTGTGAAAGCCATTGTTTCCAACCTCTCGGACACGATTCTCCGCAGGGGAAAAGCGTGGGAACAGGATGTTCTGATTATGAAGTTGAACGAACAGATTCGAGGTTGGACCAACTACCACCAGTCCGTATGTGCGAGCTATGCGTTCACGCATCTGGATTACGTCCTGTACGAACTGCTGTGGCGGTGGGCCAAAAGACGGCACCCAAAGAAGAATAAATGGTGGATCTCGAGCAGGTACTGGCATCGAGTTCAAAATCAAAAATGGGTATTCTCTACGGATAAAAAGAAGTTGATACGGGTGGACAGTACGGCAATTGTACGGCACACCAAAGTGAAAACAACTGCAAATCCGTTCCTCGATACGGAGTATTTCCGAAAAAGAAAGTTCGATAAGGGAATGCGCAAGCTTACTGGCAAATTCAAGACCATTTGGAAGAACCAGAAAGGCTTGTGCTACCACTGCGGTATGCCGATGGACGTGACTGAGGAAAGAGAAATCTTCTACCTCAGGCCAAAGTCCAAGGCGGGCACAGAAGATATTCGCAATATGCGGTACGTTCACTGTGCCTGCCAGCAAATTTATACTGAGTGCCGCTTGAAAAAGTTATGAAATGCTTGAGCCGTATGACGGGAAATCTGTCACGTACGGTTCTTAGGCGGGAAAGCGGTGGTAACACCGCCGACCCAGCCGATTACGCGCCGCTGGTGGAGCGCCTGCACGGGCAGGTCATCAAAATCTCGCCCACCTCCACCAACTACATCAACCCGATGGACCTGAACCTGGACTATTCGGACGATGAAAGCCCGCTGTCGCTGAAGAGCGACTTCATCTTGTCGCTGTGCGAGCTGATCGTGGGCGGAAAGGACGGATTACAGCCGGTACAGAAAACCATCATTGACCGCTGTGTGCGGCTGGTCTATCAGGACTACCTCAACGATCCGCGCCCGGAGAATATGCCCATTCTGGAGGATTTATACGACCTGCTGCGGGCGCAGGATGAGAAAGAGGCGCAGTACATCGCCACGGCGCTGGAAATCTACGTCACCGGCTCCCTCAACGTGTTCAACCACCGCAGCAACGTGGACATCAACAACCGCATTGTTTGCTA